>CAMPHR010000039.1 GCA_946886075.1 uncultured Novosphingobium sp. | reverse complement strand
ATGATCGCTGTGCCCACACCTTCATGTCCGCCATCTGCATCGCTGCAACTGTCATATTCTGGCTCAATCAATGAGTCCTGAGCCTAGATCGAACAGTGCCCGATCTCGCAGCCGACGGCGCTGATTGAGGTAGAACCGGATTTCCCAAATTTACTTCGGTTTCAGAGCGCGCTTCGCGCCAACGGTTCTTCCGGCATTCCATACGTACCTCTTGGCGGCGGTGGGTTCGGTTTGAGACATCTCCATGATGGTTCTCCAATGGCCAGATCGGCCATCGGAAGAACGCTTTCGGGTCTGATCGGCTGGGATCCCCTGGGGCCTCTGCCGACCAACCTGCGTCGTTCGCCAGTCAAGCTTCTAATGGCAGCTTGTGCGGGAACCTGCCGTTTGCTCATCGCGGAAGCCGCCTGGCAGCAACGCGCGCCCATTATCGACCGTTTTGCGCGCATGGGGGCGAGCGCAAAAGCAGTCGCGCTCGTCAGATGCTCACGAACAACTGCAGTCAATGATATCCGTAGGTATGGATCCGCACTATCCTTTCCACCGACTGCCTTCGACGATGCCAGCGCTAGAACATGCTGGACCATTCGCCAGCGATAGTTCTTTTCCGAAAAATCTGGTTTGAATTACCATCGTGTCTTAGCGCAGAGGGTTGCGAGATTATGAAGGTTTGTTGATCCACGTCGATCGAACGTGATATCAGCCCTCCAGAAGCCGTTCATAAAATCCGCCAAAGTTGTAATCTGGCGATACAAGATGGATTTCAAGTATCCAGTGCCTGGATTTTCCCGCAGCATCGGTATTGCGCATTCGCATATTGTTATCAGGACTTATCAGACTTAACTTTCTCTCCTGCATCCGGGCGTAAGGAAACTTTCCTACAAGATGCCCCGCTATCTTGCCACCAAAGAGCCATCCTCGACAATTTGCTTCTTCATGGGCCGCGGCAAAAAGCTCAGCGCCCGTGATATCGACTTCTTCATGAAACCTGCTTTTGACGGCATCAAACACTGCAGAGAGATCAGCGCAAAGCCCGTGCTTCCTTGGATCCGCGCCAACTGCATAACTACGCCCGACATCGGCTTCCCACGTTCCGAACACGGGACCGAGATCGATGAAAACGATATCGTCGTCGCCGATCGTGCGATTGGGGGCGGTTTCCGCTGCAGTACACAAGGTGTTGATGCCTGCGCGCACTACCCGATCATGCCAATGTTCAGTTACGCCGAATTGGCTGACTGCAAGCGTGAAGATGTCTCGCTCAACTTCCATTTCCGTGCGACCCGGCAGGATAAGCCTCGCAGCCTCTATGGCGTCCAGCAGCGCGAAAGCCTTGCGCTCTGCAGCCTTCAATGCGACCAGATTTTCATCGTGCTTAGCAGTCATTCAACGCTTCTGTTTGATGCAAGCCGTAACCTCAAGTCTGATTGACGATGCTGCGACCCCAGGTTGATTCCAAATATGACGAGTCCAAGATTATGTCCACGCTAGCACGATGGGTGGAGTGCGCCGATAGTGGAGAAAATCGCTCCAGCGGCGCGCCAAATCAGATTAGCTCGACGACCTCCATCAAGTGCCCTTCGATGTCGGTGATGAAGACAACCTTGATATTATACTCGGCGTTGACGTAGGGCTCCTGTACGATCTTGGCGCCATGGCTGATGGCCCGTTCGATAAAGGCCGAGAGATCTTCGGTGATGAACACGTTCACCGTGCCGTCGCTGCTGGGTTTGGGATCATCGACAAATCGACGAAGCACGAAGGTGGGTGGCCCTTCGCCGCGAAAGTTGAAAAGTATCTCGTTGGTCTCGCGCCCGCCGATCGTTCCAGTAACGCGCGCTAGCTCCGTGAGGCCACATACTGCTTTGTAGAAGCTTGCCATCTTCTCAAGATCGTCGACCCTCAGCTTGGTTGCAGAAAACCTCGCGTCGCTCTTAACCATTATAGCTCTCCCATCGACAAAGCTTTCCGCCTGCTATGACAACTGTCCAATAGGCGGGCGAGGAAGTCAATTGCGAGTGGTGCCGCCTCGCCTCAAAACCATTGATAACGCTTCCCAAAGTAGATTTTCATTTCAATCTGTTTGATAACGGCAAGACGAGCCGAGGCGGAGCGGTGTGGTTTCGTTTGCAACGTCGAACGCGAAGCTATGCGACATAGCCAGTCGGATACGAGGAGAGTGGAATGCGTGAAACCCGCCCAAGCTATTGCCGCCTTTGCATGCAATCGTGCGCGGTCGAGGTTGGCGTCGAGGATGGCCGTCTCGTCGATGTTCGCGGCGATAAGGAGGATCCGGTCTTCAAGGGCTTCGTGTGCGTCAAGGGTCGGAATCAACCAGCGTTCTTCAACAGTCCCGATCGCCTGCTTCACTCGCTGAAACGGCAGCCGGACGGCACTTATGCACCCATAGAAACAGCTCGGGCGATGGATGAGATCGCCGCAAAGCTGAAGCTCATCACCGACCGGCACGGACCGGATGCAGTCGCCACCTACATGAGCACCAATTCTGTATATTCGAGTTCATTGAACGTGCTGATGAGCATGGCTTTTTGCAGCGCGATCGGGTCGTCGTGGTTTCTGACCCCGCTGACGATCGACCAGGGCGGCAAGCTCACCGCCGAGGCGTTCCATGGCACTTGGGATGCGCCGATCCAGAATGGTCATGACGCAGACGCGGTCATGCTGATCGGCCTCAATCCTCTGATCAGCTTTGCCGGATTCCCGGTGGGAAATCCTGGAAAGTGGCTCGGTGAATCTCTTGCGCGCGGCATGCAGCTGATCGTTATCGACCCGCGCCGCACCGATGTCGCCCAGCGCGCGCAATTGCATATCCAGCCCAAGCCAGCCCACGACATCGCCATCCTGGCCGCGATCATTCACGTCATTATCGAAGAAGATTTGTACGATCGCGATTTCGTGGCCGAAGAGGCTGACGGGCTGGACGCACTTCGCGGCGCTGTTGCCCCGTTCACGCCTGCCGCGGTCGCCAACATGGCCGACATCGACGCAGCCGATATCGTGACGGCGGCACGGACCTACGCCGGTGCGAAGAAGGCCTATGTTATGGCCGGAACCGGGGCGAACATGGCCCAGTATGGAACCTTGCTCGAATATATGATCCTGTGCCTGACGACGTTGTGCGGCCGATATCTTCGGGCAGGGGATGAAGTAACCAATCCAGGCGCACTTTCGCCTTTTCGTCCGTTCAAGGCTCAGGCAAACCCGCCATTCCCGGCGCGAGATGAATCAAAGAAGCTGCGCATGCGGGGTTTCACCGGGACCTGCGCCGGCCATCCAGTGATGGCGGTCGCCGATGAGATATTGCTCGAAGGCGAGGGCCAAATCCGCGCCTTGATCAGTTGCGGCGGCAATCCGGTCGCGGCCTGGCCGGACCAGCAAAAAACCGTTGCCGCCATGGAAAATCTCGAGCTGCTGGTGCAAGTCGATCCGTTTATGAGCCAGACGGCAAGATATGCGGATTATGTCATCGCGCCCCGGATCAGCTTTGAGATGGCGAGCGTGCTCCTGCATCACGATCAGCGGGGGATGATGGGACTGTTCGGCCTCACGCACGCCTATGGCAAGCACACGGCGCCCGTGGTCGAGCCTCCGCAGGGGAGCGACGTAATCGCGGATTGGGCGTTTTTCCATGGCATTGCCCAGCGTTTGGGATTGCAGGACAAGCTCAACTATTTCGGTATGCCGATTCCTGCAGGCGATAACGGGTCGACACCATCCGCTGACCAGCTTCTGGAGATTATGTGCGCCGGGTCTCGCATCCCCTTGTCGGAGGTGGAGGCACTGGGCCGGGGGGCGCTTTATCCCGAGCCGCGCGTCCATGTTGTGCCGAAGGAAGCGGGCTGGACAGGCCGGTTGCAGATTGGTCATCCCGAAATGATGGAAGAATTGTCGCGCCGCTTCGATCAGTCTTCGACCGATTCCTGGTATGAACCGGAGGGCTATCCGTTTCGGCTGGTGACGCGGCGGATGATGCACGTCCATAATTCGGCCTATAATGTGGACGCGATCAACGGCCGGGAAGCGTTCAACCCCCTGTTCATGCATCCCACCGATCTGGAAAAGCTGGATGCCGCCACCGGCGACTTTCTGCGTATCAGATCACCCTACTCGTCAATGGAGGCGATTGCCCGCGCCGATGGCAGCCTTCGCCCCGGCGTCGTTGCGATGAGCCATAATTTCGGAGGGATCCCGAACGATGAGGGCCAGGCCCACAAGATCGGCAGCAACGTCAATCAGCTGATCGATGGGGGTGCCGTCTTCGATCCTTATACGGGGATGCCCAAGATGAGCGCTATTCCCGTCGCATTGGAGCGGGTAGTTCCATAATCTGGAATTGCCTTTGACGATCATCTCCATCCGGCGGCTGCGCAAAAGGATCGCGCATGACGGCCGGACGGGAATATGATGATGACGTCCCAATGGAATTTCGAACCGATGAGCGGAGAGCAAGTTTGATAACTCAAAGCGTCCAGCATGATCCGCTATGCTTCATGTCAGCATGCGAGCTGCGCGATGGTTATCGGGCAGGGCGGTTTACGCCGGTAGATGTTGTTCAAGCGCATCTATCGCGGATCGCCGCGCTGGACCCCGAACTCCATGCCTACAGCGAAATTTTTTCCTGCGAAGCCATGGAAGCAGCGGCTGGGTCGGGCAGAAGACATGTTGAAGGACGGGCGTGGGGGCCACTTGATGGCGTGCCGGTGGCGATAAAGGATCTTATAGACGTTGAGGGCAAGACTTGCGCTGGCGGTTCCGCGACTTTGGCCGGTCGCATCGCTCCGCGAACGGCGGATATGGTTCAGCGGCTGACAGCAAATGGTGCGATCCTGCTCGGAAAAACGCACACTGTCGAATTCGCGTTGGGAGGCTGGGGCACGAATGCGCATCTCGGCAGTCCACGCAATCCGTGGTTCGCGGACGAGCACCATGTCGCGGGAGGATCATCGAGCGGTTCTGGAGTGGCGGTTGCTGCGCGCATGGCGACGCTGGCGGTCGGCACCGATACCGGCGGATCGGTGCGCATCCCGGCGTCGTTCAACGGCATCGTAGGACTGATGACCACCCGGGGATTGATAAGTGCCGAGGGCATCATGCCTCTTAGCCCTTCTTTGGATACGGCAGGGCCGATGGGCCGCACTGTTGCGGACGTGGCGCTGCTCTTCGATGCCCTTGTGGAGGAGTCAGAAGTCGCGCGCCCGCATGCGAGCAGCCTGGGCGCGGGTGTGGGCGGGCTCTGCCTGGCGGCGATCGGTACGGCCGAACTGGAGGCCGTCGACGCTGAACTGGCGCAAGCCTACCGGGCGTCACTGCGATATTTCGAGGGGCTGGGCGCAGAGGTGTCGGTGATCGATCTGCCGCGCAGCTTGCGCGACTTTCAGCGGGAGTCCGAGATCATGATGGCGGAAGCCTACGCCCTCTACGGAGAGATTGCCGAGGATCCGGCCACGCAAATGGATCCGGCGGTCCGGTCTCGCTTGCTCGCGGGAGCCATTCCGGCACGTAGCTATATTCTTGCGCGCGAGCGGGCGCGACAGAATAACAGATCGATGCTGGCAGCGCTGGAAGGTTATGACGCGCTTTTAACGCCAACGACCGCGACACCCGCCATTCCCTTGGCGGCGGTCGATGAGTCCACGAACCCGTCCATGTTCACCCGCTTCGTCAACCAGTTGGGCTTTTGCGCACTGGCCTTGCCCAATGGCCTGACCGCAAACGGCAGTCCCACGTCGCTGCAGATCGTCTGCCGCCCACGCGATGAGCATCTCGCGTTGAGGATAGGCCGAGCGTATGAGGCGAGTGATCCACTTCAGGGACGTTTGCCCGCGATGTGCTGATCGTCGCAGATGTGGGGCGAACCGGAATATCGCGGAACGGATGGCGCGTTAGCTGACGCCGGGCTGGTCGATTAAGAACCAGCCCGGTACCCGCTCCACGCACGCTGACGGGAGCATCTATTGCCAGTGCGCGCCATCATGCGGCCATTTTGGTTCGCATTTCGAGCGGCGCTTCGGGGTGATAGCTGGTCGGCGACGTCGCATAGGCTGCCGTAAGCGTTGCAATGAAGGCGGGATCGGACATGGGATCGGTCGGGGTGGCGACGGGGATGCCCTTCGCCTTCAGGTCCGCGATCATGACGTCGAAAGCCTGGTCGGTCGTCAGGTCGTCGGTATGGTCGTAGAAGCGTTTCAGGTCCGCCATGTCGGTGAACACATGCGCGCTATAGTGGAAGAGCGTGCGCATGTCGCTGGCCTCGTAGCGGGCGAGAACCCGATCGCCATCGATGATGCGCCATCCGTCTTCGCCATCCGCCTCGACCATCGATTGCAGCGTCATGCCCGACACGCCGCGCTTTTCCAGCGGCCCGGATGCTTCGCCCCGGTGGAACATATGCTCGTTGTCGGTAATCAGGCCGCGATTCCAGATGGGAGCCGACAGCCGCTGCGGCGCGCGATCGGGGCCATCCGGCCAATAGGTGAAGCCGCCGTCAATGTCCGAGTTGTAATACCAGGCAATGACCTGGCCAGCCTTCACCTCCCAGGCGTCGAACAGCCCGGACTTGGCCATGACCGCGCCCAGCCATGCGGGCATGTTGGTGGGATCCAGTCCGCGCCAGCTGCGGCCATCGAAATGACCCGGATCAAGGCCGTGCGAGGGTGCATTGATGTTGAACTGGAACAGATAGGGCGCACCGTACCGCGCGCCGTGCATCTTGCGCACCATGTCCAGCAGCCTGCGGCTATAGAAAATCTCATGCGCCTCATCGATATAAGGGAGCCCGTTATTGCCGAACGTGCCACGGAAAGCAGGGGTCAGCAGATCCGATAGCGTCACGCCTTCCTCCGGCGCACCGGACGGGCTGGAAACGGCAAGCATCTCTTCCGCCGAATTGAAGTGGAGGGCCTGGATCAACCGCCACGGCCCCTGAGTGCGCAGGATGTCCATCATCCGCGCATTTTCATCATCGGTGAATATGTCGCTGATCGGCTGGGGCGGCACGATCGGCGTCATGGGGCGGCGTCGTTCAGGTGATACCATCGAACCTCTCCTTAGGCTGGCTGAGCTTTTGCTCCGCTTTTTAGCATGTTACCCATGCCCCATTCTTTCCCTGCATAGGAAAGATGCGGCTCAGACTGTCCAACAACTCAATTACATTTTGCACTGTTATTTGCTTGGTAGCAAGCGGGATCGGCTTGAGGTGGAAAATGCAGGAAGCCTCAAGACACTGCCGGGCCTGCATCCCGATCACCGCCGCCCTTCGCGCTAATAGAGGGTGTTGGCCAGCCGCTGTGGCGCTTCCTGATCATAGACCTGATCGTCGATTGCCGCTTGGGAGAGCGCGCGCAGAATGGTGCCGACGCTTGGCAGACTTTTTCGATCCACCTGGCTCTCCTGCTTCCATATTTCGGAGCGCATCACCGCCCGCATCCACTGAAACAACACGCTTTTCACGTCAATGCAAAGGACCGTCTTGGGCGCCTTCCCCGACACTGCGAACCGATCGACATAATCCGGGCACGCAATGATCTTTGCCGTGCCGTTAACCCTCAAGGTTTCTCCGACGCCTGGTATGAAGAACAGCAAGCCACCCGCGGATCTGCAAGGATGTTCCGCAGACTGTCGACCCGGTTATTACCTCGAGGATCGGGCAAGATCAGAGTGTGCTCGTCTTCGATATGGATGAACCCCGCGGGGTCGCCGCGGGCTGTAACATTCAACCCTCCGGGTCCCGTGGTCGCCAGGACTGCCAATGGAGAAGCTTCGATGAATTGCCGGTAGATCGGGTGGATATGATCCACCTCCTTTGTGATCGCGGGCTGCGCTACGGCACCATAAAGCGCCTCCAACTCTTCCAGCGTCGTGACATATTGATCGGGACGAAGCTCGGTCATCTAAATTCCACCGTGATGGCAGCAGCAGGCTCAATCCGGGTTGCCAGCTTGCATGCGATATACACAGCAGCCCCGCCGACCGCACAGGAGGTCAGCGGTGGCCATGCGCCATGAGTTGCGCCCCACAGCATATGCCCTTTGTCGGGAGCCCCGCAGACAGGCGCCGCTCCATAAGGCGGATCTCGCTGGTCAGGAAAGGATAGCGCTCCTCCTCATAAGCTCCGATCGGGCCGCCCAGCACCACCAGCAGATCGGTTTCCGCTCCTCCCGCAACGCTGAGGTCGTCGACGCCCGCGTCGAGATACTGAATATGGAAGCCCATCGTTTCGAGCAGGGGCTCGAACGCGCCTAGGTCCTCAAAGGCGAGATGACGGATCGCCGTGACGTGTGGCATGAGATATCCTGATCCTTAGGTTCAGCCCGGAGCCAAGACCTCGACAGCAGCTTCCCCAACGGCGGAACGCGCCAGTATTTCCCGGCATGCGTCGCCCGGCGTCATGCCGCCGCACCATTCCCGCAGGATGTTATCGACCCATATGATGGCGGAGAGCAATCCGCTGCTTTCCAGCAGCGGATCCGTTCGATCCTTCATGCTTGACCAGTGTTCGGCGGGTATCTGGTCGAAGATATCGGGCAGCATGTCCACTATCATCCATATCGCCGTCGAATAGAGCGATGCCTTGAACTGAATGCGCAGTTCGGAAGGATCTAGCATGACTCCCGACCTGTCGGCCAACTCCTCCACGAACGTTGAGAATACCAGCTTGAGAAGCTCGCCATATCTTTCCGGCTGCGGCATCATCATCATCCCGCTTATCGCCTGGGCGATGCTCATATGTCCGGCGCCGCCCCAATCGAGCAGGCCGATCTGAAGCTGTCCTGACGGATCGCGCCAATACCAGGCATTATCGATGTTCAGATTGGGATGACAAAGGCCCGTATAATCCGGGTCCGCATGCAGGCTCGCGACGACCGCATCCTTGTGCGCCATCCCGAACAAGACGTCGTTTATCCAACGCTCCATGAAACCGGGTTGCGCGGCTTCGGCCACGAACAGCTGCGGCGCG
Source organism: uncultured Novosphingobium sp. (assembly GCA_946886075.1). Next base: position 16,658 of record CAMPHR010000039.1, on the reverse strand, counting down.
GTGTGGGTGACGAACCTTGCCAGCCGCGCCACCTTCGCCTCCGCATCCGGCATCGGCTCGAAGTCCCGCGCTGCTGCACCGAAGGGAAACAGGCGGTCGATGCCCGGTCCAAGATCGCCCCGCTTATAGGCCGCCACCAGTCTGGCCAGCGACCGAGCGAGCAGAACATAATGTTCCTCGACATCACCGATCTCATGGTCATATCCCTTCCGGTAAGCCGGTTCGATCGGCCCCACACCAAAGGGAATGCACTCGGTTATCAGGATATAATTGGTCGTCGATGCGGAATAATCGCCGAAATAATATTTGGCTGTCGTAACCGGAAGCTCGACTTGCCCCGCAAGCCGCTGCAGTCGATCTCCCCGCTGCCGAGCCGGGTGAGCCCGTACTTATAGTCTGGATCGGCGGGCGGAAACTTGACGAACAGGTCGGCATGCAAACCCGGCTCGTCCCGTGCATAGGCAACGGTGAGCAGCGCACGCTGCGAAGCACCCGGCACGTTGATCGGCCTCATTGCGACTATTCCGGTAACTTCATTGTCCGCGGACATCACGCCCGAAGCCCGGAAAGCCTCCGTCAGAAACGCTGCGCCGAACTCCACCAGCATCTCCGGCGAAATAGGGAATGCAAGGCCATAATGATCGCCCGGTGCGACCGTCAGATGCAATTGGTCGAACAACGCCCGATCAGGGAGTGATCTGCGGCGCCTCTCCATAAGGCCTTGCATATCACTCAACCCTGCCGCTGGCTGATCTGGAGGAGATGCCCTTCGGGATCCTTCGCAAAGGCAGTGCGCCCGAAGTCGGGGACCGTCCGGTCTTCTGCCACGCTTCCGCCCGCCTTCTCTATACGCTGCAAGCAGGCGTCGAAGTCTCCGCTCGCAAAGCCGATGATCGCTTCGTTGCGGGCAGGCTGCGTGTCTCCGGGGAAGCTCGCCAGAATGAACAACGGGCCACCCTTATAAGTAGGCTGGTAAACGATCTCTATGACTTCGCGTCCAGTGATTTTCGCTTCCATCCGATTCATTTCCACAAGTCCGAAAACAGATTTGTAGAAGGCTTCAGATTTGTCGATGTCGTGGACGATCAACTTCAGAAACATAAAGTCGATGTCCTGATCAGCACCGAACGGCAATTCCATCACATCTCTCCTTACTTGGTTTTCGTCTTAATTCTCTATCGAATGCCGAGTGTTTTTTGCCTGGTAGGTTTGACCCCGGATTGGAAAGCCTTTCAGAAGGAATTGCACATATGAGTGTAATTTGTCAACAAATTGGAGCTTTCCCTCTCCGCCACTTCAGTTCGATGATCGGTGCTTCAACCGTTGACCATATCCGCATCGCTGCGCGCGCTTGTCCTGCTGCTGCTGTTCCTGAACCCGGCGGCGGCATGGAGTTTGCCGGGCAACCGTCCGACGCCGGGCTATACGCGGGTGGCGATCGAGACGACGGCTGGCACGATCGTGGTGGCGGTGGACAATAAGCGGGCGCCGCGGACTTCGGCCAATTTCCTGGCCTATGTTGATGATGGGCGGTTCGATGGCGTCACCTTCTACGGCGCGGCTCGGCGCAAGAGTGATGCGAAGCTGGGATTGATCCAGGGCGGGATCGATACGGATGCGCGCCGTTCGCTGCCGCCGATCCCGCATGAGCCGACGAGCAAGACGGGCATCCGCCACCTTGATGCGACGATTTCGATGGCGCGGCCCAACCGGCCGGACTCGGCGATGGGCAATTTCTTCATCACCGCTGGCGCCAGGCCCAACATGGATGCGCGCGGCGACTATATCGGCTATGCCGCTTTCGGACATGTGGTGACGGGCATGGATGTCGTGCGCCGCATCCTCGCCATGCCGAGCTGCTGCGGGTCGGGGCCGATGCGTGGGCAGATGATCGTGAAGCCGGTGAAGATCATCCGTGCAAAGCGGCTCGACGGCACGGCGCGGCCGACGCGCGGGGTGAAGCCATGGCTGATCGGATTGCGGCGCAAGGCAGCGCCCTGACATTTCCCCTGTTCCTCGTCCCGGTCAGCCGACAATATGGGCGCGGAAGGAGATTGCCATGGCAGCGGGACGCATCAGGGTAGGGATAGGCGGATGGACGTTCGAGCCATGGCGCGGCACCTTTTACCCCGAAGGCCTGCGGCAGAAAGACGAGTTGGCCTATGTCGGCCAGCATCTGACCGCGACGGAAATCAACGCCACCTATTACAGCACGCAAAAGCCCGCGACCTTCGCCAACTGGGCAAAGGCGGTGCCGGATGGCTTCCAGTTCGCGGTGAAGGCTTCGCGTTTCTGCACCAACCGGCGAGTGTTGGCCGAAGCGGATGAGTCCATCGCCAAGTTCATCGGGCAGGGCATCGCAGAACTGGGCGACCGGCTGGGCCCGATATTGTGGCAATTCATGCCGACCAAGAAATTCGACCCGGAGGATTTCGGCGCGTTCCTGAAGCTGCTGCCCGGCAGCGTCGATGGCGTGCCGCTGCGCCACGCGCTGGAGGTGCGGCATGAAAGCTTTGATGATCCGGCTTTTCTGCAACTTGCCCGCGATGCGGGTGCGGCGGTGGTGTTGGCCGATCATGATGAATATCCCACGATCAAGGGCCATGATGTAGGCTTTTCCTACCTCCGCCTGATGCGCACGCGGGAAGAGGAAGCCACGGGCTACTCGACCGAAGATATCGGGGGCTGGAAAAAAAGCGCGAAAAGCATGGCGGATACGGGCGACGTCTTCGTTTTCTTCATCAGTGGGGCCAAAGTCCGTGCGCCCGCCGCCGCTCAGGCGATGATCGTTGCATTGAAGTAACAGCGACCGTTGCGTTTGCTGCAACTGCGAACGCGCCCTTTGCGATTGAGGCGGAGGGCGTCTTCCATCATATGCGCCCTTGTCCAAACAGGGCGCAAAACAAAATTTGCAGGAAACGAAACATGCGGCACACTATGCAGGGCGTTGCTTTGATGGTTGCGGTTGGCGCACAGTTGCTGACCTTCTACTCGGTGCTTTACGCCTGAGCGATTGATCGCTCCTTTTATTCCTCATCTTGAGGAATTTCAAAAAGGCCGCCCGGCTGTTGCCAGGGCGGCTTTTTTATTGTTAGCGCCTTCGTGAAATGAGCCAGTCGCTGCTTTTCGTTTATGGATCTCTTCGTCCCGCTTTTGCAGGAGAGATGGCGCGCTGGCTGGCATCGGTGGCGCAGTTTGCGGGTGCTGCCGTTGCGAGTGGCGCACTCTACCGGGTGGATTATTATCCGGGCTTTGTCCCCGGACCTGACGGAATTGTCACAGGTGAACTGTTCCGGCTGCCTGATGCCGACGCGATCTTTTCCGTGCTTGATGAGCATGAGGAGTGCGCGCCGCATTTTCCTGCTCCCCATGAGTTTCGACGTGAGCGGATAATGGTGCGTAGCGCTGACGCGCCCGTCGAAGCTTGGACCTATGTCTATGCGCGCAGTGTTGCGGGGCTGGAACGGATCGTAAGCGGGGACTTCCTTGGCTGACCCGCTTGCGCGCGCCCGCCCAGCCTATAGTTTGTGACGTGGGGGCAGCGGAGAGGATGCTTTATGAGCCATGACAATGCAGCACCGCCAGCGGTGGATCGCCTACCCGAAGATCGCAGCTGGATCGACAGTAGCGGGCTCGATCGGCGCAAGCTGCTGATGACCGGAGCCTTCGCCGCAGGTTTCGCCGCCGCCTGCCGCCCTGTTTCGAGCAGCGCCGTCCAGACATCGGGGGAGGGGCTGGCCGAGGAGAGGGTGTCGATCGCGGCGAGCGACGGATTTTCGGTGCCAGCCTATGTGGCACGACCGGAAAAGGCGAAGAACGCGCCGGTCATCGTCGTGGTACATGAGATTTTTGGCGTGCATGAATGGATTCGCGACATGTGCCGCCGCTTCGCGCGAGAGGGCTATTATGCGATCGCGCCTGATCTGTTCGCGCGCCATGGCGATGCGACCAAGATCGCCGACATCAAGCAGCTGATCAGCAGCATTGTGTCGAAGGCGCCTGATGCGCAGGTGCTATCCGACATCGATGCGGTTTATGATTGGGCAGGCAAGCATAGCGGCGACGCGGCGCGGCGGGGCATTACCGGCTTTTGCTGGGGCGGTCGCGTCGTGTGGCTCTACGCCGCGCATAGCGCGCAGTTGGATGCGGGCGTCGCCTTTTATGGGCGGCTGGTGAGCGACAAGACAGAGTTGCAGCCGTTGAGCGTGGTTGAGCAGGCCGCAGCGTTGAAGGCGCCGGTGCTCGGGCAATATGGCGGGTTGGACAAGGGTATCCCTGTTGCCGATGTCGAGACGATGCGGGCGGCGCTGAAGAAGGCGGGCAAGTCGCCGCCGGATGCGATCACCGTCTATCCGGAGGCCGATCATGGCTTCATGGCGGATTACCGGCCGAGCTATAATGAGGCGGCGGCGAAGGCAGCCTGGGCGGCGACGCTGGAGTGGTTTGGGCGCTATGTGAAGGGTGATGGGAAGAGGGAGTAAAGATCCCCGTTCGGGCTGAGCCCTTCGACGGGCTCAGGGCGAACGGAGGTATGAGCGTATTCCGCTGTATGCCCTATTTCGCCTTCATCGACTGGACGGCGGCGAGCGTGCTCTTCACATGGCCGGTATAATTCATCTCGCTATGGACGAAGACGATCCGGCCGTTGGGCGCAATCACATAAGAGGTGCGGTCGGTTACGCCTGGTGCCATCTTGAGCGCGACGTCATAGCCCGAAATGATGTCACGCCCGGCGGAGGCTACGGCGAACTTGCCAGCGCAGTCCTTGGTCGAGAAGGCGACAAGGTCATCCACCGGGTCGGCCGACATGCCGATCACGGTTGCGCCCGCCTTCTTGAAGTCATCGATATGCGTCGCGAACTCGCGCGCCTCGGCCGAGCAGCCGGGCGTGAAAGCCTTCGGGAAGAAATAGAGGACGACCGGGCCGCGCTTCAACTGGTGCGACAGGGTGAGGGTGAAGGTCTTGCCCGCCAGCGCGCCGCGCGTGGTGAAATCGGGCGCCTTCGCCCCGGCCGAGAGCGCCGCCATCGCGCCGGTCGATCCAAGCAAGCTGGCGGCAAGGCCCATCGCGATCATCGCGCGCTTCATCATCACCCGTCTCCATCCATTGCGGCTGTGCTGAAGTGATGGCCCCTCTCCGCGCGGCTGGCAAGCCTGAAGCGGGAACCCATGCGCGCCCGGCCGGTTCATTACGGATGCGCCTGTTTCTCGCCATGCCCCTGCTGCTGCTCGCTGCCTGTGACGACAAGGGTGGGGAGCAGCCCCGCATGTCGACCAACATCGTCGATGAGCAGGCGACCTATGATGTCAGCAATGAGACGCCCACGCAGGATGAAACCCTAGCGGCGGGCAATGAGGCGCAGCCCAAGCCAGCGGCTAATGCAGCAGCGGCGGATTCGCCCCAAAAGTCCACTGTTCCTGCGAAAATCGGCTCGATCCCTGCTGGCTTGCAGGGAAATTGGACGGGTCTCAACGATCGCTGCGGAGACCGTTCCGCTGAATTGGAGCTCAAGGTAACGCCGGACAGCCTGATCTTCCATGAAAGCGTCGGCACCGTGAAAGGGGTCACGCGGGCAAACGGTGGCAAGCTGCGCGTGGACGCGGCCTTCACGGGGGAGGGTGACAGCTGGACCAAGAAGCTGGAGCTGCGTCCTTCAGCCAATGGCCGGGAACTCACCATCGTCAATGATGGCGTGGCGGTGACGCGCAAGCGCTGCTGAAGCGCTTTCCGTTTGGCATTTGCCTCGCTAGAGCGGGGCGATGATCGGCCGCCTGACCTTAAGCGATTTCCGCAACCATGCGGATGCGCTGATCCTTCCCGATCATGCCTTCATCGTGCTGACGGGAGAGAATGGGGCGGGCAAGACCAATATATTGGAGGCGGTGTCGATGCTGGCGCCCGGCCGTGGCTTGCGCGGTGCTGCGTTGCGCGACATGGCGCGGCAGAGCGGGCCGGGCAGCTTCGGCATCGCGGCGGAGGTGGACGGCGCGGTGATCGGCACCGGCACTTCGGCCCAGGCGCCGGACCGGCGGCAGGTGCGGATTGGCGGCGTCGCCTCATCAGCCAATGCGCTGGCGGATCATCTGGCGATCATGTGGTTGACGCCTGCGATGGACAGGCTGTTCATGGACAGCCCCGGCGGGCGGCGACGCTTTCTTGATCGGCTGACGCTGGCTTTGCATCCGGAGCACGCGGTTCATAGCGCGCGCTATGAGGCGGCGATGCGGGCGCGTAACCGGCTGTTGTCCGACTTGCCGCGTGCTGATCCATCCTGGCTGGCGGCGCTGGAAACGCAGATGGAGGAGCATGGCGAGCGGCTGGCTTTTGCGCGCGCCGACCTTGTGGCGCGGCTTGGCGTGGAGCTTGAGGGGCAGCCGGACGAGCCTTTCGCCCGCCCACTGCTGGCGATCGAGGGGGATGAGGGAGGCGACGGGCCGCTTTCCGGACGGCTTGCACGCGAGCGGCGGCGGGACGCGGCAGCGGGGCGCACCTTGTCCGGGCCGCACCGGCAGGACCTTTCGGTCGTCCATGCGGCCAAGGGGCAGGCGGCGTCGCTTTGTTCGACCGGGGAGCAGAAGGCGTTGCTGCTGTCCATCCTGCTCGCCCATGCGGGGCTGGTCGCGGCTCATCGAGGACAACCGCCTGTGCTGCTGCTCGATGAAGTGGCGGCTCATCTCGACCCGTCGCGCCGCGCTGCGTTGTTCGACAGGTTAACGGAAACCGGCGGCCAGGTCTGGATGACCGGGACAGAAGATAGTCTTTTCAGTGACTTGGCTAATGCAACAAGGTTAATCGTAACTGCGGGCCATGTTATTCGTTCCGCAGGTTAACCCGCAGCGCCCACAACTCACCGCTCGACGCTTCTCAATTCATCCTGGCCCTGCCTTAAGGACGCCACGGGGTTGAAAATGCACAACAAGTCGGGGGTCGTTTCACACATGATCGGTGCTTTTCGCGCAATTATCGCGACTGCCATGCTTGCGCTCAGCGCCCTGATCGTGACTCCTGCCGCCGCTGGCATTCTCCAGTGCGCACCCTATGCGCGCCAGGTTTCCGGTATCGAAATCCACGGCAACGCCAACACTTGGTGGGGTCAGGCAGAAGGTCGCTATGATCGTGGCCACGAGCCGCGCGAGGGCGCTGTTCTTGCGTTTTCTGCCAGCCGTTCGATGCCCGTTGGCCATGTCGCCATGGTGAGCAAGGTCGTCAACGACCGCGAAGTGCTGCTGACCCATGCCAACTGGTCCTATCGCGGTGGCATCGAGCGTAATGTGCGCGCGATCGACGTATCGCCCAACAATGATTGGACCGACGTGCGCGTCTGGTACGGCCCGATCGGTGGCCTTGGCCTGCGCTCCAACGCGGCCAAGGGTTTCATCTATCCCGGCCATACCCGTGAGGCCGCACCGGTCCAGATCGCCATGGCCGACCGCGCGAATACGGCCGCTGCTGCCGCTGGCGCTGCTTTCTAAGCTCTTAACTATTTTCTAAGCGCTGCTGGCTAGTTTGACCGGCGGTGGGGCGATTCTCAATATTTTGAGGTCGCAAAAATGTTTCGATATATTCGCGGAGCGGCTTTGCTGCTGGCTTCGCTCGGCGCGGCTCCACTGTGGGGCGCGACGGCTTTGCAGTGCGTTCCCTATGCGCGGATCGTGTCCGGCGTGAACATCCGGGGCGATGCGCTGACATGGTGGGAACAGGCAGAGAAACGCTACGCGCGCGGCCATGTGCCCCGGCGTGGCGCTGTCATGGCTTTCCGGCCCTATGGCCCGATGGTGCTTGGCCATGTCGCAGTGGTCAGCAAGGTGCTGGATGAGCGGCGCGTGCTGATCCGCCATGCCAACTGGTCGGTGCCCGGCGCGATCGAGGAAGATGTGTTGGCGCTCGACGTGTCCGAAGCGGGCGATTGGAGCCAGGTGCGCGTCTGGCACAGTCCCACGGCGCAGATGGGCGCGCGGACCAATCCGACTTTCGGCTTCATCTATCCTGATAAAGCGCAGCTGCGCGCGTTCGAGGCTGATCCGGCCCTTGGCACGAGCGTGCGTTTTGCCAAGGCTGATGCGGATTTTGAGAAGCCTTCGAAGGCGGTTTTCAAGGCGGATGGGGAAGAGACGCCAACGCGGCTTGCGAGCCTCGGCCGTTCCTTGCGGAAGGCAGCGCGTGAGCCGAAGCTGGAGATGGATATGCGCGCCATGCAGTTTGCGGATGCCGCGCCTTCCGGGCGGTCACTGCGGGACATTATCGCTGATGTGAAGCGGGATGCGCGGCTGCGGTAACGGGTGAGAGCAGGGTTCGTTTAATCTGACTCACTCAACCCGTTCGGGCTGAGCTTGTCGAAGCCCTTCCTTTCTTAAAAAGGAAGTAGGGCCCTTCGACAGGCTCAGGGCGAACGGGTTTGAGGTGGTGCCGACTTAAAGCGGGACGCCTAGCCGATCTTTGCTCGAAGCGAACAGATGTTGTTGTTAAGTGCCGAGACGCCTGCTCACTCAGCGTCAGCGGCCGTTTCCTCTTCGCCCTCTGCCCCGCGCTCGAACCAGGCTTCCACCGGGCCGGTAAGCTTGATCGTCAGCGGCTGGCCGTGGCGGTCCTTGGTCTTCCCGGCGGCGACGCGGATCCAGCCTTCGGAAATGCAATATTCCTCGACATCGTTGCGGACGCGGTCCTTGAAGCGGATGCCGATCCCACGCTGCAGCACGTCCATGTCGAAATGGGGGCTGCGCGGGTTGGTGGAGAGGCGGTCGGGGGGCGTGTCGCTCATGGCTGTTTCAGATCCTTCGTTTCGCGCGGCCTAGCCTTTCGGCTGAGCCGCCGTCAACCGGGGCGCATCATCCACGTCGCAGAAGATGCGGCGGATTACGCCCTGCTCCAGCCATGAGGCGAAGCGGGATTCGGCATCGGCGAGCCCGGCGAAGGGATAGGCGACCGGCTGATCATTGACGGCGCGGCTCGCCTGAACGAGCCGGATCATCGCGTCAGGGGCCGTGGTCAAGATGCGCCCGCGCCGGTCCGTCGCTGCGCTGTTGACGCCCACGACATGGCCATCCTCGGCAAAGACCGGCCCACCGCTGATGCCGGACAGGGTGTCGTCGCTTTCGGGCAGGCGAGCGACTTCCGCCCAGGCGAGCACCGGCTGGGTTTCCTCCGTCCGCCCCCGGCGAGCGCTCGCCGCGCCGATCAGCTCGGAAACGACAAGCGAGGCGCGTCCCGCAGGAAAGCCCATATGGAAGCCTGCGGACCCGGGCGCTGGCACCCGGCTGGACAAGGGCAGGGCATGATCGCTGGGGAGGCCATCGCGGACGAGCGCTGCGTCCGCTTCCCGGCTTTCCACCACGCGGGACACTTCGCGGGCGACCCCGCCTTCTTCCAGTCCGATCCGGGCGCAGTCATGGGTGACATGTTCCGCCGTCAGCCAGGCGCCGTCGCGATCCACGGCAAAGGCGGTCCCCATGCTGTCCGATGGTGCGCCTGCCCGGTCCTCGATCACGAAGGCTTCGTCACTCCATTGCGGCATCGGGCGGCGGGGGGAGCGAGGGTCGAAGCTTTCCACCTGCAAGGGGCTGCGCTGCGTCACCTCGCCGATCCAAGCGAGCGCCAATATGCCGCCCAGCATCAGCGGCAGGCATCCTATGCTCCGCCGCGCCATGGCTCAGCCCGCCACGGCCGCGGCCGTCAGGCAGGCGATCGCAACCTTCATCATCGCCAGGAAGATGGCGGCGGATCGCTCATTCGCCTCGATCCGGGCAGATAGCGAGCCGAGCAGGAAATCGACGAAGCGAAAGGCGATCAGCTGCAGGACAAGCGTGACGCTGCCCCAGATCATCACGTCCCAGACATTGACCGACCCGGCGAGGCACAGGGCCAGTGGAATGGAGAGGCCGATCGCCGCGCCGCCGAGCGAGATCGCCGCCGCTTCATTCCCGGCGCGAATCAGGGCGAATTCATCGTGTGGCGTGATCCACATATAAAGCGCCAGTGCCGCGAGCCACGCCAGCGTGGCGCAGGCAAGGTGCAGCAGGAAGATGGGGAGCCCGGATAGCAGGCTCTGGATGACGGGCATGGGATCGCTCATGCCGTCAAGGATGCCGCAACCTGATCCCCGCTTCAATCAGGGATCGGGTTGCGGAAGTGTTTCTGTTCCAACGCCAGACAGTTATGCGTCAGCGGCAGATGCGGACCCGGACGTCGCGGTCGCGATAATAGTCATAGCGCCACTCGGTCCAGCAACGTTGGCGGTAGCGGGAATGATGCCGCCTGCCGTCCCGCCAGTAGCGGCGGTCGCCATCGCGCCAGCGGCGGTTGTCCCACCGCCGGTCGCCGTCCCGCCAGCCACGGTCGCCGCGCCAGTCGCGATCGCCATAGCCATAATAGCCGCCGCGATATTGCGCCTGCGCGGGCATCGCCGTTGCGCCTAGCGCAGTGACCACCAGGCCGAGCGCGGCGGCGCCCTTCACGAAGATATTCATATCCTCTCTCCTCAACATCCGCCCCGGGCGCATGCGCGTTCGACGGGGCCTAGGGGAGAGAAGATGCACGCGGCTGACTGAACCATCCGGGAACGGGGTCGTCAGCCATTATTAAGGGAGGCTATTTGCCGCGCAGTTCGTCTTCGGCCAGCGTCATATAGTCGCGCGTGATCGGCAAAGACCGGCGATTGCGAACATATTGGACCTGGTAATTCACCATGCCGCCATGTTCGAATACCGTCGCCGCGCCTGCCAGATAGAAGGTCCAGAGGCGGAAGAAACGCTCGTCATACAGCGCAATGATGTCCGCCCGTCGCGCCATTGCCCGGGCGTACCACTGGCGAATGGTGAGGCCGTAGTGCAGCCGCAGCACTTCGACATCCGTCACCATCAGCCGCGTGCCCTCGCTGCCCTGGATCATTTCGGAGAGCGCCGGGATGTAGCCGCCCGGGAAGATATATTTCTGCGTGAAGGCGTCGGTGATGCCGGGCCCATCGATGCGGCCGATCGTGTGGACCAGCATCACGCCGTCGGGCGTCAGAAGATCGCGGCATTTGTCGAAAAAGGTGCGGTAATGCGCGGTGCCGACATGTTCGAACATGCCGACCGAAACGATGCGATCGAAGGGCCCTTCGACATCGCGATAGTCTATCAGCTCGAAACGGACATGATCGGCAACCCCCGCTTCCTCGGCACGTTGCCGCGCGACCTTCAGCTGTTCCTCCGACAGGGTGATGCCGGTCACATCAACGCCGCAGGTGCGGTGCAGATAAAGCGCCATGCCGCCCCAGCCGCAGCCAATGTCCAGCACCTTCATGCCTGGCTTCAGGTGCAGCTTGGCGGCGATGTGCGCCTTTTTGTCCTCCTGCGCCTGCTCCAGGCTGATCCCTGCTCCATTATCGGCATCGGGGAAGTAGGCGCAGCTATATTGGCGGTCGCGATCGAGGAAGAGGGCGTAGAGCGCGCCTGACAGGTCGTAATGATGCGCGACGTTGGTCTTTGATCGGGCGCGGTGATTGGCGCGCCAGAGGGTTTGGCGGATCGACTTGATGCCGCGCTTCAACCGCCCTTTGTCGCTGATCGATTTGCCGCTTTCCCAGCTGTTGTTGGCGCGGATCAGCGAGATCAGTTCCATGATGCCGCCGCCCTCTATGCCGACGCGGCCGTCGATATAGGCCTCCGCCATGCCAAGGCGCGGGTCCTTGATGATGTCGAAGGGGACGCGCGCGTCCCTGAACTTGAGCGCGAGCGACGGGAAAGCCGGATTGGGCGCGCCCGCCGTTACTTTCCTGCCGTCATGGTAGATGATGGTCAGCTGTCCCCGTGTGACCAGCCGATTGATGACGCGATCGAACAGTTTCATAGGCGCGCAACCTGTCAGGTCATTCCGCGCCCGTCAAATGCCTGCATACCAATCATAATTGGCGCGGTCCTCCCAATAGCCGCCCTTGCCCTCGCCAAAGCCGGACAGGGTAGTGACCGCCTCTATCTCCATCAGATATTTGGCCTGCTTATATCCCAGCTGTCGTTCGACGCGCAGGCGCAGGGGCGCGCCGTTGGCGACGCGCAGCGGCTGGTCATTGAGCGCAAAGGCGAGGATCGTCTGGGGGTGGAAGGCGTCGACCAGGTCGATGCTTTCATAATAGGGTCGCCCGTCACCCATGAAGTCGGCGCATTTGAAAACAAGATAGCGCGCCCGCTCGCTCATGCGCGCCGCATCCAGGATGAGGCTCAGCGGAACGCCCCGCCATTTGCCGATCGCGCTCCATCCTTCGACACAGTCGTGGCGCGTGATCTGCTCGCGATGCGGCAGGCTGTACAATTGCGCGAGCGAGAGTGAGAGGGGGCGGCCGACCAGCCCCGTTACTTTGAGCCGCCAGTCAGCAAAGCCTGAACGCCACAATGCGCGATATTCGGGCGTATCCGGATTGGCCGTGCCGTTCGGCCGGAAGAAGGGCGAGATTTGGTCCGGCCTGAACTCCTTTGCCAGCGCATCACGCGCCATCAGGCTGCGCTGCGCCCATTTATGGAAATTCTCCGCTGAAAAGAGCAGCTCTCGCGCCTGCTCGTTGCGCGCCAGCCAGTCACACCCTGACAGCGTCGCCGCGGCGCCGAGCAGCAATGTGCGGCGATTGAGGATGAGGCTCATGGCCGCGCCTTGGGCAAGCGGTAGCGGCCGGTGATGATGGAGCGCAGTTCATTTGCGGGCCCTGCAAGCAGCACCATGGCAATGTGCACCAGGAAGAAGGCGACGAGCGCGAAGGCTGTGACGAAATGGATTGAGCGCGCCGACTGCCTGCCGCCGAATAGGTCAACGAGCCAGGGCCAGGCTGCGTTCATGCCCGGCGACATGGTGAGGCCAGTGAAGATCAACAGCGGCAGGGCGATGAAGATGACGGCTATGTAGCTCGCCTTCTGCAGCACATTGTAGCGCAGCGCGGCCTTGCCCGTGGGAAAGCGCAGGCGGGCATGATCGGCGATGTCCTGCCAGACATGGCGAGGCTTCAGCTCGGCCCGGCGGAAGGCGAGATCGCGGGTGAGATGGCGGCTCAGCAACGCCCAGAGCATATAGGCGGCGAGGGCGAAGGCGAAGAGCGGGGCGGCGGCCAAATGCCAGTGCCGGGACATGGCGAGATCATAATGGGCAGGCAGGGTGAGCCAACCGCCAAAGCGCTCAAGCTTAAGCCATGGCTCATCGAAATTGGCGCCATAGTGCCCCCAATAGAGGCGTGGGTGAGCGTTGAATATCCCGAGCCCGCTGGTGAAGAGGATGTAGAGCAGCCCGGCATTGATCCAGTGCCACAACCGCACCGGCCAGCGATGACGCAGCACCAGCGACGCCATCGGATCTGCGGGAGCGGGAGTGCTGGCCATGTACTGCTGTTACTCTTTTGCATCACTGGCGTCAAAAATCGGCTCGCCGGTCGAAACGTGTGCGAAATGACATTCAGGTTCATCTTCTGGCCATATTCGCTGTGGATAGGACAGCGCTGCTTCGAGTGGCGGCAATGCGCGGCCAGTCGGTCGAGGGGCGCGCATGTCGAAGTTGGTTACTGTTGCGAAATAGCATCATTAATCAACAATCTTCATATCGATATTGCAACATGGATCTGAGAGGACCATATGCGCTCCCGCTCACGATGAAAGATCGGGGCAAGCAGGGATGGTGTAAAAGGGGTCACTTCATAGCGGCGCTCGAAGCCAAATGCTTCGGTACCATGCCTGTTTATATCAAGAGTGCGGTTCATTTCCTGAGCGACGCACATCTTATTGCATGAGGACTTTATGAAGACTGTGATTTTCGCAGCCGCTGCTGCTGCCGCTTTCTCGGCTCCCGCTTTCGCGCAGGACGCTGCTCCCTTCACCGGCCCCCGCGCTGGCGTGACCGTTGGCTATGACAGCCTCGGCAACGAAGGCGTGAGCTACGGCGTGAGCGCTGGCTACGACGTCGCCCTGACCCCCTCGATCACCTTCGGCCCCGAAGTGACGCTGGGCGATTCCACCGTTGATTCCGCTGGCGTGGAAGTAAGCCGCGACCTGGCAGCTTCGGTTCGCCTCGGCTACGTTCTGAACCCGCAGGTTCTGTTCTTCGGCAAGGTTGGCTATGCCAACACCCGCCTGGAAGCAGAAAACACCAACGCGGGCTTCGCCCTTGAAGGCGTGCGTTTCGGTGGCGGTCTGGAATATGCCTTCAACGGCAATGCCTACATCTCGGCTGAATATCAGCGCACCGAATATGAAGACGATTTCAGCCGTGACGCTGGCGTCGTCAGCATCGGTTTCCGTTTCTAATCCTTCCCGGATCTGAAACGCAGGAGGGCGGTCCCAGCGGGGCCGCCCTTTTTGTTTGGTGGGACGGGACGGCTCCAGCGGTCGCGTGTTCACAGGAAGGTTCCGGTCAAGGCGAGCACGACGCCGCTGACGACCAGCAATAGCCCCATGATCTCGCTGCGCGTCATCCGCTCGCCAAGGTAGAAATGGCCGAAGCCGAGCGTGAAGGCGACTTCGATCTGGCCGACGATGCGGACCAGCGCGACGGGGGCTGTGGCAAAGCCGGTGAACCAGCAAGCAGAGCCCAGCGCCGATAGCAGGCCGACCTGGCCGGAAATGCGCCAACTGCCCCAGAGCTTGCGCATCTCGGCTGGTTCGCGCAGCAGGAGATAGCTGCCCTGCATCAGGGTCTGGAGCGCGACGGTCACCACCAGCACGATGAGCGCGGCGAGGATCGGGTCGCTGCCGCCCACTTCCTGCGTTGCGCGGCGGATGCCGATGGCGGTCAGCGCGAAGAAGAAGCCCGATGCGATGCCGGTGAGCGCTGCTGGCTGGCCGAGCGCTCTCACAAAATCGGCTGGCCCCATGCGTTTGCCGCCCGCCGACAGCAGCATCACGCCTGCGACGCCGCAGCCGATGCCTGCCCAGGCAAGGGGATGAAGCCGCTCGCTCATCAAAAGGAAGGAAAGGATCGCGCCCTGTACGGCTTCCGTCTTGGAATAGGCGGTGCCCACGACGAAATTGCGATGGGCGAAGGCCATGATGAGCAAGTTCGTGGCGATGATCTGTGCCAGACCGCCCGCTGCGCAGAAGAGGAGGAATTTGGGGTCGGGCGTGGGCAGGGCCTTGGAGAATGCCCAATGATATGCGCCGAGCAACAGCAGCGCGAAGGGCAGGCCGTAGAGGTAGCGCACCAGTCCGGCGGCATTTACCGACAGGGTCTTGCTCACGCGCCGCTGGATTGCGGTGCGCCAGGCCTGGGTGGCGCCTGCAAGGAGGGTGGCGGGGAGCCAGATGGGAGAGGATATCATGCTGATCCTATAGCGGCTTGGCCGATGCTGTCATGATGAAGATCGGCGGAAAACCGCCATTCTTGCCCCGAAGTTCACAGTGTATGCGCGCGCGTGCCCGGGCGCGCGTGGGCGGATGCGAGCGACATCGCGCAGGGCGAGGGGATAGGCATCGCCGAGAGGAATAGGACAGGCGTTTCTTGCTGGTCGCAGCGGAAATAGGATGGTTTTTGCGGAGGCTGTAGCGATCCGGCCACAATGCCCTTGCGGAGTGGCGCGCGGTTCAGGCTTGCTGGTTGACGCTGGCGGCCACAGGCTCGCCCTTGTCCCTTGCGGACGGCGGCATCAGTTCGCGCATCACGCCCCAATAGCTGCGGGTGATATGGGCGTGTGTGGCGAAACTGGGGTCGGTCATCAGAACCCCATGCAACCGCCGCAGATTTTGCCAGGGCACGGACGGAAACAGATGATGTTCCAGATGGTAGCTGACGTTGAGCGGCGCGATGAGGAAACGGTCGAGCAGCGTCGGGATGATCGTCCGCGTGCCGTTGAGTTCGCGTTCGTTGGCGACGCCGTTATGCTCGGCGATCGCCCGGATGCGGTTGAACACATTGGCCCAGATGAATTGCGGGATCAGGAGCAGGCCCAATATCTGCCAGCGCCAGGGCGACATCAGGATCAGGCCGTAGAACAGCAGCGCCCAGACGACGTAGCGGATGCGCAGGGCGAGGGGAAAGTGGTAGCCGAAGCGGCCGGGACTATGGAAATTGGCGAAGGGCGCCCAGATCCGGCTGTCGCGGGCCATGCGATAGAAGTTGAGGCCGGTGACGCTGCGGACCAGCAGCCAGAACATGGCGGCGGGGCGCTTGGGGAACTTCTGGTCGGGATCGCGCTGCTGCACCCGATAGTCGCGGTCGCGCATCGTGTTGGTGTAGCGATGGTGGTGCATGTGGTTCGCGCGGTACAGATGAATGCTGAAGCCGAGCGGGTAGGCGACGAAGATGTCGCCGATCAGGTCATTGATGCGGCGGTTGCTGAACAGCATGGAGTGGCAGGCATCATGCATCATCACGGCCAGACATTGGATGCGCGATCCGATGATGAAGCCCGCCAGGATGTAGACGGGGACGCTGTCGAGATGGATCGCAACGGCGCCCGCCGCGATCGCGATTGCCCATTGCAGGAATAAGAGCAGCGCGTTGCGGCGGTCGTCGATCACGGACAGCTTACGCACGGTCGCCAGCATGTCCCGCCGGGCATAGCGATAGCCGGGCGGATAGAGGTTGGCGGTGTCTTCCATGGGACGGCGTCTCCGAGCGCGGCGTCAGTTTGCGGGCGCGACGTTATGAGTGGTGCGGGGCTGCGTCAACGGCGTGGGGTGGGGGATTGGTGGGTGAGCGTTCGCCTGTGGGG
>CAMPHR010000038.1 GCA_946886075.1 uncultured Novosphingobium sp. | reverse complement strand
CGCAGCCGACCGACCGCGTTGCCCGCTTCCTGGACGCGGCTGGCGTGAAGGAACGCGCTGCTCGCAACAACCCGAAGAAGGCTGAGCCGGGCCAGAAGGCCAAGGATCGCGCCGAAGACCGTGCGACGAAGGCTGCGGAAGCCGCTGAAGCTGCCGAAGCCGCAAAGGCTGCCGCCGCTGAGGCTGCTGCTGCTCCGGCCGCTGAAGAAGCGCCTGCTGCTGAAGAATCTGCTCCGGAAGCCGCTGCTCCCGAAGCTGCTGCTGAAGAACAGGCTGAAGGCTGACATGATGACGCCCCTCCCTTTCAAGGGAGGGGTTGGGGTGGGTAGAGCGGGCCTCAAGCTCGCTTCGCTCGCACCCACCCCTCAATCCCCTCCCTGCAAGGGAGGGGAGGCATGAGCGACGACAAAGCCGTCACGCTCGACGGCGAGAGGCACGTGACTCTCGCCGTCATCATCGGCGCGCATGGAGTGGCGGGCGAGGTTCGCCTGAAGCTCTTTGGCGAGGGGGTGGATGCCCTCAAATCCTACAAGAGCTTCGCCGCTGCGGGGGGCGCGCTGACGTTGAAGTCGGTTCGCGCTGGCCCCAACGGCGCGGTTGCGCGCTTTGCCGAGATCGGCGACCGCACGGCGGCCGAAGCGTTGCGCGGTACGGAATTGACGGTGCCGCGCTCTGCCCTGCCTCCGCTGGAAGAGGGCGAATATTATCATGCCGACCTGATCGGCCTGCCTTGCTTCTCGAGTGAGGGCGAAGGGCTGGGCAATATCGTCGCGGTCGAGAATTTCGGTGCGGGCGACATCATCGAGGTAGAGCGGCCAACGGGCAAGCGCTTCATGGCGCCGATGCATGCGGTGACGATTGCGGACGAACGCGCGGTTATCGAGGCGGCGTTTGCGGTTTGAGGGGCGAGGGCCAGCGCCCTCACAAGCGTCATCCTGAACTTGGTTCAGGATCTATCGTGCCTTGAGAAGCTGTGGATGCCCAAGGCGGAATGGATGCTGAAACGAGTTCAGCATGACGAGGAAGTATAAGGCCGAGCCATGCCCAAATTCATCGCTGCCCTTTATCTGCTGCTGATGGTCGCCGCGGGCTGGTGGCTGTTCGGCATGGGCTGGCCGCGTGGGTGGAAGATCGGCGGGGCGGTGGCGCTGGTCCTGCCCATTCCGATGTTTTTCCTGCTGCCCTCGCTGCTGCATCCCGACCGGCCCTTTGCCGATCTGTTGCGGGCGATCGGCATTGCGCTGATCATCGGTGGAGCGGTGTCGCTGCTGGGCGGGATGGCGGGGGCCTGGCTGAAGGCGCGCAGGGCGTGAGCTTTCGCGCGCAGATATTGACGCTCTATCCGGAGATGTTTCCGGGGCCGCTCGGAGTGTCGCTCGCCGGGAGGGCGCTGGCGGAGGGGAAATGGTCGTGCGATCCCATCCACATTCGCGACTTTGCAACGGATAGGCATCGGACGGTGGATGATACGCCTGCGGGGGGCGGCGCGGGCATGGTGTTGCGCGCGGACATATTGGGCCTTGCCATCGACCATGCGCTGGAGCGGGCGCCGGACCTGCCGGTCATCGCCATGACGCCGCGCGGGACGCCGATCACGCAGGGGCGGGTTCGGCAGATCGCCGCTGGTCCCGGCGCGACGATCCTGTGCGGGCGGTTCGAGGGGTTTGACGAGCGTATTTTCGAGGCGCGGCCGGTTGAGCAGATCAGCATGGGCGACATCATTCTGTCGGGCGGCGAGATGGGCGCGCTGATGCTGCTCGACGCTTGCATTCGGCTGCTTCCCGGTGTAATGGGCGCGGCTTCCAGTGGGGATGAAGAGAGCTTCGAAAGCGGCCTTCTCGAATATCCGCACTATACCCGGCCCGCTTTGTGGGAAGGGCGCGCGATCCCTGAAGTGTTGCGATCGGGGGATCATGCGAAGATCGCTGCCTGGCGGAAACAAAGGGCGGAGGATGACACACGGCTAAGGCGGCCGGACCTTTGGGAACGTCATATCGGCGTTCGGGAACAGCCGCCCTCTGGTGCGCAACGCAAAAGGTAGGACTTTAAGTCATGAACTTGATCCAGCAGATCGAGGCCGAGAATATCGCGGCTCTCGCCAGGGATATCCCGGAATTCCGCCCCGGTGACACGCTGCGCGTCGGCGTGAAGGTCGTCGAAGGCGAGCGCAGCCGCGTCCAGAATTACGAAGGCGTGTGCATCGCGCGTTCGAACAAGGGCATGGGCAGCAACTTCACCGTGCGCAAGATTTCGTTCGGTGAGGGCGTGGAGCGCGTGTTCCCGCTCTACTCGCCGAACATCGATTCGATCACTGTCGTCCGCCGTGGCGTCGTGCGTCGTGCGAAGCTCTACTATCTGCGCGGCCGCACCGGCAAGCGCGCTCGCATCGCCGAGCGTCGCGACGTCCGCACCGAGGATTGATTTTCCTCGCGGCTTGATGGCTTGCGAAAGATTGGCAGGCGGTGCTCTCCGGAGCGCCGCCTGTTTCTGTTTATGCACAATGCGCGGCGGCTATGGACATGGGCGGACGGACCGCTCACTGTCGCCACGCATCGAGGGAGACGGTCGTGGCGAAGGCTTTTCCACAAGGAACCGTGCATGTGGCGGGCGAAGACCTGCAGGCGGCGTTGCAGTCCGATCCGTGCCTTCTCGCGCTGTGGGAGGGGCTGACGCCGCTGGGGCGCAATGAGTTTATTTGCTGGGTAGAGGACGCGAAACAGGCCAAGACCCGTCAGCGCCGCATCGAACGGACTGGCGAGGAATTGCTGGAGGGCAAAAAACGTCCCTGCTGCTGGGCAGGGTGCATTCATCGCACCGACAAGGCGCCCAGCCGATGGCAGCAGGCCGTGCTGATCGACAAGCAGGGGAAGGGCGGGGCTTAGCCGGCCCGAGCGGGATCCCCCTCCCTTGGCGGGTCAGCTGGGTCTTCTGCTTGTAAACCACAGCCCGCCCAGGCTGATTGCCGCCGCCGCCGACATATAGAGCCCGACCAGTTCCACGCCCTGCACCTGGATCAGCCAGGTCGCGACGATCGGCGCGAGGGCGCCGCCGATGATGCCGCCAAGATTGAAGGAGAAGGATGCGCCGGTATAGCGCAGCTGGACCGGGAAGAGGTGGGGAAGGTAAGCGCCGAGCGGGCCGTAGACGAAACCCATCAGGAACAGCGCGAGGCTGAGGATCAGGAAGATCGGCAGCAACTGGCCGGTGCCCATGGCGGGGCCGAAGATGATGCCCATCAGCACGGTGCCGATGCAGCCCGCGACCAGAACCCGCGTGGGGCTGGTCTTGTCCGCCCACCATCCGGCGATGACGATGCTTAGCCCCATGAACAGGATTGCGCCGAGCTGGATCGCCAGGAAGGTTTCGCGGTCGATCTTGAGCGTGGTCGTGCCGTAGCCGAGTGCGAAGGCGGTGGCGATATAATAGACGGCGAAGCAGGCGACGACCGCGAAGGTGCCTGCGATCGCGGCGCCGAGATGGTTGGAGAGAAGCGACGCGAGTGGGAGCGCGGGCGGCGGGGCTTCGGCTTGCGCGGCGGCGAACTCTGGCGTTTCCGTGAGCTTGAGGCGCACCCAGAGGCCGAGGAATACCAGCACCGCGCTGCCGAGGAAGGGCAGGCGCCAGCCCCAGGCGAAGAAATCGGCGTCAGTCAGGAACATGCCGAGGATCAGGAACAGGCCGTTGGCAGCGAGGAAGCCGACTGGTGCGCCCAATTGCGGGAACATGCCGAAGCGCGCGCGCCATCCGGGCGGGGCGTTTTCGACCGCCAGTAGCGCTGCGCCGCCCCATTCTCCGCCCAGGCCGAACCCTTGGCCGAAACGCAGGATGCAGAGGATCAGCGGCGCCCACCAGCCGATCATCTGGTAGGTGGGGAGGAAGCCGATGGCGAGCGTCGATCCGCCCATCAGTATGAGCGAGGTGACGAGCGTCGCCTTGCGCCCGATGCGGTCGCCATAATGGCCGAACACTGCTGCACCCAGGGGGCGGGCGAAGAAGGCGAGGGCGAGGCTGCCATAGGCGGCGAGCAACTGCGCCGAAGGGGAGGAGGCGGGGAAGAAGAGCGGGCCGAACACCAGGCTGGCGGCGGTGGCGTAGATGTAGAAGTCGTAAAATTCGACCGCCGTGCCGATGAGGCTCGCGGCGAGTACGCGCTTGTGGCGCAGCATTGCGCCTATTCCTTCACTTGCCATTGTGCCTCTGTCCCCCTGTATTTTTAACCACCTCCCCTCCGTTCGCCCTGAGTTGGTCGAAGGGCACTCTTTCTAAGAAGAGAAGGGCTTCGACAGGCTCAGCCCGAACGGGGGAGGGGTGGTTTAAATATTCCTATCGTTTCGCCCGTTTCTGGTTGAGCAATTCGTAAGCCATGACGGCGCAGGCGACGGCGGCGTTGAGGCTGTCGGCCTTGCCCAGCATCGGCATTTTCACCAGCTGGTCGCATTCCGCCTCGTAGCTTTCGGGGAGGCCCTGCGCCTCGTTGCCGACGAGCAGGAAGGAGGGGCTGGCGTAGCGCGGCTCCTGATAGTCCTGCGTGGCTTTGAGGCTGGTGCCGATGAGTTCGCCGGGGCCTTGGCGCAGCCAGTGCATGAACTCGCCCCAGCGCGCCTGGGTGATCGACTGGGTGAAGAGCGCGCCCATCGATGCGCGCACGGATTCGACGGAGAAGGGATCGACGCAATCGTCGATCAGGATGAGGCCGCCTGCACCCACCGCATCGCCGGTGCGCAATATGGTGCCGAGGTTGCCGGGATCGCGCAGCGACTGCGCGACGATCCAGATGTCCGCCTTGTTGCGGTCGAGCTTTTCCAGCGGGGTGAGCCGGTCGCGATAGACGCCGACGACGGCCTGGGCGTTGTCCTTGCCGGAGATTTTGGAAAGGATGTCCGGCGTGGTTTCGATGACATCGCCGCCCGATGCCTCCATCGCCGCGATCAGGTCAGCGGCGAGCGGGTGGGTGGACCCGGCGTGGAACAGCATTTCGGGCAGCACGCCTTCCTCGCGCGCTTCGGTGAGGATGCGGAGGCCCTCGGCGAGGAACAGCCCTTCGGCCTTGCGGAACTTCTTTTCGCGCAAGGAGCGGACGCGCTTCACCAGCGGGTTGGAAAATCCGGTGATCTCGCGTGCCACTGCGCCTGCTTTGCTCCTGAGATGAGGCGGCCTCTCTATCGGGCCGGGGCGGAGCGCGGAAGAGCTATTCTTCGCCGAACTTGTCTTCGACCAGCGTCACCAGCTTGCCGAGCGATTCTTCGGCATCGGGTCCATGCGCACTGATGGTGATGGAGTCGCCCAGCGCCGCGCCCAACATCATGAGGCCCATGATCGACGTGCCGGTCACTTCGCTGCCATCCTTGCGCACGGTGATCTGGGCGGGAAGGCCGCTCGCCAGCGTCACGAACTTGGCGCTGGCGCGGGCGTGGAGGCCGCGCTTGTTGCTGATCAGGACTTGCCTGCTGATTTCGCTCATGTGGTGCTGCCCAACAATTCGGATGCGACGCTGATATATTTTTGACCTGCTTCCCGCGCGGCGGCGACGGCCTGGCGCACGTCCATGACCTTGCGCGCGCTTTCCAGGCGGATGAGCATGGGCAGGTTGATGCCCGCGATCACCTCGATCTCGCCCGCCTTCAGCAGGGAGATGGCGAGGTTCGACGGGGTGCCGCCGAACAGGTCAGTAAGGAGGATGACGCCAGACCCGTCATTCACCCGCTCCACCGCCGATGCGATGTCGGCGCGGCGCACCTCCATATCGTCCTCCGGGCCGATGCAGATGGTCGCGATCTGCTGCTGCGGACCGACGACATGCTCCATCGCGACGACGAATTCCGTCGCCAGCGACCCATGCGTGACGAGAACAAGTCCTATCATCTACCTACCCGGCCCAGATTGTTTCATGATTTAAGCTTTCGGGCCTCCCGGTTCGCGCTTCTCCAGACTGTCCTGGGGCGCTGATTCCATATTGCGGTGCGAGACCGTGGGCGAAAAGCCCGCCTCTTGCAAGTATTTGGCGACCCGCTCGGCGACATGGACCGACCGGTGCCGTCCCCCGGTGCAGCCGAACGCGACGGTCACATAGGATTTGCCGCTGTCCTGATAGCGGGGCAAGAGGAGCGCCAGCAATTCCTCTATGCGGTGGACGGCATCCTCATAAGCGGGATCTTCGATGATATAGGCCGCGACATCGGGGTCGAGCCCGGTGCGGGGGCGCAGGTCCGCTTCCCAATGCGGGTTGCGCAGGAAGCGCATGTCGAACACGAGGTCGGCGTTGAGCGGGATACCGCGCGAAAATCCGAAGGACATGACGGTCAGCACCGGGGCGGACAGCCCGTCACGCGAAAAGCGGTTGCGGATTTCCTGCTGCAAGCCGTTGCTGGTCAGGCTGGTCGTGTCGATGACGTGGGTCGCCCAGCGGCGTAGCGGGTCGGTAAGCTCCCGTTCGCGCGCCAATCCATGCGTGGCGGGGCGGTCGGAAGCGAGCGGGTGGCGGCGGCGCGTCTCGGCAAAGCGGCGCTCCAGTTCCATGTCGGAACAGTCGAGGAAAAGCGTCTCCACATCATGGCCGCGCCGGGTGCGCAGCGCCTTGATGCGCTGGACGATCGCCTGCGCATCGAAGCCACGGGTGCGCGCGTCGATGCCGATCGCGAGCGGTCGGTCGTCCAGATCTTCGTGACCGGCGGGGACGGGCGCGTCCAGCAATCGTTCGAGCAGGAGGAGGGGGAGGTTATCAACGACTTCCCAGCCCATGTCTTCGAGCGTCTTGAGCGCGGTCGTCTTGCCTGCGCCGGACAGGCCGGACACCAGCAGGATGGTCTTGGGCGTGGGTGCGCTCATGCCAGTCCGGCCACCTTGAGCGCCAGTTCAACCTTGATCGGGGCGGAGGCTTCGAACGGGGAAAGCCTGACCACCGGCAGCGGGGCGCCAGCAACGAGCCATTCTTCGGGATCGCCGGGCATGCGATCGATATGTTGCGCAAGGTCGATGATCAGCGCCAGCGGCGCCTCACCGATATGGGGCATGTCCACCACTCCCAACCCGCGTACCTCCATCATTCCCGCGATCGTTGCCGGGGCGGACGCGCTTAGCTGCCCGCCGATCGATTGCACGATGGTATAATCGTCGCTGATGAGCTTGGCTCCACGATCAATGAGGCGCAGCGCGAGGTCGGACTTGCCCGCGCCGCTGGGGCCGTAGAGCAGGACGCCGCGTCCCCCTATCGCAACGCTGGTTGCATGCACTGTTTCGGTTGAGTCTTGCGCCGCCATGTCCCTGCACTCTTCTTAGACCTTGCGGCGGCCAGTGTGAATCGAATTGACGCGGAAATTTAGCGAAGAGGTCAAAAACTTAAGGCCGCTGTCCTATTCCGAGACAATGCCCGGATCGCGTTCCACGCCCATCGGCAGGCGGAGGATGAAACAGGCGCCGCGTCGGTTGTCTTCGCGGTCGGCGATGCTGATCTTGCCCTGATGCCCCTCCACGATGGAGCGGGCGATGGCGAGACCCAGGCCCGAATGCTTGCCGAAGCTTTCCGTTTCGGGGCGGACGCTGTGGAAGCGGCGGAAGACATGCTCGCGCTGGGACTCGGGTACGCCGGGGCCTTCATCCTCGACGCTCACAAGCACTTCATGATCGGCAACGGTCGCGACGATCTGGACAAGGCCGCCATCGGGCGAGAAGGAGATGGCGTTGTCGATGAGGTTGTCGAGCACGCGGATCAGGCGCTGCTCCTCGCCGAGGACGACGGCGACATCCTTGCGCGGGCGGGCGAAGGCGAGGCGGACGCCGCGCGGCACCCCACGGGCTTCGCGGGCCACCACCATGCGTTCGATGAGGAGGCCAAGATCGATCGGCTCGAAGCGGGTGCGCGACAGCTGCGCGTCGATGCGGGACGCTTCGGCGATGTCGGTGACGAGCCGGTCGAGCCGCCGCACATCGTCCTGCGCGATCGCCATCAGCTGGTCGCGCAGCTCCGGCTTGTCGATCCGCTCCAGCGCGTCGAGGGCGGAGCGGAGGGAGGCGATGGGGTTTTTGAGCTCATGGCTTACATCGGCGGCGAAGGCGTCGGTGGCGTCGATCCGCTGCCGCAGCGCGTGGCTCATGTCGGACAGCGCGCGGGCGAGCATGCCGATCTCGTCGCGCCGTTCCGGCAGGCGGGGCACCGTAACCTCGCGCGCGCGGCCCAGGCGGACCCGCACGGCGGCGCGGGCGAGACGTTGCAGCGGCTGGACGATGGTGCGCGCGAGGAACAGCGACAGCAGCACCGACGCCAGCACGGCGGCGGCGATGACGATGCCGAGCCTCAAGCGTTCGGCGCGCACGGTGCGGGTGATGTCGCGCGCATTTTCGGTGGCGAGCAGGCTGCCGCCGTCTTTCATATTTGTCGCGGCGGAGA
Source organism: uncultured Novosphingobium sp. (assembly GCA_946886075.1). Next base: position 17,909 of record CAMPHR010000038.1, on the reverse strand, counting down.
TCATGAATGTCCGATCAGGCGCATAGCGGTTCGTCGCCTGCGGCTGGCCGGTCTTGCGGGCGAGCAGTACCTCCGGCCAGGCATCCGCCCGATCCACGACGGGCTCTTCGAAATTGGGCGGGCGATCGGCGAAGACGACGCGGTCCACCGCCTTGTCGAGGAAGCGCGCGGCATGCCGCCGCCAGCCTTCTTCCGACGGCAGGCGTAGCCGGTAGCGCGGCGCGTCCATCGTGAAGCTGTCGGCGATCAGCCGCCCGTCGGGCGCGTAGCGGCGGACGCGGTCGCGCGTCTGGCGGGCATAGGCGGCGATCAGGGCATTTTGCTGACTGGCTGGGGCGATCTCCAGGCCGATGGCGAGCAGCTTCAGCTCGCGCGCGGATTGCTCCAGGCGCGCGTCCACGATCCGGGTGCGGTAGCTGTCCAGATAAAAGAATCCTCCCGCCAGCAAGGCGAGCGCGAACACGTTGACCGCCAGGATGCGCGGCGTCAGGCTGATGCGGCCCGACCAGCGCAACCCGCCGTCCCGTGGATCACTCTTCGGAGAATCGATATCCGGCGCCATAGAGCGTGTCGATTGCGTTGAATTCAGGATCGGCCTCGCGGAATTTGCGGCGGAGCCGCTTGATGTGGCTGTCGATGGTGCGGTCGTCGACATAGACGTCATCCTGATACGCGGCATCCATCAACTGGTTGCGGTTCTTGACGACGCCGGGCCGCGTCGCGAGCGTTTCAAGGATCAGGAATTCGGTGACGGTGAGCGTAACATCCTGACCCATCCATTTGACCCGGTGGCGGGCGGGGTCCATTTCCAGGCGGCCGCGGATGATCGGTTCGGCGGCGGGCTCGTCGCTCGCGTCCGCCGCCCGGCCGACCTCCGACCGGCGCAGTATGGCGCGGATGCGTGCAATCAGCAGGCGCTGGGAAAAGGGCTTCGCGATATAATCGTCCGCGCCCATGGCAAGGCCCAGCGCTTCGTCCAGCTCATCAGTCTTCGACGTCAGGAAAATCACCGGCATCTGGCTCTTTTCCCGCAGCCGCCGCAGCAGTTCAAGGCCGTCCATGCCCGGCATCTTGATGTCGAACACGGCAAGGTCGGCCGGGTTGTCGAGCAGCGCCTTCAGCGCCGCTTCCGGATCCGAATAGAGGCGCGTCAGGAAGCCTTCGGCCTGCAGCGCGATGGACACGGAAGTCAGGATATTCTTGTCATCATCCACAAGGGCGATGGTTGGAGTCATGCTTCTTCCCAAAGATCGTGGCCGCCCTGCTCAGGCCTTCCTGCCCAGCGTTAGACGATGCCCGCTCCGGTCGCAAGAAAGGGGTAGGCGCACTATTATGCGGTTTGCCCGTGTTAATCTGGGATAAACTGCTTGTTGGCGGGATTTGACGCTGGGGGTGCAAAGCCTTATTGCCCCTCCCATCTGCAGGAATGTTGCCGCTCACAAGGGGAAGCGGCGCTGGGAGCGGATCGGTCGCGAGCGTTCGTTGTTGGCGGGCCGGAGTAATCACATCAGGAGCTAAGGCGTGCAGGCCAAATCCTCAATTACCCTGGATCAGCAGGGCATTTCCACGAACGCTGAATTGCATTGGAATCTCGGCACCGCGCCGCTCGTTGAAGCCGCCATCGCAAATGGCGAGGGCGTCCTTTCCAAGGATGGCCCGCTGGTCGTTAAGACCGGCAAGCACACTGGCCGCAGCGCCAACGACAAGTTCATCGTCAAGGATGCCGAGACCGAATCCACCGTGTGGTGGGGTAAGACCAACGTCCCGATGACGCCCGAGCATTTCGCCGCGCTGAAGGCAGATTTTTTCGAGGCGCTGGGCGAGAAGGACAAACTTTACGTCGCCGATCTGTTCGGCGGTTCGCAGCCCGAGCATCGCGTGAACGTCCGCGTCATCAACGAACTCGCCTGGCACAACCTCTTCATCCGCACGCTGCTGGTGCGGCCCAAGGCGGAAGAGCTGAGCGGCTTTGCGCCTGAATATACCATCATCGACCTACCGACGTTCAAGGCGGACCCGGCGCGTCACGGGTCGCGCAGCGAAACCGTCATCGCGGTCAATTTCAGCGAGAAGCTGATCCTAATCGGCGGCACGAAATATGCCGGTGAAATGAAGAAGTCGGTCTTCGGCATCCTCAATTATCTGCTGCCGACCAAGGGCGTGATGCCGATGCATTGTTCCGCCAATATCGGTTCGAACGGCGACACGGCGGTCTTCTTCGGCCTGTCGGGCACCGGCAAGACGACGCTGTCGGCCGACGCCAGCCGCACGCTGATCGGCGACGATGAGCATGGCTGGTCGGACACGGCGGTCTTCAATTTTGAAGGCGGCTGCTATGCCAAGATGATCAACCTGTCGGCCGAAGCCGAGCCGGAAATCTTCGCCACCACCAAGCGGTTCGGCACGGTGCTGGAAAATGTCGTGATCGACGAAGATACGCGCGAGATCGACCTTGACGACAACAGCCTGGCTGAAAACAGCCGTGGTTCCTATCCGATCGACTTCATCCCGAATGCGTCGGAAAAGAATCTGGGTCCGGTGCCGAAGAACATCATCTTCCTAACCGCCGACGCCTATGGCGTGCTGCCGCCGATCGCGCGGTTGACCCCGGATCAGGCGATGTACCACTTCCTGTCGGGCTACACCGCGCGCGTGGCGGGGACGGAAATCGGCGTTACCGAGCCTTCGGCGACCTTCTCCACCTGCTTCGGCGCGCCGTTCATGCCGCGTCACCCCTCGGTCTATGGCAATCTGCTCAAGGACCGGATCAACAAGGGCGGCGTGACCTGCTGGCTGGTCAACACCGGCTGGACCGGCGGCAAATATGGCGTCGGCAAGCGCATGCCGATCAAGGTGACGCGCGCTCTGCTGAACGCGGCGCTGGACGGCAGCCTCAACGATGCCGAGTTCCGGGTCGATCCCAATTTCGGCTTCCAGGTGCCCGTCGCGGTGCCGGGCGTTGATGCGACCATTCTCGATCCGCGCGCGACCTGGGCCGACAAGGCCGCCTATGACGAGACGGCGGGCAAGCTGGTGAAGCAGTTTGTCGACAATTTCGCCCAGTTCGAAGAGCATGTCGATGCATCGGTGCGGCAGGCTGCGCTGACGGCTGCCTGACAGGCGGCCTACCCGTTTCCTTAGGTTGAAAAAGAGCCGGGAGCATTGCTTCCGGCTCTTTTGCTTTCGGGCGGCGGCTTGCGGTGCTATTCTGGTGCCCAATATAACGGGATTATGGCGATGTTTGACCAACTGATAAACAGCGTGGGCGGATTGGAAGCAGTGGCGGCGAAGCTGGGGCTTTCAGCCGAGCAGATGCAGGCGTTGATGGCCGAGATTGGCGGCAAGATCGCATCTGGCGAAACCGATGTCGCGGCGCTCGCCACCACGGCGGCTGAGCATGGCGTGTCGGCGGACAAGTTGCAGGAACTGTTCGCGCAGTTCGGCGGCCCCGAGGCGATTCTGGGCAAGCTTGGCGGCCTGTTCGACAGTGATGGCGACGGCAGCCCGATCGGCGAACTCAGCAGGCTGGCCAAGGGGCTGTTCGGCTGAAAATACGGCTGAAGCTGGCGGGGCATGATCGTCAGCTATCGGCGATGAAAGTTTTTTCACCTTGCCTTGGCGGGGCCGAAAAGGCATTCGCGCCGCCATCACTTATTGCGAAAGCCACGCAACTGGCGTCCTGACCGGGCGTTGGCCAAGTGGATTTGGCAGGAGACAAGGTTTTGAGCGACGTGACGATCGAAAAGCCGGTACTGGAGCCGACCGGCGCCCTGACTGTCGAAACCGTGCTGTCGGTGCGGCATTGGAACGAGCATCTGTTCAGCTTCCGCATCAGCCGCCCGGCAAGCTTCCGCTTCCGTTCGGGCGAGTTCGTGATGATCGGCCTGCAGGGCGACAATGGAAAGCCGCTGCTGCGCGCTTACTCCGTGGCAAGCCCCGCTTGGGACGAGGAACTGGAGTTCCTGTCGATCAAGGTGCAGGACGGCCCGCTGACGTCCAAGCTGCAGCTGATCCAGCCGGGTGACCAGATTTACCTTGGCCGCAAGCCGACGGGCACGCTGGTGACCGACGCGCTGCTGCCGGGCAAGCGGCTGTTCATGCTATCGACTGGCACGGGCCTTGCGCCTTTCCTCAGCCTGGCGCGCGATCCGGACGTGTACGACTTCTATGAGGAGGTCGTCGTTGTCCACTCGGTGCGCCGGGTCAGCGACCTTGCCTTCCATGACGAGATGACCGGCAAGCTGGCGGAAGACCCGCTGGTGTCGGAGCAGGCCGCCAACCAGTTCCATTATGTGCCGACCGTCACGCGCGAGCCGTTCCGCAACAATGTGCGGATCGACAAGCTGGTAGAAAGCGGCGCGCTGTTCGAAGGCATTTCGGGTGACAAGAAGTTCAATCCGGAAACTGACCGCGTGATGATGTGCGGCAGCATGGAGATGATCAAGCAGTTCGCGGCGTTCTTCGAGGGCGAGGGCTTTGTTGAGGGCTCCAACGCGGCGCCGGGCGCTTTCGTGATTGAGCGGGCGTTCGTCGGGTAAGCTGGCGGAGATTAGTTACACGATAGGGGCTGGCGGCGACGCTGGCCCTTTTTGTTTGGAGAGCGACAGGGCTCTACGTGGGACTATCGGTCACGCCTCGTCTTCCGTCATCCCAGCGGAAGCTGGGATCTCGTGCGGCCAGCCCGAGCGCCATCGACTAAGATGCCAGCCTTCGCTGGCATGACGGGGTGAAGTTGGTCGGCTTGCGACCGCCTTTAGCCATTCATGAGCAGCGGAACAGCGCCTGAAAGCAGACCAACTGCTCACGTCCATCCAAGTATTCCCCGAGGCCGGAAAATCTTCCAATACTTCCCTTTCGACGGACCCGGCATATTCAAGGAACGTCATCTAAAAGTGGCCTTGATTACCTGCTGCATGGCCCTAAAAAATACCCGAAATATAGTTGGAGAGGTACTATGGGGCTTAGGGGAATAGATCGCATTGTGATCGCCGTCCATAATTTGGAGAAGTCGAAGCAACAATATAGCGAACTATTGGGCGCCACTTTCATGGATGCTGATTGGACGGGCGAGCCATTCGGTATCAACGTCGCCATCGCATGGGATGCGGGAATCGAGTTGTGCGCTCCAATGTCGGGCCGAGAAGAAGATAGCGCAGTGTCGCAGTTTCTCGCTCACCGTGGAGAAGGTATTTTGACTGTCTGTTTCGGCGTCGACGATGCAGACGCGGCTTATGAACGGGCATCAGGTCGTGGCTATGGTTGTGTTAACTCGCTAGATTACACACAGGAGGAGATAGATCAGCATCTTGATGGTCTGTTCAACCGATACCAAGAGTTCTTTTTGAATACGCATTCGAACTGCGGTTTCGGCGTCGCTCTTGTCCGTATCGATCCCAAGCAGCAGCCATAGGGTCATGCCCAAAGCGGTGCTTAAAAGAGTTTGATCCTTGACAGTACATTCGTTCGCTACGCGACGGCGGCTTCGCGTTGCTTGCGGTAGGATTGCGGATGTTTCGCTCCCCACCCATCAAAACATTGCTTTGCTCCACACTTCAATCGAGCGCGCAGCGTAGCGAGCTTTCGGGGGGCTGTTGACGAGCAAACTCCGGCGTTGCGCCAGCCCACCCCCTAGCCCCCTCCCGCTTGCGGGAGGGGGAATGATCTCACGCCAGTTCCACCTGTAGCACTGAGGCTTCGGCACCCGTGACGCGCACCCGGCTGCCCGCTGGTGCGTCGGGGCCTCGGCAGGACCATACGCTGTCGCCGACTTTCACGCGGCCTCGGCCTGCTTCGATGGGTTCGACCACCAGCACGACTTCGCCGATCAGGCGGGCGGTGCGGTCATTGAGCAGCGGGTCCTGCGAGTCCACGGGATTGGCGGCATACCAGCGGCGACCGCCCCAGACCGACAGCAGGCAGAGCAGGGCGAAGATCAATAGCTGCACCGGCACGGAGACCGGCAGCAGCAGCGCGATCAGTCCCGTCACTGCCGCCGCCAGCGCGACCCAGATCAGGAACACGCCGGGCATCAGCACTTCGCCGACGCCGAGCAGGGCTGCGAAGACCAGCCAGCCCCAATGGTCGTCGAGCATGCCGAGCCAGTCCATCAGCTTTGGCCCTGCGCGAAGGGGCTGCGGCGCGGTGGGGCGGGCGGCGTTGTGGGGGCGCCGTCACCGCCCAGCGCTTCCTTGGCGAGCGCGCCGATACCGCCCAGCGTGCCGATCAGCTGGGTGGCTTCGACCGGGAAGAGGATGGTCTTGGCATTGGGCGAATTGGCGAACTGGCTTACCGCCTCGACATATTTCTGGGCGACGAAATAGTTGATCGCCTGCGCGTTGCCCGATGCGATGGCTTCGGAGACCATCTGCGTCGCCTTGGCTTCCGCTTCCGCCTCGCGCTCGCGGGCTTCGGCGTCGCGGAAGGCGGCTTCGCGGCGGCCTTCGGCTTCCAGGATCTGGCTTTGCTTCTGGCCTTCGGCTTTCAGGATTTCGGAGGCGCGGAGACCTTCGGATTCAAGGATCAACGCGCGCTTCTCACGTTCCGCCTTCATCTGGCGGCCCATCGCGTTGACGATGTCGGCGGGCGGGCGGATGTCCTTGAGCTCAACGCGGGTGATCTTGATGCCCCAGGCGTTGGTGGCATGATCGACCACCGACAGCAGCCGGGCGTTGATCTCGTCGCGCTTGGAAAGGGTTTCGTCGAGGTCCATCGATCCCATGACGGTGCGCAGGTTGGTGGTCGCTAGCTGCATGATTGCGACATAGAGTTCGGACACTTCATAGGCGGCCTTGGCGGCGTCCAGCACCTGAAAGAAGACGACGCCATCGACCGACACCATCGCATTATCCTTGGTGATGATCTCCTGCCCCGGAATGTCGACCACCTGCTCCATCATGTTGATCTTGCGACCGACCGCATAGAAGAAAGCGGGGTAGAAATTGAGGCCGGGCTTTGCCACTTCGGTGAACCGGCCGAAGCGTTCTATGGTATATTGATAACCCTGCCGCACCACCTTGACGCTTACGGCCAGATAGAAGAGCACCAGGAAAGTCACGGTCAGCGCGAAGGTCGTCAGCATCTTTCTCTCCCCCTGAGAAGCACTTGGACTATGACGCGGATTCGTTAACGGGGAAAGTCAAACCGTAACGGCGGCCGTCCGCCGCAAGAGGAGACCTGTCATGTTGCTGCGCCACGCCCGATCGCTGCTGTTCCTGCCCGCATCGAACAGGCGCGCCATCGCCAAGGCGCGGACGCTGTCGTGCGACATGGTCATGCTCGACCTTGAGGATGCGGTGTCCGACGACCGGAAGGAGGAAGCGCGCACCAATGCGGTGGAGGCGGCGGCGGGAGGCTTCGGCAAGCGGCTCTGTGCGGTCCGGATCAATGTTGAGGGGACGCCGTGGCATGGGCCCGAGATGGTGGCGGTGAAGAAGTCGGCGGCGGACTTTGTGATCCTGCCCAAGGTAGAACATGGCAAGCAGGTGCGCGACGTGTTCAGCGTCTGTCAGAAGCCGATCATTGCGATGATCGAGAGCGCTGCCGGGGTTCTGGCGGCCACCGCCATCGCGGCGGAGGAGGGTACGGCCGGGCTGTTCATGGGCACCAATGACCTGCGGCAGGACCTTGGCATTCCGCCTTCGGCGGGCAGGGAAGGGCTGAATTTCGCCTTGCAGTCGGTGATCCTGAGCGCACGCGCGGCGCGGGTGGCGGTGTTCGATGGGGTGTTCAACCGGCTGGACGATGAAGCAGGGTTTGAAGCGGAGTGTGCCGCTGGGCACGCGCTTGGCTTTGATGGGAAGACGCTGATCCACCCGAGCCAGGTGCCGGTAGCGAACCAGGTGTTCGGACCCGATCCGCAGGCGGTGGCCGATGCCCGGCGATTGATCGAGGCGGCGACGGGCGGGGCCGAGCGGTTTGAGGGGCGGATGATCGAAGGGATGCATGTTGTGGAGGCGCGGGCATTGGTTGCTCGGGCTGAGGCGGTGGTGGGGTGAGTGGTGTGAGGGGTTAATTCGGCTCGTCATCCCAGCGGAGGCTGGGATCTCGTGAGGCTAGGCCGAATGCTGTCGTGAGAGATGCCAGCCTTCGCTGGCATGACGGAGTAGGGAGCGAGCGGGCTCAACATATTCCCCTCCCGCAAGCGGGAGGGGTTAGGGGTGGGGCGAGCGTAGCGAGCTTCCGGGCTCGCGTTTGAGCGCGACTTTGGCGTTGCGCAGGCCCACCCCCGGCCCCTCCCGCTTGCGGGAGGGGAGATGATGTCGCTCTATTGCTCCGCAGCGTTCCCCGCTTCCGCAGGCTCCATCGTCTCCGCTTCCGCACCCTTGCGCGCAAAAACACGCAAGCTATCCAGCACGCGCTTCGCGATCGGCTGATATTGTTCGCTCAGCATCTCGGGATAAACGAACGTCGCGGTGACGATCCCCCCGTCCGGCTGGCGCAGGAGGCGGACGGCGACATTATTGCCTTCGCCATCATTCGCCGTGCCGCGATATTCATTGTCGCCGATGAAGTCGCCGTCGACGCCTTCCGAACCGCTGCTCATCGCCTGTACGACCTGCTGGAGCGTCTGCTGCTCGCCATTGCGCTGCCAGAAGACGCGGACGTCGGCGCCTGCGCCCGGGTCCTGATAGACGGTGCCGTCCGGGGTGCTGGCGCCGCTGTCCTTTTCCCAGCCTTCGGGGAAGCTGATGGAAAAGCCACGTTCGTCATTCACATAGTTGCGATTCTCGGCTGCCTCCGCCTTGCCTTCCGCCAGCGCCTTGGCCGCTGCGGCGTTGGCGGCAGCGGCCAGTTCTTCCTGGCTTGGCATGTCTTCGACCGGCTCGGCGCGCCCGCAGGCTACCAGCAGGAGGAGGGGAAGGGCGGTCGCCAGGCTGAGCTTTTTCATGCTCCGTCCAAAGCATAGCCCGCCCGACATTTCAACGGCGCAACGATGCGCCGACCGGCGAGCGCGGTTCAGGCGGCGCTGTCGATCCCGAGTTCAGCGAGCTTGCGGTACAGCGTCGAGCGACCAATGCCCAGGCGGCGGGCGACCTCCGTCATGCGGCCGCGATAATGACCGATGGCGAGGCGGATGACGTCCGCTTCAATCTCCGCAAGCTGGCGAACATGGCCGTCGCCTTCGAACAGGGTGATGCCGGCTGCTTCGCGATGCGTCGTCGGCACGGAGCGCAGGCGCGGCTGGAGCGGCTCGCCACTGGCGCGGGTGCGGATCTGGGCGGCGATCTGCGGGAAATCCTGCGGCGTCAGCGCGTCGCCTTCGCACAGGACTGCGGCGCGGAAGAGGGCGTTTTGCAGCTGGCGCACATTGCCCGGCCACTCATGCTGCATCAGGAGCGCAAGCGCGTCGTCGGTGAGGCCCAGGCTGCGCAGGCCCGGTTGGTTGGCGATGCGGGCGAGCAGATGGCGGCAGAGTGCGGGGACGTCGCCGATCCGATCGCGCAGCGGCGGGATCGTCAGCTGGACGACGTTCAGGCGGTAATAAAGGTCTTCGCGGAAACGTCCCGCCTCGATCTCATCGACCAGTCGCTTGTTGGTGGCGGCGATGATCCGCACATCGACATGGACCGGGCGGCGCGCGCCTATGGGCTGCACTTCGCCATCCTGAAGGACGCGCAGCAGCTTCACTTGCGCATCGAGCGGCATTTCGCTGACTTCATCAAGGAAGATCGTGCCCATGTCGGCGGCGACGAACTTGCCGACCTGACGCTCGAAGGCTCCGGTGAAGGCGCCGCGCTCATGGCCGAACAGGTCCGATTCGACGAGGTTCGCAGGGATGGCCCCGCAATTCACTGTCACCATCGCCTGCTTGTGGCGGGGCGAGGCCGCATGGATCGCACGGGCGATCACATCCTTGCCGACACCGCTTTCGCCTTCGATGAGGACGGGCACGCGGGCGCGCGCCGCCTTTGCCGCGATCGCGAGGGCGGCGCGGAATTGCGGCGCTGCGCCGACGACATCTTCGAAGGACAGGGCGGCGGAGATTTTTTCCGTCAGCGGGCGGAGCTCGCCCTTGCCATGCTCCTGCGACAGGGTGGCGTTGAGCGCGGAAAGCAGCCTTTCGGGCGCGACAGGCTTGGCGAGATAGTCCGTGGCGCCAGCGCGCATCGCATCCACGGCGACGGCGACGCTGTTGTGCGCGGTCAGGATCAATATGGGCAGCGCCGGGCGGCGGCTGCGCAATTCGCGGACGAGGCTGGTGGCTTCAGGCCCCGGGATCCATTGATCAAGCAGCACCGCGTCGAGCCGCATGCCGTCCTGCGTGCCGAGCATCGCGACCGCCATGTCGCCATCATTGGCGAAGATCGTGCGCCAGCCAGCACGCGCGGCAAGCGCGGACACAAGCCTGCGCTGGGCAGGCTCTTCATCGATCAGCATCAGCATGGGAACGCCGTCGCGCGCCATCTTACCCCTCTTCTTGTTTCGTGGCGCCAGCCTAGACCAAGGGTGTAAAGGCGCCCTTAACCGGAAAGTTTTTCTCAAGTGGTTTCGAGGTTGAGGGGGGAGAATCTTGTCGATAAGAGGGGCCCGCTTAAAAACACAGGCCACAAGGGAATGGACATGGCGTCAGAAGGAAATATGGAGAGCGCGACCCAGACCTACACAGGGTTCGTGTCCCTCGTGAAGTGGAGCACCATCGCATGCGTGATCGTCGCTGCGATCGTCGTTCTGCTGATCTCCAGCTAAAATAACTGGCGCCAGGGGGATGTCGATGAAGATCGCTATTATCAAGGAGCTTGCCGAAGGTGAGCGCCGCGTTGCCGGTACGCCGGAAACGGTCAAGAAGTTCAAGGCGCTGGGCGCCGATGTCGCCGTCGAAGCGGGCGCGGGTCTGACCGCAGCCATCGCCGACGCCGATTACGCCGCGATGGGTGCGACCATTGCCGATCGCGCTGCGACGGTGGCGGGCGCCGACATCATCCTGGGCGTCCAGGGTCCGGACGTCGCCAGCATCACTGGTGCGAAGCCGGGCGCGTGGATCGTCGCGGGCCTCAACCCCTTTGTCGAGCGTGCGCGGGTCGATACCTATGCACAGGCGGGTTATGAAGCGTTGGCCATGGAATTCATGCCGCGTATCACCCGCGCGCAGTCGATGGACATCCTGTCTTCGCAATCCAACCTGTCCGGCTACAAAGCGGTATTGGACGCGGCGGCCGAATATGGCCGCGCATTCCCGATGATGATGACGGCGGCGGGCACGATTTCGCCGGCCAAGGCATTCGTCATGGGTGTGGGCGTCGCCGGGCTCCAGGCGATCGCGACGGCCAAGCGTCTGGGCGCGCAGGTTTCGGCGACGGATGTTCGCTCCGCCACCAAGGAACAGATTGAAAGCTTGGGCGCCAAGGCGATCTTTGTTGAAAGCGTCGCTGGCATCGAGGGTGAGGGCAAGGGCGGCTATGCCACCGAAATGTCCGAGGACTATCAAAAGGCGCAGGCCGAATTGGTGTCCAACCACATCGCCAAGCAGGATATCGTCATCACGACGGCGCTGATCCCGGGCAAGCCCGCCCCGCGCCTTATCACCGACGCGCAGATCGCGACGATGAAACCGGGCAGCGTGATCGTCGATCTTGCCGTCGAGCAGGGCGGCAATGTCGAAGGCGCGGTGCTCGGCCAGGTGGTCGAGCGTCATGGCGTGAAGATCGTGGGCCACAAGAATGTGCCCTCGCGCCTTGCCGCCGATGCTTCGGCGCTGTTTGCGCGCAACCTCTACAACTTCCTCTCGGCCTTCTGGAACAAGGAACAGAATGCGCCGGTGCTGGACGAGGAAATCGGCAACGCCATCCGCGTGACGCAGGGTGGCAAGGTCGTCAGCGACCGCCTGCAGTAAATCGGCATGCTCCTCCCCTTTGGCAGAGGCCTTGGGGAGGGGTGACCGGCCTTGTGCTTCGTCTCTCAAGGGGGCGAGCAGGACGGGACGGCTGCGTCTGAAGGGCAGGAATGAACGCGCTTCTCCTGATCTGTTTCCTTCTCGCCTGTTTGATCGGGGCAGTCGCTGCCTGGCGCTTGCGGCTGGATGACATCAGCGGCTTGACTCCCCTGTTTCTGTTGCCGCCAGCAACCATTGCGGTGACGCTGACGATCGCCGCCGAGGTGAGCAGTCCCGTCGCCCGTTATTTGAGTTTGGTCGCCGTCATCCTGGCGAGCGCATCCTATTGCGGCGGGGCCATCGCTGCGCGCCGAAGCGCGAAAGCCGGGCAGGCGGCGGAGCGACTGTGACCGCTGGCTTTGACCTGATCCTGTTGGCGCAGGCCGTCGCGGCGCTGCTTTTCCTGTTTGCGCTATGGCCCTTCGCCGCCATGACCAGCGACAGGCGACGCCATGCGGCTCTCGCGGGCACGCTGATCCTGTCTGCCGGGGCCATTTACGACATGGACGTCATTAACGGGCCGCAGATAATCGGCGCGCTGTTGGCCGGTGGCGGATTTGGTTTGCTCTTGGGGCGGGAATGGCCCCGCGACCGATGGATGCCGCTGATCTCGATATGCACCGGGTTCGCGGTGGCGGCGACGCTGTTTACGGCGGCGGCTGCCTGGCTCAACCCCTATGCATTCGGGCTGGTCGATGCGGGAAGCATTGACGTTGCCGCGCGCCATATGCTGGCGCTGGCGGGCGTCGCGGCAGGCGGCCTTGGTGCATTGGCCTGCGCGCTGACCGCGCTTTTCCGGCGGGACCGATCGGGCATGATGCCGATCATCATGGCGATCGCCCTGGCGGGCTGGTCCGCCGCCGCGCTTGCTTTTCTGCTGGAAAATCTCGGGCTTATGGTTGCCGGTGGGCTTGCCGGTGCTGCCGGAACGGGGATCGCGCTGCGCTTATGCGGCGGAGCGGGCCCGAAGGGGCTTGCCGATGTGGAGGCCCATCCGTAACGCTGAAGCGGACGGACGCCGGGACAGTTCCGGGCGGCAATTGGGGTAAAAGGCGCACCATGCAGAAGCTCGGCCTGATCGGCGGTCTCAGCTGGACATCCACAGCACGCTATTATCAGATAATCAATCAGGCGGTGTACCGCGCAAAGGGCGGACAGCACAGCGCCCCGCTGCTGATCGAGAGCCTGGACTTTGCCGACATCGGCCGCTCCACCACCGAGGAGGAATGGGCCCATGCCGCGCAGGTGCTGACGGCGTCCGCGCGGCGGCTGGAGCAGGCGGGGGCCAAGGCGCTGCTGATCTGCGCCAACAGCATGCACCGGGTCTATGACGAGGTGCAGGGCGGCGTGGACACGCCGATCATCAACATCGCCGATGCAGTCGGCCGCAAGATGAAGGCGGACGGCATCCACCGCGCCGCGCTGATCGGCACGCGCAACGTCATGACGGAAAAATTCTACCGCCAGCGGCTGGTCGGCCATGGCATCTCGCTGTTGCCGCCGGATCTTGAGCTGGCCGAGCGGATCGACCGCATCGTCTACGAGGAGCTGACGATCGGCAAGGTTTCCCGTGAATCCGAACGCTATATGCGATCGGAACTGACCGACATCGCCAAGGAGAATGTGCAGGCGGCGATCCTTGCCTGCACCGAGCTGGAAATGATCGTCGACGTGAAGGCGAATGTGCTGCCCATCTATGACGGCACCGCCATCCACGCGCGCGCCGGGGTGGATGTGATCCTGGGGGATTGACCGATTTCGTCACTCCGGGCTTGACCCGGGGTCCCGCTGTTCTTTTGACGGGCGGCATCCCCTGGCCATAAGTAAGCGGGACCCCGGATCAAGTCCGGGGTGACGGTGGCGTATGCCTGAGCGTTCCACGCAAAAAGGGGACGCCCTTGCAGGCATCCCCTTCCTCCCCTTTTAGCTTGTCTCAGAACGCCTTGCTGATCGAGCAGGCCGCGGGCCCAAGGATCACGACGAACAGCGTCGGCAGAATGAAGAGGATGAGCGGCACCGTCATGATCGCGGGCAGGCGTGCGGCCTTTTCTTCGGCGCGCATCATGCGCTCGTGGCGGAATTCAGCGGACAGCACGCGCAAGGCCGAAGCGAGCGGCGTGCCGTATTTTTCCGTCTGGATCATGGTCGTCACCACACCCTTGATCGCGTCCAGCTTCACGCGGTTGGCGAGGTTTTCGAACGCCATGCGCCGTTCAGTAAGGAAGCTGAGTTCAATCGCGGTCAGCTGGAACTCGTCGCCCAGCTCCGGATAAGCCTTGCCCAATTCCTTGGCCACGCGGGCGAAGGCAGCGTCGACCGTCAAGCCAGCCTCGGCGCAGATCACCAGCAGGTCCAGCGCGTCTGGCAGGCCCTTGCGGATGGCGGCAGAGCGCTTCTGGATCTTGTTGTCGATGAAGATGTCCGGCGCCTTGTAGGCCAGCAGCAGCGCCACGGCGAAGGCCATGAACCGCTTGGCGCCACCCCAATCGGGATAGATGCCGACGCCATAGAGCAGCAGCGCGGCCAGGCCACCGATGACGATCGGCAGCACCATGCGGCCGAAGATCACGGCGACAGCCAGGTCCTTCGACCGGATTCCTGCCTGGGCGAGTTTCAGCTGCGAATCCTTGAGCTGGTCGTCCTGCAGCACCTTGAGGCTGGACAGGAAGGCCCGCATCTGGTCGGTCGTCTGGTTCTTCTTGACGAGCTTCGCGCGGCGGCGCGCGGTGGAGGCGGTGATCCCCGCCTTCAGCTGCTCGCGCCGTTCGTTGAGCGCCTTAACGCGCTTTGCCATCGGGTCGCGCACGGTCATCACCGTGTAGAGCACGAACAGCATGGCCAGCGTCGCCATCGCGGCCAGTAGCGTGCCGAAGTCCGTGGCGGACATGCCGAAGAGAGTGCCGGCGGGGGATGCGGTTTCCATGTCTGTCTATCCCCCGTCAGATTTCGAAGTTGATCATCTGCGACATGATGAAGACGCCGATACCCATCCAGCACATGCCGCCAAGGCCAATGACCTGCATCAGCGACATGCCGAAAAGGCCCGCCGGATCAGGCGTGAAGAAGGGCGACATATAGCTGTAGTTGATGTAGCAGATCATGCCGAACACCAGGAACGGCAGCGCGCCGATGATGTAGGCGGACGCCTTCGATTCCGACGACATGGCGCGGATCTTCAGCTTCATCTGGGCGCGCTGCCGCAGCACGGTCGCAAGGTTCGACAGGGTTTCGGCAAGGTTGCCGCCCGTTTCGCGCTGAATCGCCAGGCTGATGACGAAGAATTGGAACTCCGGCGTGCCGAGGCGATCGGCGGTTTCCTGCAACGCCTGATCCATCGTCTTGCCGATCTTGATGCGCTCGGTGATCAGCTTGAATTCCTCGCCCACCGGCCCCGGCACTTCGCCAGCGACGACGCCAAGCGTTTCGGTGATGGGCAAGCCAGAACGCAAACCGCGTGTCAGCAGTTCGAGCGCGTCGGGAAATTTCATGGTGAACTGCAGCACCCGCTTCTTGATCAGGCGGCTGACCCACATGTGCGGCAGGGCAAGACCGCTCGCCAGAGCCATCATGATCGCGAGGAGCGGCGCGAAGCCGCGCAGCATGAGGAACGCCGCCATGCCGAGCGCGGTGAAGGCGCAGCTCGTCATATATTGGCTGACCGTCCACTTCTTGCCGGTCATGCGCAGGCGCTTGGCGAGGTTTTCCGGATTTGGCACCAGCGACACGAGCATTTTCATGTCGTTGCCGGGTTGCCGGTTGGAGATGGCCTTGCGCATGCGCGCTTCCATCATCGCATCGGCCGACCCGCTGTGCCGTTCACGGATCAGGGCGACACGGCGCTTGCTCGCCTTTTCAGCCGATGGCCCGGCGAAGGCGACGACAGCCAGCCCCACCAAGGTCATCAGCAGCATGATCAGCAATATCGAATTGCTCATGGTATCGCCCGTTTCATAGAGGAGCATTCCGCCCGATGGCGGCATGCTCGCCGTACTCTCACGCCTTGACCTTGTCCTTGCGCGCCGGGATCAGCCCCTTGAGGTCGCCGATCTTGCCGAGCAGGGAGTCGCCCTTCTTTTTCTTGGCGGCCTTACCATCGGTGGGTTCGCCATCCTCGGCGGCCCCCATGACCGCGTCGAGCAGCGACACGCACGCCGCGCCGACCTTGTTGCCCTTCGCGGTTTCGGCCAATGTCTTGCCCAGCTTGGCGGACTGCGCCGCGATCCGCAGGTCGAAGGGGACGAGGATGTCCACTTTCCGCTCGATCGAGGTTTCGAAATCCTTGCGGCTGATTTCCTGCGCGCCTGCATGGACGCGATTGGCCACCACGACCACGCGCGACTGGGGTGCGTTGCTTTTCAGCCAGGACAGGATGCGGATCGAATCGCGCGCCGCCGCCAGCGTCAGTTCGGTGACGACCACGGCGACATTGACGTCGGCCATCAGGTGCGGATGCTGGATCAACATGTGGCGCGGCAGGTCGACCACGCTGCATTCGAACGCTGCGCGAAATTCCTCCAGCAGTTGGTAGAAGGCGCCGCCGTCGGTCAGCATCGGTTGGCTGATCGGCGCTTCTGCCGACAGGATCGCCAGCGTATCGCTCGCGCGCACCATCGCGCGCTCGATGAAGAGACCATCGATGCGGCTTGGGTTATCGATCGCGTCGGTCAAGCCACGGCCCGGTTCCAGGTCCATCGCCAGCGCATTGGTGCCGAAATGGACGTCCAGGTCGAGCAGCGCGGTCGGCCGCTTCTGCTTGTCGCTGAGCAGCCATGCGAGTGAGGTCGCGATGCTCGACGCGCCGACGCCGCCACGCGTCCCGATGACGGCGGTGGTGAGGTGCGGGCGTTCCGGGCCCGCGTCGCGTGGCGCGAAGAACACCGCCTGCGCCTGCGCCAGTGCATCGCGCAGCTGGTCAGCGCCAAAGGGCTTCAGCAGATAATCCTGAATGCCGCTGGCGACGAGGTCGCGATAGAGGCGGACGTCGTTCACCTGACCGGCGGCGATCACGACCGTGCCGGGTTCGCACACTTCGGCAAGGCTGTTGATGTCGTTTAGCGGGTCGCCGCTTTCGGACATATCGACGAACAGGATTTGCGGGCTTGCGCTGACCGACAGGCTCTGCACGGCATTGCGCATGCCGCCCTTGTTCACCTTTTCAGGCGCCCAGCCCATTTCGGCGGCGACCATCGCCAACAGATCGTGGCTATGATCGTCGCAGACGAAGGCGTGGAAGGGATCGCGCTGTCCAGACATGGCAGGTTTCCAGGGTGCGTTCATGATCAACGGCCTCCCGACAGGGACTTAAGGTCACCCGAACCGGTCGGGGTCTTTTCACGATAGGTGGAAATGGCGCGATTCGAGGTCGCGGTGCGCAGATCGCTCTCGCTGCTCTGGCCGCGCACCAGGTCTTCCGGATTTGCGACCATCGCGGCGAGATTGCCGTTCACGCCGCACCCGAAGTTGGATGTGGTGCCAAGCTGGGATTCGGTTTCCTGCTTGCTCGACCAGTCAGGGCATCCCGGCACCCGAGCGGTCGCGCGGCGCACGACCAGGCGGACGCTGCCGGAAGGCGCGGTACCAGCCGCTGCAGAGCTGTCTTCGCCGACCAGCATGCCGTGGCGGGCGACGACATCGGCGATGCCTTCGCGCAATTCGGGGCTGTAATAGGCGTCGGTCACGATCGCGACCTGATCGCCATAGCCAAGGCCAATGGAGGCGAACCAGTCTTCTAAGCGGCGCGCTTCGGATGCGCTGAGGCCGCCTTCCGGCCCTGCCTGCACGTCATAGGTGTAGGCGTCGTGGCCGACGACCGGCTGATGTACCGATTCGACGCCACGATTGACGCTGGAATTGCAGGCGGCGAGCGGCAGCGCCATGAGGCCCAGCGCGCCGATGCGAAGGATGTTTTTTGCGGACAGGGAAGTCATGACTGTCGTCCTTCCGATCAGAAGCTGAAGCCAGGCGCGGCGGCGGTCTTCGCAGAACGCTTGCCTGTGTCGCGGGGGGCGGCCGCCTGCGGGCCGGGCACGGGGGCCGGGCT
>CAMPHR010000037.1 GCA_946886075.1 uncultured Novosphingobium sp. | reverse complement strand
GGGGTGGGCTGGCGCAACATCTGATTGATTTCCCGAGGGCGCTAATGAAGCTCGCTTCGCTCGCGCCCACCCCTAGCCCCTCCCGCCTGCGGGAGGGGAACGGTTAAGTTGCTCGGCCCAGCCCTATGACATCCCACCTTGGCTGAAATTACAAAGACGGTGGGATTTCGCGCGTAACTGCCCGTCATCCGCCCACGAAAAAGCCCCGCTGGAGCGATCCAGCGGGGCTTTTGCTCATTCTTCGCAGACCTGGATCAGGCCGCGTCTTCGGCGCGTTTGTCCTTGTCGCTGAACACCCGGATCGGCTCCTTGGTCCCGGCAACGACATCCTTGTCGACCACAACCTCGCCCACGCCTTCCATCGAAGGGAGGTCGAACATCGTATCGAGCAGGATCGACTCCAGGATCGAACGCAGCCCGCGCGCGCCCGTCTTGCGTTCGATCGCCTTCCTGGCGATGGCGGTCAGAGCATCGTCGGTGAAGCTCAGTTCGACATTTTCCATATCGAACAACTTGCCATATTGCTTCACCAGCGCGTTTTTCGGTTCGACCAGGATCTTAACCAGCGCGGTGACGTCCAGATCTTCCAGCGTCGCAATCACGGGAAGACGGCCCACGAACTCGGGGATCAGGCCAAATTTCAGCAGATCTTCCGGCTCGCTCTGACGCAGCAGTTCGCCGGCCTTGCGCTCTTCGGGAGCAGCCACATGGGCGCCGAAACCGATCGACTTGGCCTCCAGACGGTCGCCGATAATCTTTTCGAGGCCCGCGAAGGCACCGCCGCAGATGAACAGGATGTTGGTCGTGTCGACCTGCAGGAACTCCTGCTGCGGATGCTTGCGGCCACCCTGCGGCGGAACCGACGCGGTGGTGCCTTCCATCAGCTTCAGCAGCGCCTGCTGCACGCCTTCGCCCGACACGTCGCGCGTGATCGACGGATTTTCGGCCTTGCGGCTGATCTTGTCGATTTCGTCGATGTAGACGATGCCGCGCTGCGCCTTTTCGACATTATAGTCAGACGCCTGGAGCAGTTTCAGGATGATGTTTTCGACATCCTCACCGACATAGCCCGCCTCCGTCAGCGTCGTCGCGTCGGCCATGGTGAAGGGCACGTCGAATGTCTTCGCCAGTGTCTGCGCGAGCAGCGTCTTGCCGCAGCCGGTGGGGCCGACGAGCAGGATGTTGGACTTGGCCAGTTCAACCTCGCCCGGCTTGGTGCCGTGGTTGAGGCGCTTGTAATGGTTGTGGACCGCGACCGACAGGACGCGCTTCGCCCGGTTCTGGCCGATCACATAATCGTCCAGCACATCGCAGATTTCCTGCGGGGTCGGCACGCCGCCATCCTTCTTGCCGACGAGACCGCCCTTGGTCTCTTCGCGGATGATGTCGTTGCACAGTTCCACGCACTCGTCGCAGATGAACACGGTCGGCCCCGCGATCAGCTTACGCACCTCATGCTGCGACTTGCCGCAGAAGGAGCAGTAAAGCGTGCTTTTGGAATCGGAGCCTGTAAGCTTAGTCATTCGCCAATCTTTCCTCCCTGCCCCAAGCGAAACACCGCGACGGCGAGGGATATTCTGGTCCTAGGATCATCCTAGACCGCGTCGCGCTGGTTTCACAAGGGGAGAAAACAGCGCGCGCGATTAAGATCCATGTTAGCTGTCAGTCGTTTCCGGAGCGGCCGGGCGGCGGTCAAACACCTCGTCCACCAGGCCGAAAGCCTTCGCCTCTTCCGCTTCGAGGAAGGTGTCGCGGTCCATAGCCCGCTCCACCTCTTCCAGCGACTTGCCGGTATATTTGACATATAGGTCATTGAGGCGGCGACGAATCCTCAGGATCTCCTTCGCCTGGATTTCGATGTCCGACGCCATGCCCTGCGCGCCGCCCGACGGCTGGTGCACCATGATGCGGGCGTTGGAGAGCGCGATGCGCTTGCCGGGCTCGCCAGCGGCCAGCAGGAAGCTGCCCATGGAGGCGGCCTGACCGATGCAAACAGTGCCGACCTGCGGACGGATATATTTCATGGTGTCATGGATCGCCATGCCCGCCGTCACCACGCCGCCCGGCGAGTTGATGTACATCCAGATGTCTTTCTTCGGGTTTTCCGACTCGAGGAACAGCAACTGGGCGACGATCAGCGAGGCCATGTGATCCTCTACCTGACCGGTCACGAAGATGATCCGTTCACGCAGCAGGCGGGAATAAATGTCGAAACTGCGCTCGCCGCGATTGGATTGTTCGATGACGATCGGAACAAGCGCGGCCATGGGATCAGACATGATATCGGTCATTTTGCTCTTTCAGGGTGATTTTTGCCCGCTCACTACATCGGCACAAAAGCTGGCAGGTTCAAGGGGTAGTATGAGGCGCTGGCAAGCCTTCAGTGTCGTCGTTCGAAATTGGACGGTGCCGGGAAGGTCAGATAAGCCAAGCGGCGTACTTCGCGGCGTCCGCGCACGACGGTGTCGAGGATCAAGCCACACATGCCAGACAGCGTAGCCAGGATCATGAGGCCAGTCACGAGGATCGCGGTGGGGAAGCGTGGCACGAGGCCTGTTTCGATATAGGTGATGATCAGCGGTGTCGCCAGGATGATCCCGGCCGCGGCCAGTAGCGTCGCGATGATGCCGAAGAAGAGGATCGGCTTTTCGATGCGATAAAGCGTGAAGATGGTGCGCAGGATGCGCCAGCCATCGCGATAGGTCGATAGCTTGCTGGCCGAGCCTTCCGGCCGCGCTCCATAGACGGTCATGATCTCGGACACCGGCATGGCGAGCTCCAGCGCATGAACGCTGATTTCGGTTTCGATTTCGAAGCCCGCCGAGAGTACGGGAAAGCTCTTCACGAACCGGCGCGAAAAGACGCGATAGCCCGTCAATATGTCCGTGAAGCTGCGCCCGAAAAGCTGCTTCAGCAGGCTGGTAAGCGCCCAGTTGCCGAAGCGATGGCCGCGCCGATAGGCCTCCTCCACCTCGCTGCGACGAGCGCCGACGACCATGTCGAGATTGTCTTCGAGCATCGCGGCTACGAGGCGTGGCGCCGCCGCCGCTTCGTAGGTCGCATCCCCGTCAGCCATGACGTAGATGTCCGCCTCCACATCGGCGAACATGCGCCGGACGACATGCCCTTTGCCCTGCTGCGCCACGCGCCGGACGATCGCCCCCGCATTTGCGGCCAGTTCATAGCTGCAATCGGTGCTGTTGTTATCGAACACGTAGATGTCGGCGGCGGGAAGCGCGCGGCGGAAATCCTGCACCGTCTGCACGATCGCGCCTGCTTCATTATAGCAGGGA
The DNA here is from genome assembly GCA_946886075.1 of uncultured Novosphingobium sp. The sequence continues at coordinate 24,069 of CAMPHR010000037.1, read as the reverse complement.
AGGATCACGGCAATGCGGGGACCGGCCGCCCCCTGCTCGCTTGCCACCGCTGGAAATTCCTTCATCTGCCCCAAACCTTCCGCCGAACGCCCCCTGGCTAGGACGGCCCAGATTAATATTTCGTCTGCCACTCAACAAAGGAAAAGCGCCCGCGCTTCTTGTCGAAGCCGGGCGCTTATCCGTCAGGCCTTGAGAGCCTTATTCAGCCTTGGCGGCAGCCTTCTTCGGAGCAGCCTTCTTGGCCTTGGGCTTTTCCTCGGCGGCAGCGTCTTCAGCTACGGCCTCGTCCTTCTTGGCAGCAGCCTTTTTGGCGGGCGCCTTCTTTGCAGGAGCGTCTTCTGCCGCAGGTGCCGGTTCGTCAGCCTCAGCGGCCTTCTTGGGCGCAGCCTTCTTGGCCTTGGGCTTTTCGTCATGATCATGATGATCATGGCCGCAACCGGGACCATGGACGTGGGGCTTCAGATCGCCATCTTCGGCTTCGATCGCTGCTTCCAGCTCTTCACGGCTGACGGCGCGATCGGTGACTTCCGCCTTGTCGAACAGGAAGTCCACGACCTTGTCTTCGTACAGCGGGGCACGCAGCTGGGCAGCGGCCATCGGGTCCTGGCGGACATACTGAACGAAGCGCTCACGGTCCTGCGGGCTGTACTGCTGAGCCGCCTGCATGATCAGGCGGTTCATTTCCTGCTCCGAAACCGTCACGCCATTGGCCTGGCCGATTTCGGAAAGGAGCAGGCCAAGACGCACGCGGCGTACCGCGATCGCACGATAATCTTCCTTCTCTGCTTCCATCTCCTTGAGAGCGGCTTCCGGATCAGCCTCATGGCCGGCTTCGTGCTGAAGCTGGGCCCAAATCTGGTTGAATTCGGCCTCCACCATGCTCGGCGGAACATCGAAATCATGCGCCGCGGCGAGCTGGTCGAGCAGCTTACGCTTCATATGGGTGCGGGTCAGGCCGTTATGTTCCTGCTCGATCTGGCCCTTGAGCAGTTCCTTCAGCTTGTCGAGACCTTCAAGGCCCAGCGACTTGGCGAAATCATCGTCCAGCTTGGGCTTGTCGGCGTCCAGGATCGCCTTGACCGTCACGTCGAAGGTGGCTTCCTTGCCAGCGAGATGCGCGGCGCCATAATCTTCGGGGAAGGGAACGGTGATCGTCTTCTCGTCGCCCTTCTTGACGCCGGTCAGCTGCTCTTCGAAGCCTGGGATGAACTGACCCGAACCGATCTTGAGCTTAACATCTTCGGCCGAACCGCCTTCAAAGGCTTCGCCGTCGATCTTGCCGACGAAATCGATGGTCAGCGTGTCGCCGTCCTTCGCCTTATGGTTGGCGGAATGCTCTTCGAGGGCGCCCTGCTGCGTCGCGATGCGGCCAGCGGCTTCGTCGACCTGCGAATCAGCCACGTCGACGGTCAGTCGCTCCAGCTTCAGGCCTTCAATGCTGGGCGCAGCGATTTCGGGCAGCACTTCCAGTTCGACCTTCACTTCGGCGTCCTTGCCGAATTCGAAGCTTTCATCCAGCTCGACGGACGGCTGCATCGCGGGGCGCAGCTTGTTGTCGGCGATCAGCTTCTGAATGCTTTCCTGGATCGAATTGTTGAGCGCATCGCGCTGCAGCGATTCACCATGCATCTTCTTGACGAGGTTGGCTGGCACCTTGCCGGGGCGGAAGCCTGGCATGCGGACCTGCGGCGCGATCGTCGCCACTTCTTTTTCAACGCGGGCGTCGATGTCCTTCGACGTGATGGTCACGGTGTAGGCGCGCTTCAGGCCTTCGTTCAACGTCTCGACAGTCTGCATCTCTTCTCTCAAACGCTTTCTCAGCTGAATTCAGGTGGCGCCTGACATGAAACAAGCCGGGCGCACTGGTGCGGGCGAAGGGACTCGAACCCCCACATCTTGCGATACCAGAACCTAAATCTGGCGCGTCTACCAGTTTCGCCACGCCCGCATCGGTCGCCGGTCGGCGCGGCATAGAGAAAAGCATAAGGCGAGGCAAGCAAATGTGGATAACTTGCCTGGAACTTGCGCAAGGCCCCGCGCGTAGCCTTCCGTGAAGGAGAGAAGCATGGCCACTCAGCCTGATCCGGAACCCATCGGCGTACCCCCGCCTGACACCATCGAACCGCAATCCCCACCGGAGTCGCCTCCCCCATCGACGCCCGACGAAACACCCGCTGGCGAGCCGCCGGAAGTCGTGCCGGTGCAACCCGATTTCGACCAGCCTGACCGTTCGGTTCCCGAACTCCCGCCGGACTGATCCTATCGCTGCGTACAATCTTACACAGGCGGCGAAAATTTTGCGCCATTCGACGCGGATGGCGCTACCGGCGCTGGACAGGCCCCTGCAAGCATGATTGAAAGATGACAACAATTAGAAGAAAGCGGGAGAGGCGCGGCTGACATCAAGGGGGTCAACGTGCATCGTGTTCGCGCCAAACTAGACTGGTTCATAACTGTTATTCTTCCACAGGAAGCCGCACTTCGCGGGCGCCTTCGGCGGATTCTTCCTTCGTCCCTCGAGCTGGACGACATGGTCGCAGAGGTCATGACTCGCGCCTATGCCACGGAGAATTGGGAGAATGTGACGACAGGGCGTGCGTACCTGTTCACCATCGCTCGCAATCTGGTGATCGACAACGCCCGCCGGAACAAGGTTGTCAGCTTTGAAACGATCGCCGACCTTGAGCTGCTTCAGGGGGACAGCAATCTCGAGGCTCAACTGCACGCGCGTGAGGCGTTGCGCCAGGTCGAAGCGATAGTGGAAGCGCTGCCCACGCAATGCCGCAGGGTTTTCATCCTGCGGCGAATTCACGAAAGATCGATGCTTGAGATAGCGGCAGAGATGTCTCTATCCGTTTCCACAGTTGAAAAACATCTGGCCAAAGCCATTGCTATAGTTATGCGGGCTTGGTCGGAACGCGAGGAAACGGATTTCGAACGTGCAAGCGTCGGGGCCAGGATCACACAGCAGGGAAGAGGTCGAGGTGGAAGCTGCGCGCTTGCTGGCAAGGCTTAACAATAATCCGACTGCTCAGGACGAGGCTGAAACATTCGCCTGGATCGAGGCCGATCCGCGCCACGCCATCGCCTATGCGCGGGCGGAAGCTGCGTGGCAAGCTGCGGAACGGCTGAAAAGCGCGGCTGCCGACGTCCATCTGCCGCCCCTTGCCGGGACCGTCACTGAAGGGCAGCAGCGGCGCCTGTCCCGTCACATCATTATCGTGGCGGGCATAGCCCTGATCCTGTTCATCCTCGCCGCCATTGTGACGATCCGCATCTTCAACGATGTCGATCATCACGAAACGCGAATCGGTGAGATCCGCACGATCAGTCTGCCCGTGGAGTTGACGGGCACGAGAGGCACGGCCGCTGCTAGCTGCAGCAGCCGTCCACCGCGTCAGATCGCGGCAGGTGATCGGTCGATCATGCTGCTCTATCGGGACGCTCAGGTCCCGGCCGATCGCGACATTTAGGCGAGGAGCTGCTGGACCAGTTCAGGCACCAGCTGGCTGGCAGGGCCGATCCGGCTCTCCTCGAAATAGAAGCAGCCGACGGAAGGCTCCAGGTTCAATTCCAGCGTTCGCGCACCTTCATGGCGGGCAGTTTGAACAAATCCGGCCGCCGGATAGACCGCGCCGGAAGTGCCGATCGACACAAAAAGGTCGGCCCGGCGGAGCGCTGCATCGATTTCCTCCATCTGGTATGGCATTTCGCCAAAAAATACGATGTCGGGCCGCAAGCTCGCTGTGTGACAGGCCGGACATTCCGATCCCGGAGGCAGCGGATCGGACCAAGGCATGGATCGGCTGCAGGCGGCGCAGAGTGCCGACCGAAGTTCGCCATGCATGTGGATGAGGCGCCGGGCGCCTGCCCGCTCATGAAGATCGTCGACATTCTGGGTAACTATGAGCAAATCCCCTGCCCATCTGGCGTCCAGGTCGGCTAGAGCCTCATGGGCGGCGTTGGGCCGCACATCCTGTAACTTGCCGCGCCGCTCATCATAGAAGCGATGCACCAGCCCAGCATCGCGCTCCAGCGCCTCTGGCGTGCAAACATCCTCGACCCGATGCCCCTCCCACAAGCCATCAGGTCCGCGAAATGTCGCAAGGCCACTTTCGGCCGAAATGCCTGCGCCGGTGAGGATCACGATATTGTGGATGTCTTCCATGCCGCCATCATGTCTCCGGTTGCCGTCAAATGCTACAGCTTCGCAGATGACAAGGCAGAGCCATTCTGGCATCGGGCAAGCGGATTTTTTAGGGCGGGCAGCATCATGACGAAGATCGGACTATTCGGAGCGGCGGGCCGCATGGGACGTGCGATTGCCCAGGTTGCCGTGGAAGCAGGGCTGACGATAAGCGGCGGCACGGACCGCGAAGGTAGCGGCGATCTGCTGCCGGGCATGCCAATCACTGCCGATCCGCTTGCGCTGGCAAAGCAGAGCGATGTGCTCATCGACTTCTCCATCCCCGGCGCGCTTGCTGCCCATCTCGATGCCTGTATCGCGGCAGGAAAACCCATGCTGATCGGCACTACCGGGCTGGAACAGGCGCATCATGCGATGATCGACCGCGCCGCGCAGCAAATTCCGGTGCTCCAGACGGGAAACACCTCGCTCGGCGTGAATCTGCTGTCGGCCCTCGTTGAGCAGGCGGCTGCCCGTCTTGGGGACGACTGGGATATCGAGATCGTGGAGATGCATCACCGGCACAAGGTTGACGCGCCTTCCGGCACGGCGCTCCTGCTGGGCGAGGCAGCGGCGCGCGGGCGTGGCATCGATCTTGCCGCCAGCAGCGACAGAGGCCGCGACGGCATCACGGGCGCGCGGGCGCAAGGCGCGATAGGATTTGCCGCGCTGCGTGGCGGATCGGTAGCGGGCGACCATCAGGTGATCTTCGCCGCTGATGGAGAACGCATTGAACTCGGACATCGCGCAGAAAGCCGGGTCATCTTCGCGCGCGGCGCCGTCAAAGGCGCGAGCTGGCTGATCGGCCAGCCTGCCGGGCGCTATGACATGAAGGCTGTGCTCGGCCTGTGACGTGGCGATGAACAAAGACCAGATCTTCGATTTTTTCAGCCGCCTTGCCGAGGCAAACCCGGCTCCGCGAACGGAGCTGGAATATGGCAATGACTATCAGCTTCTGGTCGCCGTCGTTCTTTCCGCGCAGGCGACGGACGTTGGCGTGAACAAGGCGACGCGCGCCCTTTTCCAGCAGGTGAAGACGCCTGCCGACATGGTGGCACTTGGCGAAGAGGGACTGAAGCAGCACATCAAGACGATCGGGCTGTTCAACGCCAAAGCCAAGAATGTCATCGCCCTATCCGAGATATTGGTGCGTGATTTTGGCGGTGATGTACCGCAGGACCGAGATGTGCTGACCACGTTACCGGGCGTCGGGCGCAAAACCGCCAATGTCGTGATGAACACCGCGTTCGGGCATGAGACCTTTGCCGTCGACACGCACATCTTCCGCGTTGGCAATCGGACCGGCCTGGCGCCCGGCAAGACACCTTTGGCCGTCGAACAAAAGCTGGAGAAACGGGTCCCCGGGCCTTTTCGCCGGGACGCGCACCACTGGCTGATCCTTCACGGCCGCTATGTGTGCAAGGCGCGACGCCCGGAATGCTGGCGCTGCATCGTCATCGATCTTTGCCGCTACAAGCCCAAGACTCCTGCCCCCAAGGCTGCTCTAAAAGCTGACTGACCGCCCGCCATTATCCTGAGGTTCAGCCAAGCTATGCTATGGAACGGACGGAACGCGCCATTTGGCGGCGTGTTACTCGTGACGATAATGAGGAGAGACAAGCATGTCCGTCCCTGTTTCCCCGGCTCTGCGCCTGGGTGTTGCCGTCGCCCTCATGTCGCTGGTCGCCCCAGCGACGGCCAAGACGCGGCCTGACAATCTTGTTGCAAATGGCAAGCCCGTCGATTGCGTCCAGATCAATTCCATCCGGCAGACCGATGTCCGTGACGACCGGACGATCGATTTCATCCTGAACGGCAACAAGGTCTATCGGAACACACTGCCGAACAGCTGCCCCAGCCTGGGGTTCGAACGCCGTTTCATGTACAAGACGAGCCTGTCGCAGCTTTGCTCCGTGGACATCATCACGGTGCTGTACAGCTCGCCTGACCTGATGCGCGGCGCCAGCTGCGGCCTTGGCAAGTTCCAGCCGATGCAGAAGATCAAATAGTCGGCGTGTCGCTATTTTGGTGCTGGCGTCAGCAGTTGCGCTTTGCTAAGCGGCGCTTCGCACCAAGCGACACGCACCCATAGCTCAGCTGGATAGAGCGTTGCCCTCCGAAGGCAAAGGCCAGTGGTTCGAATCCACTTGGGTGCGCCATTTTCCTTCTTTTCGTAGAACAGCCTGCTCATGATCCAGCAGGTATCGCTTGGCCTCCAGCCCGCCAGCGAAGCCGGTCAGCGCACCTGTTGCACCGATCACGCGATGACAGGGAGCGATTATGGAAATCGGGTTGCGCCCGTTAGCCGCGCCTACCGCGCGGGATGCGGGAGGACTGCCGATAGATGCTGCTATGGCGCCGTAGCTGCGCACTTCACCGAACGGGATTTGGAGGAGAGCCGACCAGATCTTCTTCTGAAAATCAGTGCCCTTGAAATCGAGCGGAAGATCGAAGCGGGTCAGGCGTCCTGAAAAATAGGCGCGGAGTTGCCTGGACGCTTCTTGCAACATTGGATGGTCCGGGACCTGTTCCCCGCGATCGATCCGCACGCGACGGGGGTCGTCATCCTCCCAAAGCAGCGCGGCGATGCCTGTTTCGTTCGCGACCATGGTGAGATCACCGACCGGCGAGGGCAATATGTCGAAGGCGAATGTCACGGTGAGGCCTTTCTGCTGACGAAGGCTGGCAGCTTAGCCCGGCTGTCCGGCACTGACTTCCTGCTTCTTGCCGTCAAAGCCTCCCCGCCTCAGCGCGCTTCCACGCCTTCGGGCAGTACGACGGCCGACCAGCTTTTGCCAGGGACCAGATATTTGGCGGCAAGAGCCTGAAGCTGGGCGGGCGTGACCGACAGCATGTCCTTCGCCATCGTCTGCATAGCCTGGACATATTGCGGGTTCTGGCTCGCGCCTTCCATCTGGTTCATCCAGAAGGCGTTGCCCGTGCTTGCCCGCATCAACAGCTGGCGCATGGGAGCGACGGCGCGCTGCAATTCATCATCGCTGACCGGATTTTTAGCGAGGTCAGCGGCGGCGTCCCTGACCACATCATAGAAATAGTTGATGCGGTCGGGCCGGACCTGGCTCGTCACCAGAATGTAGCCGCCGCTTTCATAGGAGAATGGCCAATTATTCTGCACGCTGGGGGAGTAGGCGGCGCCCTCTGTCGATCTCAGCCGGTCGAACAGGCGATCGTTGAATATCTGGGTAAGGATCTCGAGCTGGCGTGCTTCTTTCGTGAGCGTGAACCCGCCTGCCGTCGGCCACGCCATGACCGCCGCAGCCTGCTCCTTGTCGCCCTGGTGCCGCAGGACCACAGGCGTGGAGACATGGGCGGGGAAGCGCATCTGCTTGTTCATCGCCGGAACCGGGATGTCCCGCCGCGCAGGCAAAGCGCCGAAGGTGGCGGCGACGGCCTGGATCGCCTCTTCCGGCTTCACCTGACCGAAAATCTGCACTTCGATCGGGCCGGAGGCGAGCAATGGTTCCCAAGTGGCACGGAACGCTTGGGGGGTCAGCGCCTCTATTTCCTGCCGCGAGGGCGTGCGGAAGCGGACATCCTTGTCGTGCAGCAGCCAGTTGAGATCACGCGCCAACACGGAATCGGGCGCGCGGCCCATCGCGTCATAGGCAACGGCAGTGCCGGTCTTCACTCGGGCGATCGGTGCCGGGTCCCAACCGGGCGCGGCCAATTTTGTCGCGAACAGCTGTAACTGATCGCGGTAATCGGCCGGGCGCGTGACGGCCTGCATCTCGAACGCGTCGTCATCGATGGAGAAATCCATCCCCATGCGGCGGCCATTCGTCAGGTCATCCAACTCGCGCTGGCCGAGCTTGCCGATGCCGCCGGCCACCAGAGCATAGTTGGCCGCCCAGCCCGGAACCGGTCTGGTGGGCGAAAATGCCTGCTGCCCATGCCCAAAGCGGACGTTGATCCGCACCTTTTCGGTTTCCGCATCATTGGCGAACAGGGTCAGCTTTACGCCATTGTCGAAGGTGATGCTCTCCATTCCGGGCAACCCGACTTGGGTGCGCGAGACGACCTTCCCGGGAGGGCCAAGCTTGGGCAGGTCGGCCATCGTGATCGCCTTGTCCGCCAGCCGGGCATTGGTCGCGGCCTTGACGGGAGCAGCGACGGCTGCGGCAAGCCTGGCGTCCGCGCCAGGCATGGCCTTGCCAGTGATAAGAAGCCCGCGGAACACGCCTGCAGAAAACAGGCGGCGGGTCGAATCCAGGATCTTCTGCGGAGTCATGGCCGGTTTGCCGGTCCGGAAGATGTCGAGCGCCGCCTGGGGGCTGACCGTGGTTTCGCGAATGTCGACCGCGCTCACCAGATCGCTGGCCTGCTTGGCGCCCGCTTCGGTGTCGGCATTTTCCACCTGGATCGCGAGGGCGGTGTCGATCTGCGCATATTCGCGATCGATTTCGAGCTGGCTGGGCGGGCTGGCCTTGGCGTCTTCGATGATCGCGCGGACGTCGCCGAGCGCCTTTTCCCAATTGTCGCCGGACGGCACGATGGTGACAAAGGTGCCGTCGGCCGATCGACTGACATCCTGCTGATCGACGCTGGCCTGGATGAAGCTGCCCCCGGCGCGGGCGGCCTGTTCAAGGCGGCGACTGATGATCTGCAGCGCCAGCATGTCGGTCAGCTTATCCTGATTATAGACGATGGTGTCGGCATGCGGCTTCCATGGGCGCAGCCAGGCCATTGTGAGGCCTGTCGGCGCTCCGGGCTCAACGGCGACACTGGTCGCAGGCGCCTTGGGGTCCGGCTCGCCAAAATCGGGCAGTGCAGCGCCCTTCCCCGCGACGGACCAGGACGCAAAATTGTCCTTGATCATCTGTTCGGCGACGGCAGGGTCGATGTCGCCAGCGATGGAGATCACGGCGTTCTCGGGACGATACCATCGCTGGTGGAAAGCTTCCATTCGGGCGGCGGTGGCGGCATTCAGCGTCGCCACGGTACCGATTGGGCTGCGATCGGAGAGTGGCTGACCTGCGAAGAAGTGACGGCGGCTTGCGTCAGAGATGCGCATTTGCGGCCCGTCGCCTTCGCGCCGTTCAGCCAGCACGACCGCGCGTTCCGCCGCGACTGCGCTGTCCACGATATTGGGGTCCGCCATCATGCCAGCGAGAATCTTCATGCTCTCGCCCAGACTTGCTGGCGTCGCTTGCGGCAGGTCCAGCGCATAGGTGGTGCCGGTGGGCGTTGTCTGCGCATTGCTGTCGCTGCCAAAGGTCACGCCGAGCCGCTGCCAGATCCGTTTGGATTCGCCGTCGGGAACGTGACGCGACCCGCGAAATGTCAGATGCTCCATGAAGTGCGCATAGCCCTGCTCATCGGGCTGCTCCATCAGGGAGCCGACATCCACGCGCAGGCGGACAGAGACCTGGCCGGGTGGAACGCCGTTGCGGCGGACCGCATAGCGCAAGCCATTAGGCAACGTACCGAACCGCCAGGCCGGGTCGATCGGCACGTCACTATTTTCATAGAGCCATGGCCTGACCTGGGCCCGCGCATCATCGGCGACTGTGGCTGATTTTGTTGCCGCCGGATCAGTGCGCGCCGACAGGGACGCAGGCGAGCCCGACAGCAGCAGTGCGATGACGGACAGCGAAACGGCAGGACGCCGAAGGAAAAAGCTCATGGGCACAGCCTAGAGCCAAAATTCTGAATGGCTACTGACAAAGAGCGTCAGCGGGTAACGACCGGTTCAGGATGGCGCCGTGCAGCGCCATCCCGTCGAGCCTCAGCGGCCGCCAGTCTTTTGGACGGCACCCTTATGAGCGCCGACGCCGCTGCGGTTGCGGCGGAAATTCTTCTTGGCCGGCTTTGCTTCGCCATCGGGACGGTGAGCGCGTTCGGCGGAGCCGCGCTGCTGCTGCTTCTGCTGGTCCTGATAGCGGCGCTGGCCATCGGCGCGGCGCGCTTTCTGATCCGGCGTTTGCTCGCGACCCTTCCGCTGAGGCGCAGCCTTGGGGAGGTTGCGCACGGCTTCCACGAAATTCTCCGGCAAGGGCACGATGTCGAGCTTCACCTTCGTGGTGCGCTCGATCGCCTTCAGATAGGGCCGTTCATCGTCGGCCACGAAGCTGATCGCGACGCCTTCAGCCCCTGCCCGCGCAGTCCGGCCGATGCGGTGGACATATTGTTCGGGCACGTTGGGAAGCTCGAAGTTGATGACATGGCTGACGCCCGACACGTCGATACCGCGCGCGGCGATGTCGGTGGCGACGAGCAGCTTTACATGGCCGTGGCGGAACGCCTGAAGAGCCGTAGTGCGCTGCGCCTGGCTCTTGTTGCCATGGATGGCGACCGCCTGAATGCCCGCGCCTTCGAGGAAGCGCACGACGCGGTCGGCGCCGTGCTTGGTGCGGGTGAAGATCAGGGCGCGGTCGATCGGCTCATTGCGGATGGTGAGGTTGAGCAGCGCCTGCTTTTCCGCCTGATTGACGAACGTCGCCTGCTGGCGGACGCGTTCGGCCGTGGTGGACTGCGGCGCGACGCTGACCTTGACCGGATTGTTGAGGAACTGAGCCGCCAGCGCCTCGATCTCGCCGGGCATGGTGGCGGAGAAGAAGAGGTTCTGCCGCTCTCTGGGCAGCAGCTTGGCGATGCGCTTCAAGGGATGGATGAAGCCCATGTCCATCATCTGGTCGGCTTCGTCGAGGACGAAGATTTCCGTGTCCTTGATGGTGAAGGCGCGCTGGTCGATCAGGTCGAGCAGACGGCCCGGCGTGGCGACGACGATGTCAACGCCCCGGCCAAGCGCACGAATCTGCTTGTTGATGGGGACGCCGCCGAACACGACTTCGACGGACAGCTTCATGAAGCGGCCATAGTCGCGGAAGCTCTGCGCAATCTGAGCGGCGAGCTCGCGGGTTGGGGACAGGACGAGCATCCGGCAGCCCTGAAGCGGTGTCTGCTTGGGGTTGCGGGCGAAATAATCGAGGCTGGGGAGCGCGAAAGCCGCGGTCTTGCCGGTGCCCGTCTGGGCGATGCCGCATAGGTCCTTGCCCTGAAGCAGGACGGGAATCGCCTGCGTCTGGATGGGGGTCGGGGTGGCGTAATTCTTGGCGGCGAGCGCCTTCAGGATGGGCTCGGCGAGACCAAGGTCGGTGAATTGCATGAGTGAACTCTCGAAATAAAAAGGCTCAGGCGCCAACAAGTTGCGAATCGCAACTGGACGCAAGGCGGGTTGCGAAACGACCCGCGTGAATAGGGAAGCCTCAAAAGCTTGGCGCAGACTTTCATTGGCCGGCCCCGTCACCCCTCAAGGGTCGGGACGATCACGCTGCCAATCGCTGATGGGCCATGAAGGCCGCCCGCTGCGCTGCGGGCCATATGCATTCATTCATGCAAAAAAGCAAGGGCCCCGCGAAAGCGGAGCCCCAAAAGAGGTTGTTCTAGAGCGATACTTCTACATGCTTGCCGCGCATTTCGTCGCGGACATCACCGCCGAACAGCTGCTTGAAGACACCGCCAAGCGACATATCCGCCCGCCAGATTTCCGCATGGCCAAGGTCGAAGCGGAGCATGAGGAGATTGGGGTCCTGCCGCCCGCCCGGATACCAGGCCGCAACTTCATGCGTCCAATAGCGATCGATCACCGCCGGATCGGTTTCCTCCGTCAGCGTGCCGTCGATGCAGGCGAAGAGATAATGGCCCTTGCCCGAAAACTGCGCCATCGCGGGGCCGCCTGCGGCGAGACGGTTTTCCTTCGTCGTGTAGAACCAGAAGCAATGGTTGGCGCCGGGATCAAGCTGCGCCGTCATCGGCAGGCTATGTTCATGCGAACCCTGCAAGCCGATCATCAGAAAAGGGCTTTCCGACAATTCGGTCCAGAAACGATGGCGGATATCGGACTCGTTGCTCATCCTCATTCTCCTGTTCATGCAAACAAGAGTTTAATCGACAGCAAGTAGCGAAGTTCCCCAAAAGCCCGTCAGGACGCTTGATCTTGCGCACCCTTCTCTCCACATAGCGGCCATGCTGATCGAGACCGAACCAACGCCCAATCCGGCGACCGTCAAGTTCATCCCCGGCCGGGTGGTCATGGGCATGGGCACGCGCGACTTCGCGACGCCCGAGGAAGCGGAAGCATCCCCCCTCGCCTCGGCGCTATTTGGCCTCGGCGATGTGACGGGCGTCTTTTTTGGCGGCGACTTCATATCGGTCACCATCGCGCCCGGCGCGCAGTGGAGCGATGTGAAGCCCGACATCCTGTCAATCCTGCTGGAGCATTTTTCGGCCAACATGCCGCTGTTCACGCCGGGATCGGCAGGCGACATCTTCATCCCCGAGGAAGAAGAGCAGTTCGCCGACGACCCTGCCGACGCCGAGATCGTGGCGCAAATCCGCGACCTCATCGACACGCGCGTGCGGCCCGCCGTCGCCAATGACGGCGGCGACATCGTCTATCGCGGCTTTGATCGCGGGACGGTCTACTTGAGGATGCAGGGTGCCTGTTCGGGGTGCCCATCCTCTTCCGCGACGCTGAAGAACGGGATCGAGCAGCTGCTGAAACATTATGTCCCCGAAGTAACGGAAGTGCGCGCCGTTTGACATGATCGCGGCGGCGTTTGGCAAATCGGCCGTGATCGACTAACCGCTTGCGACAGGCCATCGCGCCGTCACCGGTTCACAGGGGATTTTCTTGCGCACTCTCGTCATCGACACCGCTACGCAGGCGCTGTCCGTGGCGCTGCTGGAAGACGGCGACGCGATCGGCCATTTTCATGAGATCGTTGGCCGGGGCCATGCCGAAGCGCTGGTGCCAGTCATCGCCACCTTGCCCGACGGCGGGCGCGCCGACGCGATCGCCATGGACCTTGGCCCCGGAAGCTTCACTGGCGTGCGCATCGGCATAGCCGCCGCCAAGGCGCTTGCCCTTGCCTGGTCGCTGCCCCTACATGGCTATTGCGCGCTGTCGCTGATCGCCGCCAAGGCGGCCCAAGGTCAGGAGCAGCATCAGGATGGGGGGCCGATAGCGGTCACCATCACCGGAGGGCATGGCGAACTGTTCTGGCAATGTTTCGAAGCCGATGGCCTGACCGCCATCACCCAGCCAGCATCCACGCCGATCCCGGCGCTCGCCACGATGCTGGACCAGCCGGTGATCTATGGCACGGGCGCCGAAGCATTGGTGACGGCGCGCGGGCATGGCGCCGCCGTCAACCTCTATCCAAATGCCACCGACTTTCCGTTGATCGCGCATCAGCCTTCGCTGCCGCCCTCGCCCATATATTGCCGGGACGCCGACGCGCAGCCGATGCCACCGCAGGGCCGTACATGATCCCCGGCCTGACCCTGGACAGCTATGAGGATGGTGAGCGCAATGCGCTGGCCGACGCGATGGAGGTGATGGCGCAGGCGTTCGACCCCGCCTATGGCGAGGCATGGACGCTGCCGCAGCTTTCCGGGGTCATGATGATGCCCGGCACTTGGCTGACCATTGCCCGGGTGGATGCGGCGGCGCTGGGGTTCGCGCTCGTCCGATCGGTGCTGGATGAATGCGAATTGCTGCTGCTGGCCGTGCATCCAACATGGCGTGGAAGAGGCATTGGCCGCGAACTGTTGATCGACAGCCTGAAGACGGCGCGACGGAGAGGCATCAAGTCGATGAATCTCGAAGTCCGATCGTCCAATAGCGCGATTAAGCTGTATGAAAAAACAGGATTTGAATATGTACATCGCCGCCCCGGTTACTATCGGGGTAGCGACGGACAACTTCATGATGCGCTCAGCTTTCGTATAGAAATGCTGGGATAAACTGGATCGCCCTTGCTAAAAGGCAGATCAGGGTATAACGCAGCCATACCGCTCCTGAAACGAATTGACTTGGGCGGGTCGCACTAAATTCAGCATTCGCGGGATACAAGAAATGGAAATCGAATCAGCCCAGAGCGAGCTGCTCATTACTTTGACTTCGGACATTGTTGCAGCACATGTTTCAAATAACAGTGTCGCCGTGTCTGACGTTTCGACGCTTATCCAGAACGTTCACGCCGCCCTTTCCGGGCTGACCAAGCCTGCTGCTGCTCCGGAAGTGAAGCCGGAACCGGCGGTTTCGGTGCGTTCGTCGATCAAGCCGGACTATATTATCTGCCTGGAAGACGGCAAGAAGCTGAAGATGCTGAAGCGGCACCTGATGACTCATTATCAGATGACGCCGGAGGATTATCGCGCGAAGTGGGGCCTGCCCGCCGACTATCCGATGGTCGCGCCCAATTATGCCGAACAGCGCCGTTCGCTGGCGAAGAAGATCGGCCTTGGCACCAAGCGTCGCCGTACGCGCGCGAAATAAGCAGAAGCACGGGTCATCCGTCATGAGAAGGGGCGCATTTGCCATGCGCCCCTTTTATAATGGCGGTGATGCCGCTAGATTCCGGCCGAAGATTTTACACACCTTAATGAGCGAGCCCGCATGAACCGCAAGATCGATGTAGAAGCCCTTTGCCATGAAAAGGGTCTGCGCATCACCGAACAGCGCCGCGTGATCGCTCAGGTCCTGAGTGATGCGGTCGACCATCCCGATGTGGAGGAACTGCACAAGCGGTCGTCCGCCATCGATCCGGGCATTTCGATCGCCACCGTGTACCGCACCGTCCGCCTGTTCGAGGAAGCCGGGATTTTGGAACGGCATGATTTCGGCGATGGACGCGCCCGCTATGAGGCCGCGCCCGAAGCGCATCACGACCATTTGATCGATGTCGAAACCGGCAATGTGATCGAGTTTGTCGATCCGGAGCTGGAGCAGTTGCAGAAGCAAATCGCGGAAAAGCTTGGCTTCCGCCTGGTCGATCACCGCATGGAATTGTACGGCGTGTCGCTGGACCGCAAGAACTGACAGCCTTGCGGCGGCTGCGCTATTTTTACCGGCTGAGCGCGCTGGCGGCGTGCTTGCTGCTTTGCCTGATACCGCATCTGTTATGGCGGGCCGTGGGTGCCCGATCGCCCTGGCCGCCGCGCTTTCTGGGAATGGCGGCGCGCGCGGTGGGCGCGCGAGTGCGGGTGGAGGGTCATCCCTTTCATGGCGACAGCTTCATCGTCGCCAATCATGTCAGCTGGGTCGATATATTGGCGCTGGGCGGCGCGACCGGCGCGGCCTTTGTCGCGCATGACGGGATTGCCGGGTGGCCGGTAATCGGGTGGCTGGCGGCGCAGAACAACACGCTGTTTGTGGCGCGGAATCGGCGCGGTGCGCTTGGCGGGCAGATCGACGCACTGCGGGCGGCGCTCGCGGGGCATCAGCCGGTCGCCCTTTTTCCGGAAGGTACGACCAGCGACGGGCAAGGATTGCTGCCGTTCAAGCCGTCGCTGCTCGCCGTGTTGCTGCCGCCGCCGCGTGCGGTGATGATCCAGCCCGTGCATATTGATTATGGCGCGGCGACGGACGAAATTGCCTGGCATAGCGACGAACCGGCGGGACGGAATGCGAAGCGGCTGCTGGAGCGGCCTGGCCGGATCGAGGTGACGCTGCGCTTTTTGGAGCCGTTCGACCCTGCGCTCTACCCTGATCGCAAGGCTTTGGCGGCGGTGACGCGCGATCGGATTGCGGCGAGCATGGGGATGCACCTGCCGCCTTTCGCTCCGCCTTCCCCGCCTGTATAGCTGGACCACATGAATCGTAACGACGCCCCAAAGACTCCAGCGACATTCCACGTCAAATCCTTCGGCTGCCAGATGAACGTCTATGATGGCGAGCGCATGGCCGAGATGCTGGGCGAACGGGGCATGACCGCTGCGGCCGATGGCGCGGAGGCCGATCTTGTGATCCTCAACACCTGCCACATTCGCGAAAAGGCGGTGGACAAGGTCTATTCGGACATTGGCCGGTTGAACCGCGAGGATGGGACGCGGCCGATGATCGCGGTCGCTGGCTGCGTCGCGCAGGCGGAGGGGGGCGAGATCAGCCGCCGGGCGAAGACGGTCGATATCGTGGTGGGGCCTCAGGCTTATCACCGGCTGCCGGATTTGATCGAGAAGGCCGGGCGTGGTGAAGAGGCGGTGGATACTGACATGCCGCTGGCGTCGAAGTTCGGCGCCCTGCCCGCTCGGACCAAGCAGGCGCGGCCCACGGCTTTCCTGACGATCATGGAAGGGTGCGACAAATTCTGCACCTATTGCGTGGTGCCTTACACGCGCGGGGCGGAGATCAGCCGGACCTGGGACGCGATCCTGGACGAAGCCATGGCGCTGGTGGATGGCGGCGTGCGGGAGATCACGCTGCTGGGGCAGAATGTGAATGCCTGGGCTGGCGAGGATGACAAGGGGCGCATGCAGGGCATGGACGGCCTGGTGCGCGAGTTGGCGAAAATCCGCGGGCTGGCGCGTATCCGCTATACGACGAGCCATCCTAACGACATGAGCGACGGGCTGATCGGCGCACATGGCGAGGAACCCAAGCTGATGCCTTTCCTGCACTTGCCGGTGCAGTCGGGGAATAATCGCATATTGAAGGCGATGAACCGCAGTCATGATGTGGAAAGCTATTTGCGGATCATTGAACGGGTGCGGCAGGCGCGGCCGGACATTGCGCTGTCGGGCGACTTCATCGTCGGCTTTCCGGGCGAGACGGATGCGGAGTTTGAGGATACGCTGAAGATCGTCGAGCAGGTGCGTTATGCGCAATGCTATTCGTTCAAATACAGCCCCCGCCCCGGCACCCCGGCTGCGGACATGGACGGGCAGATCCCGACGGCGGTGATGGACGAGCGGTTGGCGCGGCTGCAGGCGCTGATCAACCAGCATCAGGTGGATTTCAACGCGGCGACAGTCGGGCGGCAGACGCAGATCCTGCTGGAGCGCAAGGGGCGTCATCCGGGGCAGCTGATCGGAAAAACGCCATGGCTGCAGTCTGTTCATGTGACTGCGCCGGAACTTTTCATCGGCGACATGGTCGATGTGGATATAATCAGTGCCGGTCCGAACAGTCTGGCCGGTGAAATCAGCAGGAGGAAAGCCGCTTGAACCCAAAAACCGTCGTTCCCGCTTCTGCAGGAACCCATCTCCGGACCTGTCCCCCAGGATCGAAGACCAGGAGATGGATAACCGCCGGCGCGGTTGTGACGGATGGAAAGGGAGGCTGCTGAATGTCCAAGAAACCGAACCAAAATCATCGCGCGGACGTTGCCGAACGGGCGCGGTTGGAAGTGACTTTCGAGAAGCCGCATTTGCTGGGCGCGCTGTTCGGGCAATATGACCAGAACCTCGTGGCGATCGAAAACCGGCTGGGCGTCTATATCGCCGCGCGGGGTAACAAGCTGCAGATCGAGGGTGAGGCGGAGGCTGCGGCTCGGGCACGGGATGTGATGACGGGCCTCTACAACCGGATCGCGGCTGGGCAGGAGATTGACAGCGGCGCGGTGGAGGCGGTGATCGCCATGTCGTCCGAACCGACACTGGACGGGATCATCCGCCATGACGTCGCCGAACCGCCCAAGGTGATGATCCGCACGCGCAAGAAGACGATCGTGCCGCGATCCGCCACGCAGGTCACCTATATGGAGGCGCTGACCCGGAACGACATCATCTTCGCACTGGGTCCGGCAGGTACGGGCAAGACCTACCTCGCCGTGGCGCAGGCGGTGAGCCAGTTGATCACGGGCAGCGTCGATCGGCTGATCCTGTCGCGGCCTGCGGTCGAGGCGGGCGAGCGGCTGGGATTTCTGCCCGGCGACATGAAGGAGAAGGTCGATCCGTATCTGCGGCCGATCTACGATGCGCTGTATGACACGCTGCCCGCCGAACAAGTGGAACGCCGGATCGCGAGTGGCGAGATAGAGATCGCGCCGATCGCCTTCATGCGCGGGCGGACGCTGTCCAACGCCTTCATCGTGCTGGACGAAGCGCAGAACACGACAGTGGCGCAGATGAAGATGTTCCTCACCCGCTTTGGCGAAGGGAGCCGCATGGTGGTGTGCGGCGACCCTAGGCAGGTCGATTTGCCGCAACCGGGTATATCGGGCCTCGCCGACGCGGTGGCGCGGCTGGACGGGGTCGAGGGCATAGCGGTGGTGCCGTTCGGGATCGGCGACGTCGTGCGCCATCCGGTCGTCGGGCGGATCGTGCAGGCTTATGAGGGGCCGGATGCCTAAATTCTCGACCTCGCTCGAAACGAACGGATATTTGAACAATGATTGAAGTTGCGGTCCTTCAGGAAGAAGGCTGGCCTAAGGAAGATTGGGAGTTGCTGGCGCAGCGTGCGGTCGTGGCGGCGATTACGCATAGCCCCTATGCGGCCTTTGCCACGGACGAGGCGCTATATGAGGTCGCAGTCAAGCTGACCAGCGATGAGGAAGTGCATGGTCTCAACCGCGCCTATCGCGACAAGGACAAGCCGACCAATGTCCTGTCATTCCCGATGGTGCAGCATGACCTGCTGGAGGCGACCGGCAACACCGACGATGGCGAGGTGCTGCTGGGCGATATCGTGCTGGCGGAAGGCGTTTGCGCGCAGGAAGCGGCGGACAAGGGCATATCCGTCGCTGACCATGCCACCCACCTCATCATTCATGGTACTTTCCATTTGCTGGGATATGATCATATGGAGGACGCCGAGGCCGAAGCGATGGAAGCGTTGGAAACGCAGTCGCTGCTTAGCCTTGGCATTTCCGATCCCTATGGGGATCGCCTGACAGGATAATAGGAAGAACGATGGCTGAAGGCAGTCCGAAGGACGGCAACGGTTCAAAGGAACCGGACAGTAGTAGTCAAGAAGGCGGTTTATGGAGCGGCCTGAAGTCGCTGCTGTTCGGCGAGGAGGAAAGTCCGAGCCTGCGGCGCGAGCTGGAAGAGGCGCTCGACGAATATGATGAGGACGAGCAGGACGAGGGATCGCCTGCTCCCGCCAAGGGCGACCTGTCGGCGATCGAGCGGCAGATGGTCCGCAACCTTCTCCATTTTTCCGAACATACGGTCGATGACGTCGCGGTGCCCCGCGCCGACATCATCGCGATTGAGGAACGGGCGAGCTTTGCGGAACTGGCGGCGCTGTTCGCCGAGGCGGGGCATAGCCGCATTCCCGTTTATCGCGAGACGCTGGATACGATCGTGGGCATGGTCCACATCCGCGACGCTTTTGCCATTCTCGCGGGCAAGTCCCCTGTACCCGACAGCCTGGAGCCGCTGATCCGCCAGCCGCTCTATGTGCCCGAAAGCATGGGCGCGCTGGACCTGCTGGCCGAGATGCGGGCCAAGCGCACGCATCTCGCGATCGTGCTCGACGAATATTCGGGCACCGAAGGGCTGCTGACGTTCGAGGACCTGGTCGAGGAGATCGTCGGCGAGGTCGAAGACGAGCATGACGATGCGCCCGAAGCGTTGATGGTGCCGCTGGAAGGCGGGCTGTGGGAGGCCGATGCGCGGGCAGAACTGGAGGATGTCGCCAAGGAGATCGACCAGCGGCTGGCCGATGTCGAGGAAGATGTCGACACGCTGGGCGGCTTGGCCTTCGTCATCGCGGGGCGCGTGCCGGATGCGGGTGAAATCCTGGAACATGACGAGAGCGGCTGGAAGCTGGAGATCATCGGTAGCGACGGGCGGCGGGTGACGCGCCTGCGGTTGCATCCGCCGGTGGAAAAAGAAGAACAGGAAGTGGAATGAAAGCAGACGCCTGCGCAACGATCGGGACGCGCAGGCAATGCTGGGGAAATATTAAGGGCTGATCGTTAGGGTTCCGCCAGCCTTGTTGCTTTCGGTTGGAAGTGGCGTGGAGGGTGTGAGTTCAACGGATGTTGCGCCACCCCCCCTCACCCTGCCCTCTCCCCGAGGCGAGAGGGTTTTTGGTAGTGGAGCGGCTCTTTTGCGGCACGAACGATTGTCGATTTCTTCCGGGGCGGTCCTGTCGCCCATTGCCGTACCGGTAACGGGAATGGAGCGCTGGCTGCTGGCGCTGTTGTGCGCCGTTACTATGGCATTCGCGATCATCACCCCGCCTTTTCAGGCGCCGGACGAAAATCAGCATTATATGAAGGCGCTGCTGCTGGCCGAGGGCCGGGTCATGACCGAGCAACGGGGGGAAGCGATTGGGGCGGAGTTGCCGCGATCGGCGCTGGATCTGCACTCGATCGACTTCCCGATTGATGCAACAGGCGAGGCGCGGCGATTTGATCGCGCGATGGTGGATCGGGCGTGGGGAGCGGACGCAGGGCGACAGGGCACGGCCTTCGCCGATTTTCCCAACGTCGCCAATTATGCGCCGACGCTCTACGCGCCGGGTGCGGCGGGACTGCGGATCGGGGACGCGATTGGACTGCCGCGCATCGGCAGCTTCTATGTGGGACGGTTCGTCAATGCCGCGGCGGGACTGTTGTTGCTGGCGGTAGCGTTCGGCCTGATGCCCTTTGGACGCGGCCCTTTGTTGGCGACGGCCCTGCTACCGACATTTTGCTATCAGACGGGTTCGCTTTCGCCTGACGCGGTGATCAATGGCATGGGCTTCGTCGGCCTAGCCCTGTCGCTGCGCCTTGCTGCGATGGGCAGCAATCCTGCTCGGAACGGGGGGCTGCTGCTGGCCGCACCTCTGCTGGCGTTGGCCAAGGGCGTGTATCTGCCGTTGATGGCGGCGGGGCTGCAATGGCCTCGATATCGGCGGGACGTGCGGCCATGGCTGCTGATCGGCGCGATGGGTGTTGGCGCGATTGCCTTCATCCTGTGGATGAAGGTGTCCGGTGGCAGTCAAGCGCTTTATCATATCGTGTCGCGCAAGACGGGCGGAGAGGTGATGACCGCGCCGCTGGCTGCGCAGCTCGCGGTCATCTTGGCTGATCCGATTGCTTATATCCGCGTGCTGGCGTCCAGCATTGTCGAGCGGGCGCCCGTTTATGCGTTGCAAATCGTCGGCCGCTTCGGGTGGAATGCGATATTGCTGCCGTTGCTGGCCTATCTGTTGGCGGCGGTCATGCTGGGGGCGGCAGTGCTGAGCGGATCGGGCGCGCAGGTGAGCATTGGCCAGAGGCTGTGGTGGCTTGCTGTCGCTGGCGGCACTGCGTTGTTGATCGAAACGGCCATGTATTTGACGGGTACGCCTTTGGGGGCGGATTATGTGCAGGGGACGCAGGGGCGCTATTTCCTGCCGCTGCTGCCTTTGGCATTGCTGGCGGTAATGCCGGAGAGAAGCTTAGGCGCCGCGCGGTGGACCTTTGCCGGGGCGGCGCTGCTGTTGCTGCTGATCGCGCTGGGCAGTGCTTATGACAGTTTTTGGGTGCATGGCTTTGTCACGGCGGACGGGATGCCGCCGCATGAACAGCTAAGCGACGCGCTGCTCCTGCCCTCGCCCCGCTGGTAGCCAGGAGCGGCAGAGGCATAGCCAGCCGAGCCCTTCGATCCAGCCTGCGAGAACGTCGCTGGGCCAATGGACGCCCAGCCAGACGCGGCTGGTGCCGATTAGGGCGATGATCAGAGCGGCGGCGAGACAAGGCAAGGAGTCGCGCCAGTTCTTCGAGTTGCTTAACTCCGTTCGGGCTGAGCCTGTCGAAGCCTCTTCCTTCTCAAAAGAAGTAGAGCCGTTGGCTATCGCCGCCCTTCGGGTCGATAAGCTCAGGGCGAACGGTGTTGAGGGGGTCTGGCGGTCTAATGGATTACGCGCCACCCGCTGCCGCATCAGCATGGCGAACGCGCCGAATAGGATCATCGTTCCGGCGGAATGGCCGCTTGGGAAGCTGTAGCTGTGCACGATGTCGAGATGAGGCAGCAGGTCCGGGCGCGGTGCAGAGAAAATCTGCTTGAGGCCGGTGTTGAGGAAAGTGCCGCCGACCGTGACGAGCGCAAGCCATTGGGCGGCGTGTCGCTGGCCCCGGTAGAGCAGGCCAAGCGCGACGGCGGCCATGATGAGCAACCGTCCGGTCGTGTTGCCGATGACAGACGCAGCGGCCATGATCGGGGTGATCCATGGGATAGCCGCCCTGCCCGCGCCTGCCACTTTCATCGCGCCGATGTTGAGCGGATCGAGCCAGCCTGATCGCTGAAGCAGCGCGATGGCCAGCACGCCGAGAAGCGCGAGGACGAATATCCCCGCGCCCCTTTGCCATGAGCGGCGATCAGATATGGAGCGCACGCCCATAAGCGGCGAGCACGCTTTCGTGCATCGATTCCGAGATGGTCGGATGTGGGAAGACGGTGTGCATCAGTTCCGCTTCGGTCGTTTCCATCGTCTTGCCGATGGTGAAGCCCTGGATCATCTCCGTGACTTCAGCGCCCACCATGTGCGCGCCGAGCAGTTCGCCGGTTTTCGCGTCGAACACGGTCTTGGTAAAGCCTTCCGCTTCGCCGAGCGCGATCGCCTTGCCATTGCCGATGAAGGGGAACATGCCGACCTTCACCTCATAGCCTGCTTCCCTGGCCTTGGCTTCGGTCAGGCCGACGCTGGCGATCTGCGGGTGGCAATAGGTGCAGCCCGGAATGTTGCGCGGGTCCATGGCGTGGGGATGCTTGCCCGCGATCGCTTCGGCCGCGATGACGCCTTCATGGCTGGCCTTGTGCGCAAGCCATGGCGGGGCGGTGATGTCGCCGATCGCCCACAGGCCGCCGATATTGGTGCGGCACATCTCGTCGGTCTTCAGGAAGCCGCGATTGTCCATCGCGACGCCCAGTTCCTTGAGGCCGATATTTTCGGTGTTGGGGACGATGCCGATGGCGACGATCATGTGGCTGAACTCGGCGGCGCTTTCCTTGCCCGCCTTGTCCTTCAGCTTCGCCTTGATGCCGTTGGCGCCGATCTGAATATCGCTGACGCCAGCGCCAGTCAGGATAGTCATGCCCTGCTTCTTCAGCGCCTTTTCGAGGAAGGCGGAGACGTCCGCATCCTCTACCGGCACGACGCGGTCCATCATTTCGACCACGGTCACATCAGCGCCCATGTCGTTGTAGAAGCTCGCAAATTCGATGCCGATCGCGCCGGAGCCGATGACGAGCAGCTTGGTCGGCATTTCCGGCGGGGTCATGGCGTGGCGGTAGGTCCAGACGCGCTGGCCGTCGGCGGCAGCGCCCGGCAGGTCGCGCGCGCGGGCGCCGGTGGCTAGGATGATGTTCTTTGCGGTGAGTTCTTCTGTCTTGCCGTCCTTGGTGACGGAGAGCTTGCCTTTGCCGGTCAGCTTGCCGTCGCCCATGTGGACGGTGATCTTGTTCTTCTTCATCAGGTGCATGACACCCTGATTGAGTTGCTTGGCGACGCCGCGCGAGCGTTTGACGACGGCGGCGATGTCGGCGCTGATCTTTTCCGCGGCCAGGCCATAGTCGCCCGCATGCTGCATATAGTGGAAGATTTCCGCCGAGCGCAGCAGCGCCTTGGTCGGGATGCAGCCCCAGTTGAGACAGATGCCGCCGAGATTTTCGCGCTCGACAATGGCGGTCTTGAGCCCCAACTGCGCCGCGCGGATCGCGGCCACATAGCCGCCGGGGCCGGAGCCTAGAACGATGAGGTCGTAATTCTCAGCCATTATCCTGGTCTCTCTTCTTATGCCGCGGTCAGGGGCGGGACGGTGCGGGGCTGGCGATCTTCACCGATCGCCACGAAGGTGAAGGTGGCGCGGGTGACGCGATAGGATCGGTCGTCATGGCGGGTGCGGCGCCAGGCTTCGACATCGATCTTCATCGACGTGCGCCCGACCGAGACGAGCTTGGCGAAGACCGATACTTCGTCACCGACAACAACCGGGCGGAGGAAGGTCATGCCTTCGACCGCGATGGTGACGGCGCGGCCATGGCTGTGTCGCGCGGCGACTGAGCCCGCCGCGGAGTCCATGAGGCTCATCAGCCAGCCGCCGAAAATATCCCCATAGGGATTGGTGTCGGCGGGCATGGCGATGACGCGGACGGCGGGGCTTTCCTCCGGCGGCTGCTCGTCGGCGGGGTGCATCAAGCGAGCATGCCCAGCGGATTTTCGA
>CAMPHR010000036.1 GCA_946886075.1 uncultured Novosphingobium sp. | reverse complement strand
GTAAACCCACGGCGGTTTTCAAGACCGCTGCCTTAAACCACTCGGCCACCTGTCCTCAGCGACGCTTCCTAGCGAAGCTTTGCGTCATGCCAAGCGTAAAAATGACCGAAAGCCGCTTTCGATGCGTTCTGCCCGGGCCGACAGCGACAAGGGGGATTTCGCCTTCCACCATCGCTGTGCCACAAAGGGATGAGGGAGATTCTCTAATGCGTTCAACCATTCACTCGCTTCTGCTGCGTCTCGCCGTGGTGATTGCGGGCAGTTTGATGGCGGGTCCTGGTATGACGCAGGACATGGCACAGGATGCCGGTTTCCGCAGCTATCTCGAAACATTGCGGCCCAAGGCGCGGGCCATGGGCATCCGCTCTTCCACGCTGGATTCCGTGTTCCCGACGCTGACCCCCAACCCGCGCGTCGTTCAGCTTGACCAGAACCAGCCGGGGGGCGGGGCCTATTCCCCCATTCCCAATTTCGAACCCTATAGGCGCCAGCATGTCGATGCCGCCAGGATCAGCCGGGGCCGCACCGCCTATCAGGCAAACCGCACCCGGCTTTCCCGGATAGAGGCGGAAACCGGCGTGCCGGAGGAGATCATGGTCGCCATCTACGGCCATGAAACCAATTACGGCTCCTACACCGGAGATTTCGACCTGATCCGTTCGCTGGCGACGCTGTCCTATGAAGGCCGCCGCCGCAGCCTGTTCGAACCGGAACTGCTGGCGACGCTCAAGATGCTCGACAATGGCGTGCCGCGCAGCCGTTTGGTGGGCAGTTGGGCGGGAGCGACCGGCTATCCGCAATTCCTGCCAAGCGTGTATCTCCGCCTCGCTAAAGACGGCGATGGCGACGGCCGTGCCGACATTTGGAACAGCGAAGCGGACGCGCTGGCTTCGATCGCGAACTATTTCGTGAATGCCGGTTGGCGGCGCGGGCAACCATGGGGCGTCGCCGTGTCCGTCCCGGCAAATTTCAATCGCGCCAGCGTTACGGCCAAATTGTCGCCCGCCCGATGCCCCCGCGTGTTCAACCGTCACAGCCGCTGGCTCAGCATGGCTGAATGGCGCAGCCGGGGGATCGTTCCGGCAGGCAGCAGCTGGCCCGCCGACACGGTATTGGCGACGCTGCTGGAACCCGATGGTCCCGGGAAAACCGCCTATCTGCTGACCAGCAATTATCGGGCGATCCTCGATTATAACTGCTCCAACTTTTACGCCCTGTCGGTCGGCCTTCTCGCCGACGCCGTCAGGCAATAAGAGCGCTGCGAAGAAACCCGCGACGTCAGCCCTCTTGAGAATGTCCTTGTCATGGCTAATGACAGGAGCAGGGCATTTTCATCACCCGAATCTTTCAGTGCGAAGGCAGTCCTCATGAACAAGTCACTAGCCGCCATCCTCTTCGTCGGATTGCTGGCGCAGCCTCTCACGGCTGCGGCGCCGCCCTACACCACAGAGGCGCCCATTGCTTACATGAAGGACCTGTCATCGGGCGCGGTGCTGTATGACAAGGGGGGCGAAACGCGCATCCCGCCTGCCTCCATGGCGAAGATGATGACGGCGCATGTCGCCTTCCGCCTGATCCAGAAGGGCGACCTGAAACTCGACACGAAGTTTACCGTCCGCCCCGAAACCTGGAAGCAGTGGCATGGCCCGGCGGCCGGTTCGACCATGTTTCTGTCGGCGGGCGAGCAAGTGTCGGTCGAAAATCTGCTGCACGGCATCGTCACCCTCTCTGGCAATGACGCTTGCGTGGTTCTGGCCGAAGGCATCGCCGGGACGGAGCAGGCCTTCGTCGCCCTCATGAATGACGAAGCCAAGCGCCTTGGCCTGAAGAACAGCCATTTCGGCACCAGCAATGGCTGGCCCGACGAAGGCGTCACCTATGTGACTGCCGAGGATCTCGCCAAGCTGGCCGAAGCGACGATCGAGGAAACGCCTGACCTCTACAAGCGCTTCTACGCCACGCGCTCCTTTACCTGGGGCAAGACGATGGGCGGCTCCGACATCGCGCAGGCGAACCGTAACCCGATCCTGGGCAAAGTCGCGGGCGCTGATGGCCTGAAGACCGGCCACACCGAGGAAGCGGGCTATGGCTTCACCGGCTCGGCGGAGCAGGACGGCCGCCGCCTGGTCATGGTCGTTGCGGGCCTGCCGACCTTCAACGGGCGCGTCTCCGAATCCGTTCGCTTCATGGATTGGGGTTTCAAGGCGTGGAAAGCGCAGCCGCTATTCAAGAAGGGCCAGACCGTCGAAACCGCCGAGGTTCAGCTGGGCAGCGCAACCAGCGTGCCGCTCGTCGCGCCGCAGGACATGGCCGTCACGCTACCCCGTACCGCATCGGGAAACATCTCGGTCAAGGTCGCCTACACCGGCCCCATCAAGGCGCCGATCGCGAAGGGGCAGAAGATCGCCGAACTGATCGTCTCCACCCCCGACACCCCGCCCCAGGTCCTGCCTCTGGTCGCTGGTGAGGAAGTGTCCGAAGCAGGCGTCTTCGGCCGCATCTGGAACGGCCTGAAGTCCTTCTTCGGGTGACACGCGGCCGGTTCATCACCCTTGAGGGCGGGGAGGGCGCCGGCAAGTCGACGCAGCTCCGCGCCCTTGCCGTCGCCTTGCGCGACAAGGGCCTTGAAGTCGTGGAAACCCGCGAACCCGGCGGCAGCGAAGGCGCGGAAGCCATCCGTGCCCTGCTGCTAACCGGCGCCGCCGACCGTTGGAGCCCACGCGCCGAAGCGCTCCTCTTCGCCGCCGCTCGCGCCGATCACATCGAAAAGACCATCCGTCCCGCGCTCGATCGCGGCGCATGGGTGCTGTCCGACCGCTTCCTAGACAGCAGCCGCGCCTATCAGGGCATGGGCGACCTCACCGACGCGGACATATTGACCCTCCACCGCATCGGTAGTGGAGACTTCCTCCCCGACCGCACCTTCTTCCTGACGCTCCCCGAGGCCGAGGCCCAGCAGCGCGCATGGTCCCGCGACGGCGACGCTGCCGACCGCATCGGCGGCCGCAACGCAGCCTTCCACGCCAATGTCGCAGCCGCCTTCGCCCGCTTCGCCGATCAGGACCCCGCCCGCATCCGCAGCATCGACGCATCAGGCCACCCTGAAGCCGTGACGTCACGCCTGCTCGCAGCGCTCAGCGACCTTCTCGCATGATCCTCGGCCATGACACCCAGGCCAATATGCTGCTCGCCGCCGCGCGCAGCGGCCGCATGCATCATGGCTGGATCCTCGCTGGCCCCCGTGGCATAGGCAAGGCCAGCTTCGCCCGCGCGCTCGCCCTCCGCCTCCTCGTCGAAGCCGCTGGCCCCGCGCCAGAAGGCGAAGGCCTGACCGTTGCCGCCGACCACCCGATCCGCAAGCTGGTCGAGGCCGACGCCCATCCCGACTATACCGAACTCTACTGCCTGGAAAAAGAAACCGGCACGGCCCGCAACATCTCGGTCGATCAGGTGCGCGGCCTCCAGCGCCTCGTTCAGTCCGCCCCCTCGCTCTCGACCCGCCGCATCGTCGTCATCGACAGCGCCGACGACCTGGAGCGCGGCGCCGCCAACGCGCTACTCAAAACGCTGGAGGAGCCGCCCGCCGACATGCTCTTCTTCCTCGTCAGCCACGCGCCCGGCCGCCTCTTGCCCACCATCCGCTCGCGCTGCCGCACCCTGCGCTTCGACCCGCTCGACGATGAAGCCATGCGCGCCATTCTGCGCCGCGAGCAGCCCGACCTCCCACCCCCAGACATAGACGCGCTCGCCGCCCTGGGAGAGGGCGCGCCCGGCAAATCCCTCCGCTATGCGGGCCTGGACGTCACGGACCTCGACCGCATGCTCCGCGCGATCGCAGCCGACGGCGACCCCGGCAACCGGCACCGCCTTATCCTCGCAAAGACGCTGTCGGGCAAAGCCGCGCGCCCGCGCTACGAAGCTTTCCTCGAACGCGTCCCCGCCTTCATCGCCGACGCCGCCCGCCAGCGCAGCGGCCCCGCGCTGGGTCTTGCTCTCGACCGGTGGGAGGCCGCCCGCCACCTCGCGGGCGGAGCGATCATCCTTTCCCTCGATCCCGCAGCCGTGGCATTCGAACTCGCGGGCCATGTCGCCGCCCTCGCCCCAGATCAGCGTTGAAAAGCAGGCTTTGCGCGCGCCTTAACAGCCGCTAGGGAAGGGCCATGTCGCAGCCCTACACCATCACCACCGCCATCAGCTATCCCAACGGCCGCCCGCATATCGGCCACGCCTATGAGGTAATCGCCACCGACGCGATCGCCCGTTTCCAGCGGATGATGGGACGCGACGTCTTCTTTCAGACCGGCACCGACGAACATGGCCTGAAAATGGATCAGGCCGCCCGCGCGCGGGGCATCGAACCGCGCGCGCTCGCTGACGAAATGTCAGGATATTTCAAGGATATGAATGACAGGCTGAATATCAGCTATGATCGTTTCATCCGCACCAGTGAGCCCGACCATCACCGCGCCAGCCAGTCCATCTGGCAAGCAATGGAAGCCAATGGCGACCTGTATCTCGGCCGCTATGAAGGCTGGTATTCCGTCCGCGACGAAGCCTTTTACGACGAAAAGGAATTGGTCGAAGGAGAGGGCGGCGAAAAGCTCTCGCCGCAGGGCACGCCGGTCGAATGGACTGTCGAGGAAAGCTGGTTCTTCCGCCTGTCCGCCTATCAGCAGAAGCTGCTCGACCTCTACAATAGCCAGCCCGGCTTCATTCAGCCCGACAGCCGCCGCAATGAGATCATGCGCTTCGTGGAGGGCGGCCTTTCCGACCTCAGCGTATCGCGCACCAGCTTCGACTGGGGCGTCAAAGTCCCCGGCTCCGATGGCCATGTCATGTATGTCTGGGTCGACGCGCTCACCAATTACCTGACCGGCTGCGGCTATCCGGACGACGCCGAACGCATGGCGCGCTACTGGTCGGAAGGCGGCGACATCACGCACATAATCGGCAAAGATATTGTGCGTTTTCATACAGTTTACTGGCCAGCCTTCCTGATGAGTGCGAAGCTGCCCTTGCCCAAGCAGATCTTCGGTCACGGCTTCCTCCTCAACCGGGGCGAAAAAATGTCGAAGTCGGTCGGCAATGTCGCCGATCCGATGGAACTGGCCGAGCGCTTCGGCGTAGATCAGTTCCGCTACTTCCTCCTGTCCGAAGTCACCTTCGGCAATGACGGCAGCTACAGCGCGGAAGCGATCGTCGCCCGCTCGAACAGCGACCTCGCCAACAGCTTCGGCAATCTGGCGCAGCGCACCCTGAGCTTCATTGCCAAAAATCTTGAAGGCCGCCTGCCCGAACCCGCGCCGCAGGATGTGGACAGCGACCTGCTGAAAACGATCATCGACGCGGCGCAGACGTTCCAGACCGCCATGGCCGATCTCGCGCCCTCCAACGCGATCGAGGCATGGATGCGGGCGGTCTTCGCCTGCAACGCCTATATCGATGCGCAGGCGCCCTGGGCTTTGCGCAAGACCGACCCGGCCCGGATGGAGGCGGTGCTGGCGACGCTTTACGAAGCCATCGCGGACCTCGCCATCATCATCCAACCCGTAATCCCGGCCAGCACTACCGCTTTGCTGGACCAGATGGGCGTGCCAGGGGCGAGCCGGACATATGACGCCATCGGGTCCAGCTTCTACGCCGATCTGCGCGCCACCGACTTCACGCTCAGCGCCCCCAAGCCGCTTTTCCCGCGTCTCGAACTCAGCGAAGCGGACGCCTGATCCGATGCTGATCGATAGCCATTGCCACTTGAATTACAAAGGCTTGGTCGAAGATCAGCAGAATGTGCTCGAACGCGCGCGCTCCGCTGGCATTGACCTGATGCTCAACATCGCGACCCGTGAAAGCGAATGGGACGCCGTGCTCGCCACCGCCGAACAGCAGCCGGATGTCTGGGCAACCGTAGGCATCCATCCCCATGAGGCTGACGAGCATCCCCACATCGACACGGCCAAGCTGATCGAACGAGCCGCCCATCCACGGGTCGTAGGTATCGGCGAAACCGGCCTCGACTATTATTATGACCATAGCGACCGCGCCCGGCAGCAAAGCAGCTTCCGCGCCCATATCGCGGCCTCGCGCGCGACTGGCCTGCCGCTGATCGTCCACACCCGCGATGCCGAGGATGATACGCTCGCCATCCTGCGCGACGAAATGGGGCAGGGGGCCTATCCCGGCGTCATCCACTGCTTCACCGCCAGCGGAGCCTTTGCCGATGCAGCGCTCGACCTGGGCTTCTACATCAGCATATCGGGCATCGTGACATTCAAGAGCGCGAAGGACCTTCAGGAAACGGCTGCCCGTCTTCCGCTTGACCGGCTGCTGGTGGAAACGGATTCGCCCTTCCTCGCGCCCGTGCCGCACCGGGGCAAACCGTGCGAACCGGCCTTCGTCGCCGACACAGCGGCGTTTTTGGCAGGACTGCGCGGTGAAAGCCTCGCGCAACTGTCCGCGGCAACCTCGGCCAACTTTCGCACCCTGTTCAGCAAGACCGGGCGATCGCCGAAGGCATGAGCCTGAAGCTCACCATTCTGGGCTGCGGCACCTCATCGGGCGTTCCCCGGATCGGCAATGACTGGGGCAGCTGCGATCCGGACGAACCGAAGAACCGGCGGACGCGCGCCTCGATCCTGGTAGAAAGTCCCACCACGCGCCTGCTTGTCGACACCTCGCCAGACATGCGGGCCCAATTGCTGGCCGCCGATGTGGTCCAAATCGATGCCATTCTCTGGACTCATGACCATGCCGATCATTGTCATGGTATCGATGATGTTCGCCAGCTCTACCATCATCGCCGCACGCCCGTGCCAGGCTATGCCCGCCGTCAGACACTCAAATTGCTGAACCAGCGGTTCGCCTATGCTTTTGAAGGGCGGCAGGGCTATCATCCGACGATCGAACCGCATGCCTTGCCCGATGGCTTGCGCATCGGCGATATCGACATTGCCTGCACGGACCAGCCCCATGGCGAGATATTCTCCACCGGTTTTCGCTTCACGTTAGGCGATAAATCAATCGGCTACTCCACTGATTTTCATGCATTAACCGCAGACATGATCAGCCTGTTCGACGGGGTGGACATATGGGTGGTTGATGCGTTGCGCGAACAGCCCCATCCGACCCACCCCCATCTTACCTTGACGCTCGACGGCATCTCCGCCGTCAGCCCACGCCGTGCTATCCTGACGCATATGGATCAAAGCATGGACTATGCGAGCCTTTGCCTGAGCCTGCCTGCTGGTGTTGAGCCCGGCTATGATGGCATGTGTATCGACCTTAACGGGGAAGGGGACTGACTGGCATGACAGGCGATCAGGCGGCTTCCAGCATCTGGTATGTGCTTGCGCTCGTCCTCGTCGGCTCTGCCCTGTTGGCCCGGCGCATGCCGATGGGCGGGATGTTGCGATTGGCACTGGTCTGGGTTGCGATCTTTGCCGCACTGCTGGGTTTGTTCAGGCTTGGCGAGAGAGCCGGGCTCTTCGCGACAAGGATGAACGAAGAGGGGACAGCGGCCGGTCCGCAAGACGCTCCGCCCGCACCGCCTATGGCTACGGTCGAAGGGCAAGCGCTGCGCATACCGATAGCGCCTGATGGCCATTTCTGGGTTGAAGCGACCGTCAACGGCACACCGACGCGCTTTCTTATAGACAGCGGCGCCAGCATCACTGCGCTGTCCGTTTCGTCCGCGCGCGCTGCGGGCCTCAATTTCGATCTCAATGCGCCTGGCGTTTCAATGATGACCGCGAACGGCAAGATCGACGCAAAACGCTCCGCCATATCCACCTTGGCCATCGGACCTATCAGGTCAAGCGACCTCCCAATCGTCATCTCGCCCGCCTTTGGCGAGGTGAACGTCATCGGCATGAATATGCTGTCGCGCCTCAAAAGCTGGGGGGTCGAAAATGGCGAAATGGTGCTGAAGCCATGACGTCATCCTTGGCGCTACGCGCGCCTACGCAGCGTGAACGGCTGAAGGCGATCGTCGGCGGATCCACCGGCAATCTGGTGGAATGGTATGACTGGTACGCCTATGCGGCCTTCACCCTCTATTTCGCCCCGCATTTTTTCCCGACCGAGGACCGCACTGCACAGCTTCTGAGCGCGGCTGGCATCTTCGCCGTCGGCTTTGTCATGCGGCCGATCGGCGCATGGTTGATGGGTGTCTACGCCGACCGGCATGGGCGCAAAAGCGGTCTTACCTTGTCTGTGGCGCTGATGTCCGCGGGATCTCTGCTCATCGCGGTGACGCCCGGCTATGAAATGATCGGGGTAGGGGCGCCGCTACTGCTTGTGCTCGCCCGTTTGATGCAGGGCCTGTCCGTCGGCGGAGAATATGGGGCCAGCGCCACCTATTTGTCAGAAATGGCGGGACGAGACCGGCGCGGCTTCTTCTCAAGCTTTCAATATGTTACGCTCATTGCCGGACAACTGACGGCAATATGCATACTGCTCGTCCTGCAGGCTGTCCTCAGCCCGCAACAGCTTGACGCCTGGGGATGGAGAATACCCTTCCTGATTGGCGGTGCATTGGCGGTGATCGTCTTCTGGCTGCGCAGAGGCCTCAGCGAAACTCAAAGCTTCCATGCGGCAAGCGCGGGAGGCGCGCCCAGGTCCGGCTTTGTCGAGCTCGTCACTAAGCACCCGCGCGAGACATTGACCGTCATGTTGCTGACGGCAGGCGGCACGATCGCCTTCTATGCCTACTCCATCTACATGCAGAAGTTTTTGGTAAACACCTCCGGTCTCAGCCGTGAAACAGCATCGCAAATCAATGGCATAACCCTGTTCTTTTTCATGTTGTTGCAGCCGTTGGCGGGCGCTCTATCTGACCGGATAGGACGAAAACCGCTGATGGTCGGTTTCGGCGGCCTGGGCGTGATCTTCACCTATCCGATCTTCGCAACGCTCGCTGCGACGCGTGACCCGGTGATCGCGGGTCTGCTGGTCATGGCGGGCCTCATCATCGTCACAGGCTATACGTCGATCAATGCGGTGGTGAAGGCCGAACTCTTCCCAGCGCATATCCGCGCCCTAGGCGTGGCTCTGCCATATGCTTTGGCGAACACCATGTTTGGCGGGACCGCCGAATTCGTCGCGCTCTATTTCAAGCAGCTCGGTATCGAACACGCATTCTACATCTACGTAAGCGTGATGATCGGGATCTCGCTAATCATCTACATCAGGATGCCGGACACCAGACGGAACAGCCGAATTCTGGAGGACTAGCGCATGGGAAGAGCCAACAGATGAAGATGCTTCGCCATCGGGTCGGCCTCGGACGCTTTCAGATGATGATTGCGCTTCCGCAAACCGCAGTCAGGGCGCACAGTGCATACCAGCAGCGAAACGAACAAGACCCCCCGATCTCTCTACATTTAACATAATATATATTATCGGACAATCCTATGTGGGGTGGCTATGCCCCCACCAAATCTCTATCTTTTCACCAATTCATTTTCAATTTCAGGACCATCATGTCACCAAACAGCAAAGCGAGCCCCGCCGACATCATGCCGCTCGCCAACGTCATGGCCCGCCTTCGCGATCCTGAGACAGGATGTCCTTGGGACATTCAACAGAACTTCGCCAGCATCGCTCCCTACACGATCGAAGAAGCTTACGAAGTCGCCGACGCGATCGAGCGCAATGACATGGCCGCTCTTTGCGACGAACTCGGCGATCTCCTGCTACAGGTCGCCTTCCACAGCCGAATGGCCGAACAAGCCGGTCATTTCACGCTGCAGGACGTGATCGACGGCGTCACGGAAAAGATGGTCCGCCGCCATCCGCACATATTCGCGGAAGGCGCCGACCGCCAGCACGGCCATGCGCAATGGGAAGCAATCAAGGCCGCCGAACGTGCAGCCCGCGAGCCCGACAGCAGCGCACTAGGCGGCGTCGCCAAAGCGCTCCCGGCCCTCCTGCGCGCCGAAAAGCTCCAAAAGCGTGCCGCCCGAACCGGCTTCGACTGGCCGGACACCCGAGGCGTGATCGCAAAGATCGAGGAGGAGTTGCAGGAGGTCCATGACGCCGCGTCTCCGCAGGAACATCATGAGGAAGTCGGCGACCTGCTGTTTGCCGTCGTCAATTTGGCGCGGCACCTGAAGGTCGATGCTGAAGCGGCGCTGCGGGATGCCAATGCAAAGTTCGAGACCCGCTTCCGCAATATGGAGCAAAGCGCAGGTGAGCGGTTTTCAGGCCTCAGCCTGGAACAGAAAGAAGCCTTGTGGCAGCAGGCCAAGCGAGCGCTCGCCGCCAAATAGGCCCCGCTATGAGGATGCTGCGCGTTTGGTGAAGCGAGCAAAGGCCGAGTCGGATAAGCGCACCGTCACGACAACATCGCTCTCCACCGTCTCGCTCCCGATCACCTCGCCGTGCTCGTGCAGCCAGGCGATGGCAGCGCCATCGGCCGCCGCCACCCGAAGTTGATGGGTAGCGGCTCCGGCCGTTAGGAGACCGCTGATGCGCCTTTGCAGGTCATCCACACCCTCGCCGGTCAACGCAGATAAGATCACGACGTCAGCGCGCTTGCCTGCGATTTCCCGGAGTTGAGCAGCCGCTTCTTCGTCCAGCAGGTCCAGCTTGTTCCAGGCTTCGATGATGGGGGGAGCATCCTCCCCTCCGTCTCCATCCAACGCGCCCTCGCCCGCCACGCCAAGCTCGCTCAGCACATCGAGAACATCGTCGCGTTGCGCCTCGCTGTCGGGATGCGCGATGTCGCGCACATGTATGATGAGATCGGCCGACAATACCTCTTCCAATGTCGCCCGGAACGCCGCGATCAGCTGCGTTGGAAGATCCGACACAAAGCCGACCGTGTCCGACAGGATTGCCTTGTCCAGGCCCGGCAAGGCGATCTGCCGCATCGTCGGGTCCAGCGTCGCGAACAGCAGATCCTCGGCCATGACATCGGCGCCCGTCATGCGATTGAACAGCGTCGATTTACCCGCATTGGTGTAGCCAACTAGTGCGATAACAGGCCAGGGGGCGCGTTGGCGCCGTGCGCGATGGAGGCTTCGCGTGCGGGTCACTTGATCCAGTTCCCGCCGGATCTTCGCCATACGGTCCCTGATCATCCGCCGGTCGGCTTCGATCTGCGTTTCACCGGGACCGCCCAAGAAGCCGAAGCCGCCGCGCTGCCGCTCAAGGTGAGTCCAGCTGCGCACCAGTCGACCGGCCTGATAGTCGAGATGGGCAAGCTCCACCTGAAGCCGCCCTTCGTTCGTCGCCGCGCGCTCGCCGAAAATTTCCAGGATCAGGCCAGTGCGGTCGATGACCTTGGCTTCGGTCGCCTTTTCCAGATTGCTCTGCTGTACGGGGCTCAGGGCATTATCGACGATGACAAGTTCGGCCTCTTCCGCCCGGGCAAGAGTGGCGATCTGGTCCACCTGACCACTGCCGAACAGTGTAGCGGGTTTGCGATCCCGCACACGAAAGGCTTGTGCTGCCCGGACATCGATGCCGATCGCCAAGGCAAGGCCCTTTGCCTCCTCTAGCCGGGCATCACTGTCGCGTCTTTCGACCCCGTGCGTTTCAGCACGCACGACCACGGCGCGCGCGCCGCGCGATACTTCGTCGGCCGTATCTCGATTGAAGACCGCCATGGGCCCCTAACGCATAAAGCGCCGGCCCGCTTCATCCGAAGCCGGGCCGCACGAACATAGATTGATCAATCGTCGCTCTCGCCTTCGCCGCTCAGGTCGAGCGCGTGGAGAGGCTGAACGGTGGAAATGGCATGCTTGTAGACCAGCTGGACCATGCCATCGCGTTCCAGGAGCATGCAGAACAGGTCGAACGCAGCGATCTCGCCCTGAAGCATCACGCCGTTCACCAGGAACATCGTGACCGGGCTGCCGGACTTCCGCACAGCGCTCAAGAAGATTTCCTGCAGCAGCTTGGGCTTCGAGTTGCCGTCACTCGCCTTGCGAAGATCGGTGAGGTCCATCGACTGCGCAGGCATCACGGTCGAGATGGCATGCTTGTAAACAAGCTGTGATTGGCCGTCGCGCCGCAACAATACGGAGAAGTTGTCGAACCAGGTGATGATCCCTTGCAGCTTCACGCCCTTGACCAGGAACATGGTCACGGGGGTCTTGCTCTTGCGCAGGTTGTTCAGGAAGATGTCCTGAAGATTGTTGAGTTTTTCTGCCATGGTCTTCACCTTATTGGCGGGACGTTACCCGCTCTCGCACCCCTGGGCAGGGTGTCTTGCCCGCCCCCGCGTACCGGGAGCAACTCCGACGCTACCGCAATTGCGAAGGGCCGTCCATGCCCCAGATGCGCCAGCGCTCATCCTCTTGCATCAATTGTCTTTTCCATCCGTAATGCCGAGCAGCTTGAGTTTGCGGTGCAAGGCTGACCGCTCCATGCCGATGAACGTCGCTGTGCGGGATATGTTGCCGGAAAAACGCCTGATCTGGATGCGCAGATATTCCCGTTCAAAGCTTTCCCGTGCTTCCCGCAACGGTGCGCCCATAATCGCGGACTGCCCCATGCCCTCGCTTGCGCCATTGTTCGTCAGCTCGCTGGGCAGCATGTCCAATTCGATGCGGCCAATGCGCTCGCCAGGCGCGAGTATCATCGTGCGCTCGATTACGTTGCGCAGCTGACGGACGTTGCCCGGCCACTCATTCGCCTGGAGAGCCGCCATGGCGTCACTTGCGATTTCGGGCGAAGGCACCCGCCGCTCGGCAGCGAAGCGGGCAAGATAATGCTCGACCAGCGGCGGAATATCATCACGACGCTCGGACAGAGGCGGAATGACGAGCGGCACGACATTGAGGCGATAGAACAGATCTTCGCGGAACCGCCTCTCCTCAATCTCCGTCGCCAGATCGCGCGCAGTCGATGAGATGACCCGGACGTCCACCTTGACCTGCCGCTGGCCGCCAACGCGGGTAAAGCTTTGGTCCGTCAGCACCCGCAATATCTTGCCCTGCGTCGTGAGCGGCATGTCCGCAATCTCGTCCAAGTAAAGCGTGCCGCCATGGGCCTGCTCCAGATAGCCGGGGCGCACGAGCCCGCTCGGATCCTCGACGCCGAACAGCTCCTCTTCCACCCTGTCAGGGTCCATGCGCGCCGCGGCCACGATGATGAAGGGTGCATCCGCCCGCCCGCTCCAACTGTGGAGCATACGCGCCGCCACTTCCTTGCCGACCCCGGCAGGTCCCGAAATCAGCACGCGACTGCCCGTCCCCGCCACCTTCTTAATGGTCGCGCGGACAGCGTTGATCGCAGCCGATGTGCCGGTAAGTTCATCATCCTGCCCGAACCGCGCCCGCAATACCTGGTTTTCCCGCCGCAGCCGCTCGGTTTCGGTGGCGCGCGCCACCAGATGGAGCAGGCGGTCGGCCTCGAAAGGCTTTTCTATGAAATCGGCCGCGCCTTTTCTAATGGCCGCTACGGCAGTGTCGATATTCCCGTGCCCGGAAATCATCAGCACCGGAATAGTAGCGTCGCGCCGCTTGATCTCGTCCAACAGCTCCAGGCCGTCCAGGGTGGATCCCTGAAGCCAAACGTCCAACAGGACGAGCGAAGGCCGCCTAGCGTCCAGCGCCTCGATCGCGCTGTCGCTGTTGGCTGCCGTGCGCGTGGTAAAGCCCTCATCCTCAAGCACACCGGCGACCAGGTCGCGAATGTCCTCTTCATCATCGACTACCAGAATATCAAGCGCCATTGGCTGTCACTTTTCCCTTGGGCAGTGCAACGACTTGCCCTTCTTCCAATTTCTCAAGCGCGGCGATCGGGAAGCGCAGTGTCACTATGGTGCCCCCGCCCTTCGCGTCGTCCAGGCGAATTTCGCCCATATGTTCCTCGACAATCTTCTTCACGATCGCGAGGCCGAGCCCCGTGCCCTTGCTGCGGGTCGTCATATAAGGTTCCAGCACCCTCTCCCGCTCCGGCGGAAGCCCGATACCGTCATCCCTCACTTCAATCAGCAGATTGCCGTCTTCCTGCCCAACCGTCATGCATACATGGCCACGGACTTGGCCCTCGGCAGGTTCGGGCTTTGGCTCGATAGCCTCCACGGCGTTCTTGACGATGTTGGTCAGCGCCTGCCCCAGCTGCCGCCGGTCGCAGACAAGCTCCATATCGTGAGGCTCGCCATGAAATTCAAACTTCATGTCGGGATGCGCCACTTCATGCAGGAAAAGCGCATGACGGGCGATATCGGCCACGGCTTCCCGGCGGAAGACCGGCTTTGGCATGCGGGCAAAGGATGAAAATTCATCCACGATGCGCCGCAAGTCGCCCACTTGCCTGACGATCGTGCCGGTCAGCCGCGTGAAGGTGGCCTTGTCGCTCGTCACTTCTTCGGCATAGCGTCGCTGCAGACGCTCCGCTGCCAGTTGGATGGGCGTCAACGGGTTCTTGATCTCATGGGCGATGCGCCTCGCAACGTCCGACCAGGCGGCGCGGCGTTGATCTGAAAGCTGCTGCGTAATGTCGTCAAAGGTCAGGATGTGTCGTGATGCGTCCTGAGACACCTTGACCGCCAGCGTCCGCACCTCGCCATGCGCGCGCGTCTGGACGATCCCTGCCCCCTCCTCCGAAGCGATCAGCGCCGCAAGCTCCGGTGATACGGTGCCTAATGGCTGTCCGACGGGATCGTCCCCGTCCTTCACCAGTATCGCGGCAGCGGAACTGTTGAGGAGCAGGATGATGCCTTCCCGATCGACCGACAGCACACCAGCAGAAACGCCGGACAGGATTGCCTCTATGAAGGCGCGACGTTCATCCAATTGGCTGTTGGCGGCAACCAGCGCGCCCGTCTGTGCCTCCAACCTCTGGGTCATCCTGTTGAAAGCAGATGCGAGCGTGCCGATTTCGTCGCGCGACTGGGGGCTGGTCACGCGCGCCGACAGGTCGCCCGCCGTCACGCGCCTCGCTGCGGTCACCAGCTCGTTGACCGGGCGCACCATCCAGTCCGCCACTGCAAGCGCGATATAGACCGCAATCCCGACCAGCAGGAGCGAACCGACGAACAATGCCACGTTGAAACGCAGCTGAAGCGCGCGGGATTGGGCCGCGAAAATGTCGTAGTCGGAAAGGACCTTCTGCGCCCGCTCGACATTGCTGAAGGCCGTCGATCCGGAATCGCGGGTGGCGTAGAGATAGATTTTCGCGCCCGGATACAGCAGTGTGACAGCTTCGATCTGGTTGGGCTTGGCTGCGACAACGACATTTTCGCCTGCTTTCAAGCGCTTGACAGCATCAGTTGACAGCATTTCGGATGCGGGTCGGCTATCCGGATCGACGGTCGCTGCAGTCCGGGCCACGCCGTCCTTGCCAACCTCTATGATGGCCGATCGATTGAGCTTTCGCGTCACGACCTGGTAGATATAGCCTTCCGCAAAGCGCGGGCTCGACACTTTTGACTGGGCTAGATAGTCGCGAAGGTCGCTCGCCATGGTGACGGTTTCGTCGCCAAC
Organism: uncultured Novosphingobium sp.; assembly: GCA_946886075.1. The sequence continues at coordinate 13,141 of CAMPHR010000036.1, read as the reverse complement.
CTCGCGCAGATTCTGCTCATAATAGCCGCGCGCAAGATCGCTCGCATTTTGCAGCATGCCACGCGCGCTGTCGGAAAACCAGAATTGCACGCCATATTGGAACAGCAGCGATGCAAAGATTACCACCAGCAGCATGGGTACGCTGGCCACGATCGAGAAGATCGCCACCAGCCTGACGTGCAACTGTCCATCGCTGCCTATCGCGGATTGCGCGGCGCGGCGTTTCGCCACGCGGCGGCCGAGCAGCACGAGCAGCGCAATGGCGGGAACCAGATTTCCGACCAGCAACAGCGCCACGATAGGCGGCGTGAGCAAAGTGTAGGATTGCCCCTGCCCCGACAGCAATATGTAGGTCAGGCTGGCCGTGCCCAGAAACAGCAACAGCGTGACCGCCTCGACTAGCGGAGCGAGATGACGTCGTAGGAAGGGCGGAAAATATCTCTTCCATGCCCGACCTCGCGTGGAGAGAGTCACTGCACCGTCCATAGTTGCTTTCTTACAACAATGCCGTGCCGGTTCAAACACAGTAATTCGGCGCGATCGTCCCTTGGCCGAACACTTCTGTCGCTTTGTCCCGCCTCAATCGGCGACGCGTAGTTGAAGCGGGTCGAGGCCATAGTCCGTCAACTTCTTCCGGAGCGTGTTGCGATTGATGCCCAAAAGGCCGGCGGCCCGGATCTGATTGCCATCGACGCTCGCCAGCGTTTCCTGCAGCAATATCGGTTCCACGACGGCCAGCATGTCGTCATGCAGGTTCCGATTGGGCTGGCCGATCCCGATGCCCAATTGCCGCTTCGCCCATTCGCGTACCGCCAATCCCAACTGGTCAGCGGGGGCAGTGTAGTCCGAAGGCACCAGGTCCAATGGCAAGCTGTTCCGCAACACCTCCCCGGCGATCACATTCTCGCGGCTGAGCACCGCGAGCCTTTGCATCAGGTTCTGGAGTTCCCGCACATTGCCCGGCCAATGATAAGCCATCAGCAGCTGGGCCGCATCGTCGGACAGCGTCTTTCGCGGCAATCCCTCTTGGGCGGCGCGCTCCAGAAAATGCTTCGCCAACAGGATCACGTCCTCCCGCCTCTCCCGCAACGCCGGAAGAGAAATGGGCACGACGTTCAGCCGATAATAGAGGTCCTGGCGAAAACGATTTTCCTCGATCAGCTTCGGCAATTCTTTGTTCGTCGCCGCGATGATGCGGACGTTCACACGCACCGGCTTCGATCCGCCGACGGTCGTCACCTCACCCGATTGCAAAACGCGTAGCAGGCGCGTTTGCGCCTCCATCGGCATGTCGCCAATCTCATCCAAGAACAGAGTGCCACCCTGGGCCTGCTCGAACTTGCCCGCCGTTCGCACATTGGCACCGGTAAACGCGCCCTTTTCATAGCCGAACAGCTCCGCCTCGATCAGTTCGCGGGGGATGGCCGCCATGTTGATAGCAATGAACGGCTTGGTGCGTCGCTGACCCAGGCCGTGGATGGCTTCGGCAACCAACTCCTTGCCCGTACCCGACTCCCCCAGCACCAGGATGCTGAGGTCATTGGACAAGACGCGGGCGATCGTCCGGTAAACCTCTTGCATGGCGGGCGACCGGCCGACCAGTGGCAAGCCGTCATGGGGTAGACCGGCGTCCTCCTGCTTGCCTTCCTCGGCCTGGTTCATGCCCAATGCATCACCAACCGCCCTGGACAGCTCATTAAGGTCAAACGGCTTGGGGAGATATTCGAAAGCGCCCTTTTCCGTAGCCCTGATCGCCGTGTTCAAGGTGTTTTGCGCGGACAAGATAATGACGCTGAGGCCGGGTTTGCGGTCCAAAATCGCCGCCACACCCTCCAGCCCGTCTCCATCCGGCAGCATGACGTCAGTGATCAGCACGTCCGGCGCGAAGCTGTCGATCAGGGCGCTGCGTTCGCGGATTGACGACGCCGTCTTCACCTTGTGCCCCTGCCGCCGCAGCGCTTCTCCCACGACGACGCAGATGGCAGGATCATCATCGACAACCAGGATCGAACCCACGTTCGTCATGCGGCCATCCCCATCGGCAGAAGGATGCGGAAAGTTGACTCACCCGCTTCCTGATCCCGCGAATATTGGACAAAGCCGTTCATGTCCCGGACCAGTTTGTCGACAAGTGCAAGGCCCAACCCCTGGCCATCCCGCTTCCCTGTAATGAACGGATTGAACAGGTGATCCAATATTTGTTCGGGCACACCCGGCCCGTTATCGATCACCAAAATTTCGATCGGCAGTACCGCACTCCCCTTCCCATCTCCGAGCACGACGGAGACGCCATGGCGAAACGCGGTCTCGACGCGGATGCAAGGTCCCTCGACATGCTCCAGCGCCTCGGCCGCGTTTTTGAGCAGGTTGATCATTACTTGCACAAGGGCGTCGTCATTGATGACCGCGAATGGCAGGGATGGATCGTAACGCTTTATAATCTTGATGTTTCTTGCGAAACCGGCGGCGGCGATATTGGCCGCTTGATCGATCATGGGGTAAATATTGCCGGAGCGGCATTCCAACCGCCGGTCGGTCGTGAAATCCTGCATTCGGTCGATCAAGGCGGCGATCCGGTCCACCTCATTGCAGATCAGCTGGGTCAGAACGGTATCACGTCCGCCATTGCCCGACTCCAGCAGCTGCGCCGCGCCCCGAATGCCGGACAGCGGGTTCTTGATCTCATGCGCCAGGATCGCCGCCGCACCCATGGCGGACCGGGCGCCGCCAGCGGTACCGCGATGGCCGATCTTCCGTGCGTGACTTTGGGCGTGGATTGACACCACGCGCCACCCATCATGATCGACGACGGGCGCAATCATCAAATCAACTTCCATCTCAGCCGTCCGCCCGGCATGAACCTTGACGTCATAAGCGGCGATCGGCTTGTTGCTGTGCCAGATGTCGAAGCGCGCGCCCATCTCGGCCATGCGGATCGTGCGGGCGATGTCGCTCCCCACGATTGCGGACCGCGCCATATTGAGCAATGTTTCCGCCCGCACATTAGCGTCAGCGATCCGGTTGTCAGGGGTGATGACCAGCGTTGCGACCGGCATCGCGGTCATCAGTTCCGAAAGCGAAGGTCCGTCCTGCTCCAACCGGGATGGCGGGGCAGTTGTCACAGGCACGCTCATGCAGCCTTGCGTGTCTCGACCGCTCCGTCCTGCGCAATCAGCGGTTCGTAGAAGCGGGCGAGCATAGCCAGCACGACATCGCCATCAGGCTCCTGATTGACGGCATTGCGGAACTCGGCCGAGCCAGTGAGCCCCTTCGTGTACCAACCGATATGCTTGCGGGCCATATTGACGCCGGTCAGGCCATCATAATGATCTAACATCGCCTTGTAATGCTCTGTAATCAGGTGATATTGCTTTTCCAGTGACGGATCTGCCAACCGTTGCCCGGTCCGGAACCAATGCATCACCTGCCCAATCAGCCAGGGTCGCCCATATGCACCCCGGCCGATCATGACGCCATCCGCGCCGCTCTGCTCCAGCGCAGTGTCGGCATCCTCGATCGAGCAGATGTCGCCGTTCACGATCACCGGGAGCGAAACCGCTTCCTTCACACCGCGCACGAATGCCCAATCCGCGCTGCCCTTGTACATCTGGCAGCGGGTGCGGCCGTGCACCGTGATCATCTTCGCGCCCAGATCCTCCGCGATCCTTGCAAGTTCAGGTGCATTGAGGCTGGAATGGTCCCATCCCATGCGCATTTTCACCGTCACTGGCACATCGACCGCCTTGACGGTCGCCTCGATCAGCGCGGCGGCCAAGGGCAGGTCACGCATCAGCGCGCTACCCGCGTCGCCGTTGACGACCTTCTTGACCGGACAGCCCATGTTGATGTCGATGATCGCCGCGCCACGATCGGCGTTCAGCTTCGCTGCCTCCGCCATCTCCCGTGGCGAACATCCCGCCAACTGCATCGATACCGGCTCTTCAACCGGATGCCATGCGGCTTTCTGCAACGATTGCCGGGTTTCACGGATCATCGCCGCTGTCGCGATCATCTCCGTGACGTTCAACCCAGATCCATAGCGGCGGACCAGGGTGCGAAACGGCATATCCGTGACACCAGTCATGGGCGCCAGGATTACCGGCATGTCGATCATCACAGGACCGACGGAGATTGGGGATAAAGTGCGCATCACCAGCTTTGCCTAAAAAACAGGCAGCCCTTAGCTGAAAAGCACTCGCGCGGCAAGCAAGCGCTCTGGCGAAGCGATCCGCCGTTCGCTACACGCGCTGCGATGACAGGGCAAACTCACAAGGTCGCAGCACTGATATTGGCCGCTGGTCAGGGAAGCCGCGCTGGGGCCGATATACCCAAGCAGTTCCGGCAGATCGGCGGTAAAGCTGTCCTTGCTTACTCCGTTGAAGCCTTCGCGCGCCATCCCGCGGTGGGAGAGGTGTTCCTCGTCATCGGCGCGGGCCAGCAAGAAACGGTCCGGACCATGATCGGCGATCATCAGGTCACGGCGCTCATCGAAGGTGCTGATAGCCGACGCGGCTCCGTTCGGGCTGGGCTGGAGGCGATTGCCGCGGCCGGTGGCGCCGACCGTGTGTTGATTCATGACGCCGCCCGCCCCTTCCTCTCCCCTTCCATGATCGACCAATTGCTCGCCGCCCTTGAACAAGCGCCGGGAGCCTTCCCCGCCCTCCCCGTAGCCGACACATTGGTGAAGTCGACGGGCAATATCGCAGGCGACATCGTCGATCGGTCTGAGCTCTATCGGGTGCAGACACCGCAAGCCTTCCACTTCGAATCGATAATCCGCGCTCATTGCGCTTGGGACAGCAGCCGTGAAGCCACCGACGATGCCCAGATGCTTCGCGAGGCTGGCCATGACGTCCTAATGGTCCCGGGAGACGAGAGATTGGAAAAACTCACCTATCCGCAGGATTTCGCGCGCGCTGAAGCGCAGCTCGCGTCATGCCGAACGACGCGCGTGGGCATGGGCTATGACGTGCACCGCCTTGCCGCTGACGAGGAGCTTTGGCTTTGCGGCGTGCAGGTGCCCCATGACAGGGGTCTTGCCGGACATAGTGATGCGGACGTGGCGATCCACGCGATCGTCGATGCCTTGCTCGGCGCACTTGGCGAAGGCGATATCGGCAGCCACTTCCCGCCATCCGACCCGCAATGGCGCGGCGCTGCGTCCTCACGCTTCCTTGAATATGCAGCGAACCGCGTGACGGAGCGCGGCGGCCGCATGGAACATATCGATGTCACGATCATCTGCGAAGCGCCGAAGATCGGACCGCACCGGGACGCGATGCGCCAGCGGATCAGTGAGATCCTCGCCATTCCGCTCGACAGAGTGAGCGTCAAGGCGACCACGACCGAGCGCCTCGGCTTCGCAGGGCGCCGCGAAGGCATCGCTGCGCAAGCCGTTGCAACCATCTCCCTCCCCGCGCTATTCTAACGCTATGCCGGACAGCATCCTTCCCTCGCCGTTGGTCGAACTCGCCGAACGCGTCATTATCGCAAACCGCCGCGCTGGACGCACGATCGCCGTTGCGGAAAGCTGCACCGGCGGCTTGGTCTCCGCCGCGCTTACCGAGATTGCGGGATCGTCCGAAGTCTTCGAAGCCGGATTCATTACTTATTCCAATGACATGAAGAACGAGCTGTTGAAGGTTTCGCAAGACGTGCTGGAAACCTTTGGCGCCGTCTCCATCGCGACCGCCTGGGCCATGGCTCAGGGCGCGCTCATCAAAAGCCATGCCAATGTGGCCGTTGCGATAACCGGGATCGCAGGTCCGGGTGGCGGCTCAGAGCAGAAGCCGGTCGGCACGGTGGTATTTGCACGCGCTGAGCGTGGCGGCAATCCGGACAAGGTCGTCGCGGATATGCGGCATTTCGAGGATAGTGGCCGTGGCGGCGTCCGCCTTCAGGCGGCGCTCTGCGCGCTCGAGTTGCTGCTGCCCGACTCACCGTAAAGCTCCGCCGCCCGCGTCTCGAACGCGCCGATCATCTTGCGCAGCGCCTTGTCGAACATCTGACCCGCCAGCATTTCGAACAGCCGGTTCTTGAACTCGAACTCCACTTCGAAATCCACCAGCACGCCACCCTTGCCGTTGTCGCGGAACCGCCACTCATTGTGTAGGTGCTTGAGCGGTCCCTCCAGATAATCGACCCTCACATAGTCCGGCCGATGCTTGTGGACGCGCGACGTGAAGCTTTCCTTGATCCCCTTGAAGCCGACGATCATGTCGGCAACCATCTCGGATTCATCGTCCCGGCGGACGCGGATTGCGCTCACCCAAGGCAGGAATTCCGGATAAGCGGCCACATTGGAAACCAGATCGAACATCTGGTCCGGCGAATAAGGAAGCGGTCTTGTCTCGTGATGCTTGGGCATGTCTTCAGCGTGCCGCCCGCGCCAGCTGAGCTTCACGCGCTGTCCGCATCTCCGCGAAGTCCTTCCCGGCATGGTAGCTGGATCGAGTCAGCGGGCTCGACGCCACCTGCAAAAAGCCCTTGGCTCGCGCAATCGCCGCATAAGCGTTGAAGGCGGCAGGTGTCACGAACTCCATCACCTTGGCATGTTTGGGCGTTGGCTGCAGATATTGCCCCATGGTCAGGAAGTCGATGTCGGCCGAACGCATGTCGTCCATCACCTGATGGACCTCCAGACGCTCTTCACCCAAGCCCAGCATGATGCCTGATTTGGTAAAGATCGATGGGTCCAGCTTCTTCACCGACTCCAGCAAACGCAGCGACGCGTAATAGCGGGCACCAGGGCGGATCGTCGGATACAGGCGGGGCACCGTTTCAAGATTATGGTTATAGACGTCCGGCCGCGCGGCGACGATCATCTCGACCGCGCGCTCATGCTTGTTCCGGAAATCGGGCGTAAGAATTTCGATAGTCGTATCGGGCGTCGTCCGCCGCAGCGCTTCGATCACCTTCACGAACTGCGAAGCGCCGCCATCGGGCAAGTCATCCCGATCGACGGAGGTAATGACGATATGCTCCAGCCCCATCTCCGCGCAGGCATCTGCCAGGTTCTGCGGCTCGTTGACGTCAACCTTGCGTGGCATGCCTGTCTTGACGTTGCAGAATGCGCAGGCCCGCGTGCACACATCGCCCAGGATCATCACGGTCGCATGCTTTTTGGTCCAGCATTCGCCGATATTGGGGCAAGCCGCCTCTTCACAGACGGTAGCCAGACCCTTTTCCCGCATCAGCTTCCGGGTTTCCTGGTAGCCAGGGCTCGTCGGCGCCTTCACCCGGATCCAATCGGGCTTGCGTGTGCGCTGGGTCGTGGCCTGCACAGGTAGCGGAGCGGTATCTGTCATGCGCCTTCAAATAGCGATGCATGCCCACTCTTGCCAGCCCCCAGATTGTTGGGCAGAGACATCGCCATGACTGACTTTTCCGACATGCTCGAAGGCTATCGCCGCTTCCGCAACACTGGCTGGACGGAACAGCGTGAACGATGGGATGAACTGAGCGAAGGGCAAAGCCCCCGTGTCATGGTCATCGCCTGCTCCGACAGCCGCGTCGATCCTGCGCAGATATTTGATACCAGCCCCGGCGAGATATTCGTGGTCCGCAACGTAGCCGCGCTGGTTCCCCCATTTGAGACGAACCCCGGCCATCATGGCGTTTCCGCAGCGCTGGAGTTCGCGGTTCAGGTGCTAAAGGTCGGCGAGATCGTCGTCATGGGCCATGGCAAGTGCGGGGGCTGCAAGGCCGCGCTTAGCCAGGAATTGAAGGACGCGCCTCCCGGAGAAGGCGGGTTCATTCATAACTGGATAGACATGCTTGACGATGCGCGGGACAAGGTCGTCGCGCGGTTTGGCGATGACCGCGGCCGTGACGCACATCGCGCGATGGAGCAGGAAGGTGTCAAGGTCAGCCTTGCCAACCTGCGCACCTTCCCCTGCGTCCGTACCAAGGAACGCGATGGCGAATTGAAACTGGTCGGCGCATTCTTCGCGATCGCCGATGGTCAGCTTCATCTCCTGGATGAGGCGACAGGGGATTTTCATCCGGCACCGCTGGAAACGGCCTGATGCCGTCGGCGATCCCCAGCGGCAATGTCGCCCTGCTGATCGACGCCGACAATGCATCTGCCGACCATTTCGACCCCGTTCTGACTGTTCTGGCGGAACTGGGCACGGTCAATATCCGCCGCGCCTATGGCAACTGGAGCAAGCCTTCGCTCAAGGGCTGGGCGCGGCAGGCCGTGACGCAGGCCATCGAAACGCAGCAGCAATTCGACCTCACCAAGGGGAAGAATGCGACTGACATGAAGATGACGATCGACGCCATGGACCTGATGGCTGGCGGCCGCGTCACCGGTTTCGGCCTCATGTCCAGCGACAGCGATTTCACGCCGCTGGTGACTCGGCTCCGGCAGGAAGGGATCGATGTCTATGGCTTCGGCTCCGACAAGACGCCCGAAGGCTTCCGCCGCGCATGCACGCGTTTCATAGACGTCGCGGCGCTGGCAGCATCGTTGGCACCGGCAAGCCCCGACCCGGTCAATGCCGCTGTCGTTCCAGACGAAGTAGCCGCGAGCCCCGTCGCCAAAGCCGACATCAGCAAGGTGGATGACGAAGTCGTCCGTCTGCTCATAGAAGCCTATGATGCGGCTAAACGCGACCAAAATGGCTTCGCCGCCCTGGGGCCTGTCGGGCAGCGCGTCGCCAACCGGTCCAGCTTCGACGTGCGCAACTATGGCTTCAAGCGCCTGTCGGATCTGGTGCAGGCGATCCCGAATTTCATCACCGAAACGCGCGAGAACGGCCAGACCTGGATCAAGCGGGTGCGCTGATGCCTGTCATCGCCCGGCATCTCATGATCTTTGGCCGAGTGCAGGGTGTATTTTATCGCAATTGGACTGTGCAAACAGCGCGCGAGCTAGGTTTGGCCGGGTGGGTGCGCAACCGGCTCGACGGCAGCGTGGAAGCTGTTGTTGAAGGTCTGGGCGAAGCGGTAGAACGCTTCATAGCTTTGGCTCACAAGGGTCCGCCAGCAGCGCAGGTCGCGCGCGTTGAAGTGATCGAGGTTGGAATGGAAGGCTTGGCCTCGTTCGAGAAAAGACCAACGGGCTGAGGCTTTGCATCCTAATTGATAGTCCTCGTAACACCGTTCGCCCTGAGCTTGTTGAGCCGAAGGCCGACGAAGCCCACGGCTCTACTAATGGGCTTCGACAAGCTTAGCCCGAACGGGGTTGATGGTACTCGCTACTCGACACTCTTCGCCGCTGAGGCAGTACCCCCCCCACAAGCTCACCGCCCATCACCACGCAAAAAAATGGCCGACCCAAGCTGGCCGGCCTGAAAGTTTTAGGAGAGGATGCCTGAAAGGCCTTTCCGATATGTGTTCCGACCGATCATTGTGCAAGTGCGAAGGGCGCGGTGCCGGTTGCGCCTAATGCAACCGCATTAGCATTCCGCTCCGCGCAAAACCCCATCACCGCGTCAGCTTCTTGTAGGCGAGGCTCGTCGGCCGATCAGCCGCATCGCCTAGGCGGCGCCGCTTATCCTCTTCATACATTTCGAAGTTACCCTCAAACCATTCGACATGGCTATTCCCCTCAAAGGCGAGAATATGCGTGGCAAGGCGATCGAGGAAAAAGCGATCGTGGCTGATCACCACGGCGCAGCCCGCGAAGTTTTCAATCGCCTCTTCCAGCGCAGCCAGCGTTTCGACGTCAAGGTCGTTGGTCGGTTCGTCGAGCAGCAGAACGTTGCCGCCCTTCTTCAGCATCTTGGCCATGTGTACGCGATTGCGCTCACCGCCCGACAGCTTGCCGACATTCTTCTGCTGGTCCTGGCCCTTGAAGTTGAAGGCACCGACATAGGCCCGCGTCGACATGTCATGGCCGTTGACCTTCACATAATCGAGGCCATCCGAGACTTCCTCCCAGACATTCTTCGACGCGTCGAGATGATCGCGGCTCTGGTCGACATAGCCAAGGCGCACGGTGGAGCCGATGTCGATCTCACCCGAATCGGGCTGTTCCTGACCGGTGATGAGCTTGAACAGCGTGGACTTGCCCGCGCCGTTCGGCCCGATCACGCCAACGATGCCACCTGGGGGCAGCATGAAGGACAGGTTTTCGAACAGCAGCTTGTCGCCATAGGCCTTGCTGATGTTCTTTGCTTCGATGACCTTGCCACCCAGCCGCTCCGGCACCTGGATGACGATCTGCGCCTTGCCTGGAGTACGGTTTTCCTGGCTCGCGACCAGTTGCTCGAACTTGGCGATACGGGCCTTCGACTTGGTCTGGCGGCCCTTCGGCCCCTGCCGGATCCACTCCAACTCGTCCTTGATCGCCTTCTGGCGGCCGGATTCTTCGCGCGACTCCTGCTCCAGGCGCTTCGACTTCTTCTCGAGATAAGTCGAATAATTGCCTTCGTAGGGGAAGTATTTCCCGCGATCGAGTTCCAGAATCCAACCCACCACATTGTCCAGGAAGTAGCGGTCGTGGGTGATCATCAGCACCGCACCCGCATATTCCTTCAAGTGATTTTCCAGCCACTCGACGCTTTCGGCATCAAGATGGTTGGTCGGTTCGTCGAGCAGCAAAATGTCCGGCTTCTGGATCAGCAAGCGGGTCAGCGCGATCCGGCGCTTTTCACCGCCCGACAGGCTTTCCACCGACCAATCCGACGGCGGGCAGCGCAGCGCCTCCATGGCGATCTCAAGCTGGTTGTCGAGCGTCCAGCCATCGACCGCGTCGATCTGTTCCTGCAACTCGCCCATTTCGGCCATCAGTGCGTCGAAATCGGCATCTTCCGGCGGGTCCGCCATGATCATGCTGATCTCGTTGAACCGATCCAGCTTGTCCGCGATTTCCCGCGCGCCGTCCTTTACATTCTCCAGCACATTTTTGGCCGGATCGAGCTGCGGCTCCTGCGCCAGATAGCCGACCGTCACATTCTCACCCGGCCACGCCTCGCCACTATAATCCGTGTCGATGCCAGCCATGATCTTGATCAGCGTCGATTTACCGACGCCGTTGGGACCAACGATGCCGATCTTGGCGCCGCGATAAAATTGCAGATTGATACCATTGAGCACCGGCTTTGGCGCACCGGGAAAGGTCTTTGTCATGTTCTTCATGACGAAGGCGTATTGGGAGGAGGCGGACATGGCTTGGAACAGCTCCGAAAGACGAATGAGTAAATTCGGGCCGGAGTTAGCGAAGCCCGGCGCCATTGGCAAATGCGGGATCGCTGGCTAAGCCTTCATCCATGCAGAAAATCCGATCGAGCACCGTCGCTGCGCTCCTTCTCGGCGGCATCACCTCACCCCTCCCCCTCGCTGCCGCGCCGACGGATGCAGTCGCGATTCGGCAGGCGGCCTTGCAGGACAACATAGCCTGGGACTTTACAGAGGGCCTCACCACCGAAGTCGGCCCTCGCCCCGCTGGCACTCCACAGGAAGCCCGCGCGCGCGACTGGGCCGTAGCAAAGCTCAAGGCGCTCGGCTTTTCCAATGTCCGATCCGAACCCTACAAGATGCCGGTTTGGGTCCGCGGCCGCGACGAAGCCCGGATTCTCGCGCCCTTCCCGCAGAATCTAGCACTCGCCGCGCTCGGGAACAGCGCCTCTACTTCCGCAAAGGGCATTGAAGGCGAAATCCGCTATTTCCCCACGCTGGCCGACCTCCAGTCCGCACCGGACGGCAGCCTGCAGGGGAAAATCGCCTTCGTCAGCCACGCCATGACAGCCACGCAGGATGGCAGCTCCTACAGCCATTTCGGCCTAACCCGCCGCCAAGGCCCCAGCATCGCATCTCGCAAGGGCGCAGCCGCCATCCTCATCAGGTCGATCGGCACCGACCAGCACCGTTTCCCCCATAGCGGTGTCCAAATGTGGGCCGATGGCGTAAAGCCGATCCCGGCCGCCGCGCTCAGTACGGTGGATGCGGATCAACTCACCCGCATATTGTCGCGTGGCCAGCCCGTCCGCGTCCATCTGACCCTTACGTCCAAAATGCTGAAGGACCAGCCATCTGGCAATGTCATCGCCGAACTGCCAGGCACGGATCCCGCCGCTGGCATCGTCCTCGCGGCGTGCCATCTTGATAGCTGGGATCAAGGCACCGGGGCGATAGATGATGCGTCGGGCTGCGGCATCATCACGGCAGCCGCGCTCCACGCTGCCAAAGCCGGGCCGCTCCGCCGCACCATCCGCATCCTGATGGCGGGCGCGGAGGAAGTGGGCGGCGACGGCGGACGCGCCTATTTCGCCGCACATGGCAGCGAACACCATGTCATCGCCATGGAATCCGACTTCGGCGCCGATCGCGTCTGGCGCGTCGATTTTAAGCTTCCCTCCAGCTATGCAGCGGTCGCAAGCCGCGTTTCAAACGCGCTCGCCCCGCTTGGCATCGGCCCAAGCCGCATCGCAGCCGGGGGCGGATCGGACATAGAGCCATTGGTCAAGGCAGGTGTGCCCGTCATCGATCTCCAGCAGGACGGCTCCCGTTATTTCGACATTCATCACACTGCGGACGATACGCTGGACAAGGTAGATCGCCCGCAACTGCAGCAGACTGTGGCCGCCTGGGCCCCCACTCTTCTTGAATTCGCCAGCGCTACGGAATCACTGGCGGATAAGTGAACTTTTGTAGTAGACAACACTCCGTCGCGTGATTCCGTCGCTTCACCGACGCAGAAAAGCATTGATTTGTGCAGCGCACACGTTAATGCGGGTCGCTCGCGTCGGGCGTGTTAGAAATATGCCGACGCGGCAATATGCTATGGGAGCCGTACACAATGAAGAAGATCGCTGTTGTTTTCGCTTCGGCCGGCCTGATGGCCCTCGCCGCTTGCGGTGAGAAGCCGGCCAACGAGACCGCGAACGCTTCGAACGCTGTTGTCGAAAACGTTGTCGAGAACGCTGCTAACGCTGCCGACAACGCCGCGAATGCTGCTAACGCCGCCGACAACGCTGCGAACGCTGCTTCGAACGCTGCGAACGCCGAATAATCTTCGCGTCAGCAAGATTTTAAGAGGGCGGGCCGTCTGACGGTCCGCCCTTTTTCTATGCGTGCGAGATGATCGCCGCGCGCACGCGAACGCTCTATGAGCCGCAGAAGATTGTCGATGTCTGTGAAAGTGGTCGGGGAGACAGGATTCGAACCTGCGACCCTCTGCTCCCAAAGCAGA
>CAMPHR010000035.1 GCA_946886075.1 uncultured Novosphingobium sp. | reverse complement strand
CCGGAAGCGGAAGCGCTGATCAACGCGACTTCGCGCAATGGCCAGGACATGACAGGTTATATTTCATCACCCCTAGGCGCCGGTTGGGGAGCGTCCCTGACGGGTGGCTATCATCGCCAGAGCCGCCAGGATCTGGACGATGACGGCTGGATCGACATGCCCGGATATGCGCGATGGACGGTACGCCCACGCTTATTCTGGGAGGGTGCGGAAGGCGGCAAACTGTTCCTCACGGCTGGGGCCATGACCGAGAAACGTGTCGGCGGAACATTGAAGGGGCGCACGACACCCGACGGAAACTTCTTTCCGCAAGAGCAGGATAGCGACCGCCTTGATTTCGGCCTCGTCGCGGAAACTGCGGTCAGCGACATCCTGACCGCTCACCTGCGAGCATCTGCCATGACCCAAAGGCACCGGCATCTGTTTGGGGACGTGGTGGAGAAGGACCGCCACGGCACGATCTTCACCGAAGCGTCCTTGTCGGGTACGGGCGGGGGCACATCTTGGATTGGCGGCGTCGCCTATCAGCGGGACAGCTTCCGATCACGGACCTTCCCCGGTTTCGATTATCTGTATGAGGCGCCGGCCATCTTCGGACAGCTGGAGCACGACCTCGCCCGCGGCGTTACGCTGGCAGGCAGCGCGCGGATCGATTTCCACAATGAGTTCGGCACACAGTTCAGCCCTCGTCTTTCGCTGCTCTACAAGCCGGGCTTCTGGACCGTGCGCGCATCCGCCGGCAGGGGCTTCTATGCGCCGACGCCGTTCGTTGAGGAGATCGAAGCAGCAGGATTGTCACGTCTGGAACCGCTCGGCGATCTGAAGGCGGAAACGGCGACCAACGCTTCGGTCGATCTGGGCTACAAGCGCGGGCCCGTCGAGGCGAACTTCACCCTGTTCGGATCGAACATGCGCAACGCGACAGAGCTGGTTCCCAATGGCATAGCTGCGCAGGCGAGCGGGGTACGGCTGATCAATCAGGCGGGCGCCACGCGGACCAGGGGCGCGGAGTTGCTGCTCCGCTATCGCTGGGATGCCTTCACCGTTTCCGGAAGCTATGTTTACGTCGACGCGACACAACCTGACCCAGACCGCGAGGGTCGACGGCTTGCGCCACTGACGCCCAAACATAGCGCGGGGCTGGTCGCGATGTGGGAAGAGCATGACAAGGGACGGTTGGGACTCGAAATCTACTATACGGGTCGTCAGCCGTTGGAGGACAATCCCTACGGGGCTCGCTCCCGGCCGTATTTCGAGGTGGGTCTGATGGGCGAGCTGGTGGTGGGCAAGACCCGGCTATTTCTTAACGCAGAGAATATTTTCGGCGTGCGGCAGACGAGATATGATCCGCTGCTCAGACCATCGCGTGGGATCGATGGGCGCTGGACCGTGGATGCGTGGGCGCCTCTGGAAGGGTTCGTCTTGAACGGTGGGATCCGTTTCCGCTTTGGAGGCCGACAGTAGCAAAGAGCATGATTTGGTGGTCGATATCCGGTCGATTCACATGGAGGTGGTACCGTCGTTTTCAACGTCTTCATTAGCCTGGGACGATGTAGCACTGTAGCCGTTGCAGGACTGCAGCCAGATAAGCTGACGGTCCGCTGCTAAGCGGTGAAATTTCGGCGCAGAACGTCGTAGAAGCGTCGGCTGCTGCGGCAGGCGGGAGCAAGGCCTGCGCCCGCCTCACTCCGTCTATGGCTTTGCCGCGACGGGCAGGCGGAATGGCGCGCCCAAGCGGTTGAACGCGTTCATCGCTGCGATCACGAGCGTGAGATCGACTAAGTCCTTTTCAACAAAGGCGGCGGCAGCGGCCGCATAGGCTTCATCCGAAGCATGAGTCGTGCTGACGTTGGTTACTTCCTCCGCCCAAGCCAGCGCGGCGCGATATTGATCTGGAAACAGATGCGGCACCTCTGCCCAGACGGGTACCAGGGCGACTTTGTCGATCGACATGGTCTTGATAAGGTCGCGCGTGTGCATGTCGATGCAATGGGCGCAGCCGTTGATCTGTGAAACGCGCAGGAAAATCAGGTGGATCAGTTCTTCGGGAAGGTTCGTTTTCGTCGTTACATAATGGTGGACTCCGAACAGGGCTTTGGCACCTTCGGGTGCGATTTGGGACCAGTTCAAACGCTTCATCTCGGCCATGATGCTTTCCTTGTCACTGGCGCCGACCATCGGCGCTCACTGGGTTGACGAGGCAGGCAAGTGCGGCGTGACATGCTGGACCGAATATTTTTTCGATCGCGCCCTTGTCTCGTGTCACACTGGTCGCGGCCAACTCGTCATGCTGCCAGACACTTGAATGGGAGACATGGACATGAAGATTGTCATCATCGGCGGCACCGGACTGATCGGCCGCCCCCTCGTCGGCCTTTTACAAGCAAACGGTTATGAAGTCGTCGCAGCCTCACCAAGTATGGGCATCGACGCGCTGACGGGCGCTGGCTTGGCCCAAGCGCTGAAAGATGCTGCTGTCGTAGTCGATGTCAGCAATGCCCCCTCGTTCGAGGATGCAGCCGCTCTCGCCTTCTTCCGTACTACCACCACCCACATATTGGAAGCGGCGCGCGCTGCCGGAGTGCGACATTTCGTCGCTCTTTCCGTGGTAGGCACCGATCGCCTTCAGGGGTCGGGCTATTTCCGCGCTAAGCTGGCGCAGGAACAGCTGATCACCGACGGCGACATGCCCTACACGATCGTGCGCGCCACTCAGTTCTTCGAGTTCCTGTCCACCATCGCGGACGGCTATACGCGGGACGGCGCCGTGCATCTGCCAGGCATCGCCCTCCAGCCGGTCGCCGCCGCCGATGTCTCGGCCCTGCTTGCCGAAATAGCCACAGCCGCTCCGGCTCATGCCATCGTCGAGGTGGCGGGGCCCGAGCGAGCGCCGCTGGACGAGTTTACCGCCAGTTGGCTGGGCGCGCGCGACGATCCGCGCCGGATCATCGTCACCGACGAACGCGACTATTTCGGAGCGTTCGCCGACGACCGCACGCTCGTTCCAGGAGATGACGCGCGGATTGCGCCCACGCGCTTCGACGCGTGGCTCGCTGCTCAATCGCAGGAGCACATGGCATGAGGCGGAGCGTTCCCTTTGCGGTGGCCACGGCGCTCGGCTTCGGATCTGCTGCCAATGGCATGTTCATGCTGATCTCGCCCGCGAACTGGCACTTCGCGGTGCCCGGTGCAACGATCACCGGCCCGTTTAACCAGCATTTCGTGCGCGACATCGGCTTGATTTTCATGCTGGTCGCGATCGCGATGCTTACGGGCTTCGCACGGCCGATGGCCCGGGTCCCGTTGTGGTCCGCCGGGGCGCTCTGGCTTTCGGCTCATGCGCTGTTGCATCTCTGCGAGGTGGCGTCTGGCATCTGCGGGACAGGCGCCTTGGCCCGAGATTTTTCTGCGGTGACGCTGCCGGCCATGTTTGCGGTCGCTCTCGTCCTCTGGGCATGGTTCGATGCAAGGTGCGGCAAGCCCCAGTTGGTTTCGGTGGAGGATGCGCATGCCGCATAATGATGACCGCCTAGCGGATTTCGAGGCTGAGCGACCTCGGCTGTTGCGCCTTGGCTACCGTATGCTCGGCTCGGTCAGCGAGGCGGAAGATATCGTGCAGGAGGCATGGCTGCGTTGGGCGGCGAGGCCGGAGAGCGTCGATACACCGGCGGCCTATCTGACCCGAATCGTCACGCGCCTCTGCCTCGATCAGCTCAAGTCCGCTCGCGCCCGCCGAGAGACCTATATCGGCGCCTGGCTGCCCGAACCGCTGATGGGCATGACCGAGGCGGAGGAAACGATCGCAGACGACGTGACGCTTACTCTGATGCTCGCAATGGAGCGTCTGTCCCCCTTGGAGCGTGCCGCCTTCCTGCTCCATGACGTGTTTGATATGCCGCTGACCGACGTCGCGACGACCTTGGGACGCGAGCCTGCAGCCGTCCGTCAGCTTGCCTCGCGCGCTCGCAAGCATGTGCAGCATGCGCGACCGCGTTTCACGGTTCAGGCAAAGGAGGCCGATCGGATCGCACGCGCCTTCTTCACCGCCGCCCGGGATGGTGACGCTGCCGCACTGTCTGCGCTGCTGGCGCGCGATGTCGAGATACATTCCGATGGCGGCGGTAAGGTGATCGCCTTCCGCAATGTCGTACGCGGGATTGATCGGGCGCTTCGCCTGTTCTCCGGGCTGCGACGCAAGTACACGTCAGCGCCAACGCTCCTGCGCACCGCGACGATCAACGGTTTGCCCGGCTATGTCAGTATCGATCGTGGCGACGTACTCCAGACCACTGCGCTTGACGTACGCGATGGCCAGATCATAGCCATCTATATAGTGCGAAATCCAGACAAGCTGCGTCATCTTGCGGCAGCGTTCGGCACAACTGGTCTGTCATATGCCGGCCGCTGAAGGTTGCGGACTGGTTGAGAGCCGCCGGAATAGCTGCAAGCTAGGCAGCGTTGCTGCATCGCCCATCAGGAAAGATCGTCTTAAATCACCATTGCCAACACCCTTCTCCGGTGCTCCTGAAGACCCTCAGGCGCTCCAGAGGCTCGCCTTCACAATGATTTGGTGCGGGCAAGGCAAATCGCGCCATTGAACAAGCGCAGAGGATCAGCACGTATAAATGCACATCTTCCATTTGCCGCAGATCGCGTCGCTGACACTCTCAGCGGTTTGGCACTGGCGCAGAACCTATGGATATTTGTGAGAGCTCAAATCATACTCGGCCGTCCGTGATTGGTCGATCAAACCAGATTATGCCGCTCAGGCCGATCGACGACGCGCTTTAGGAGAGAACGACATGACGGTGATCATCACAGCCTTCGATTGGGTCCCCGACTTCGCCAAGGGACAAGTCCGCGACCTTCGTGTGCGTTGGGCACTGGAGGAAGTGGGCGAAGACTACGATGTTCGCTATCTGCGTCAGGGGGAGCAGAAGGAAGCCGGGCACCGCAAGCGTCAACCCTACGGCCAGGTTCCAACGCTGGAGGAGGGTGATCTTACGCTGTTTGAGAGCGGGGCGATTGTCCACCATATCGCGAGCACGCGGCCCGGCCTGTTACCTCCTGACGCCGCGGGGCGCGCCCGCACCGTGGAATGGATATTCGCGGCGCTCAATACGGTCGAGCCGTTGATCATGGACCTGTCCATTATTGACCTGTTCGAAGCCGACAAACCATGGTCCAAGCCGCGCCGCCCGGCCGTCGAGACCCGCATTCGCGAACGTCTGCAGGAAACCGCCGCCCGCTTGGGCAATCGGGAGTGGTTAGAGAACGTGTTCACCGCCGGAGATCTGATGATGGTCTCGGTGCTCCGCATCATCGAGCATGATCCCCTCTTGAACGAACATGCAACACTGGTTGACTATGTAAGGCGCGGCACGGCGCGCCCGGCGTTTCAGCGAGCGCTCGCCAGCCAGCTGGAAGGCTTTACCGGTTCTCCCCCGCCCGGTTTTGCCGAGTGGATGGAGAAAATGAAAGACGTTCGAGGCCAGGCATTATGACCGGTCTCCCGGCCGCCGCGTAAAACTTGGCGCCGCACCTTTGGACGCGAGAGATCTCCGATCAAAACCCGCTGATCAGCCAGCCGGTTTCTGGAGTGATGATCCAGGATGGCCGAGTATGGGGCAGTCGTAGCCGCGAGGAGGAGAAAACTGACCGTCGGGAGTTGAGTGCCAGAAATTGGCTGCGGAACGTCGTAGAAGGGGCGGAGTGCTGGGAGAGCAGAGCGCCGTTCAATGACGGCGAACCTTCTTTCCGAGCCCTATTGGCGAGCTGCCAGCGCGGACCGCAGCGCCGCCCTTGTCTTGAGCGGAGCTGTTCCAGTCGCAGACCCCTCGCTCAGCTCGGCAGGATCCCGGTCTCACTTAAAGCTGCTGAGTGCTCGCACTCACTTTGTGGCGGGGATGCTTGCTCGCGTTGTGGAAGTCGATCCCTTGGGGCCAGCGCAGATGGCTAAGTCGCTGATAGCGTCATCCTCTCGCCCGCACTACACAGCGAAAGCCGATGTGGCTGGTCGACGAATCGATCGCCTGCGCATGCCTCGCTGCCGGCCGGTAGCGCTGGCAATAATTGGGCGCGCAAAGGTGCGAACCCCCTTTCAGCACCTTCCGCGGGATCGCATTGGGAGCGTCCAGGCTCTCACGCCGGGTAGGGCCGCGGGGATTAGCCGGTACGCAGCAGCTGCCGCGTGCCTTGGCTTCAATCCTCGGCTGGGCATACCAGTCGACCGTCCATTCCCACACATTGCCGATCATGTCGTAAAGCTTGAAGCCGTTCGCGGGATAGCTGCGGACGGGGGAGGTCCTTTCCCATTCATCTTCAAGCGTATTAGCGAACGGAAAAGCACCCTGCCAATAATTCGCCAGCATCTTTCCGTCAGGCGCCAACTGGTCACCCCAGGCATAATCCTGGCCTTCCAGCCCTCCGCGCGCTGCATATTCCCATTCGGCTTCGGTCGGCAGTGACTTGCCCGCCCATTTCGCATAAGCGCGGACATCCTCGAACGCGACATGCACGACAGGGTGATCCTCCAGCCCGTCCAGATTACTGTCAGGCCCGTGGGGATGCCGCCAGTCCACGCCGAAAGCGAAATCCCACCACTGGCTGGGATCGTGCAGGTCGACGGGCCCGGATGTACGATGGAACAGCAAAGATCCCGGCCGCGCCATGTCGATCGGCATGCCCGGATAGTCTTTGGGGTCAGGCGCGATTTCAGCCAGCGTCTTGTGGTTGGTGGCTTCGACGAAGCGGGCGAACTGGCGATTGGTGACAGGCGTCTCGTCGATCCAGAAGCCATCGACGCACACAAGGCGCACCGGCGCTTCTTCGGGGTAGAAATTCTCAGACCCCATCGCGAATACGCCTCCGTCCACCCAGAGCATGCCGCTGGTGTCGGGTTGAGCCGTCCGCGATGATCGCATCGCCTTTTGCTTGGAAAACTGACGCATCGATGCTCCGAATTTTAATCTGCTTGCGCGATGGCCTTTTGCCTATTGCCTGCGCGCAGCCCATTCAGGAACAGCCTGGCGCATTCTCTGGCATACATGTCGCGGTCCGTTTCCGACGGCGGCGTCATGGCGGTGAAGAAGCGAACGGCGAAGGTCGCAAGCGTGTAAAAGATACGGGTGGCCGACTGGCTGGGGCGGGCCAGGCCCAGCGCTTCCAGTTGCTGCTCCAGCGCCTCACCCAGGCGGCGTACCCGGCCCTCATAGAATAGCTGGGCGAGGTCGGGGATGAAATCGGCTTCTACGACCAGCAGCCGGTGCATGCGGATATTTGCCGGTTCCAGATGACGGTCCAGCGCCTGACGCGCCAGAGCGACAAGCGCGATTTCCGGGTCCGCGCTTTCAGGCAGCAGTTCGAACGGCTGATGACTGGCCGCAAAAATTTCGCGCTGGACGATGTAGCGCAGCAGATTTTCCTTGTTGCCGAACTGCCGGTAGATGGTCGCCTTGCTGACCCTTACCGCCGCCGAGATGCGGTCGATGCTGGCGCGGCGATAGCCATATTCCAGAAATTCGCTCGTCGCTGCATCCAGCAGCGCCAACAGCTTTTCCGCAGACAGCCGCAGCGCGGTGACGCCTTCGCGCGCAGGCGGCTCGATCGGCGTGGAGGGGACCTTGTCACCGGCCACGTCCTGCACGCTGCGATATCCGTCCAGGAACATCCGCACGGCTTGATCCACGATGCGCTTCTGCGCGGCCTTGCCCGGCAACGCGTTGCCCAGAAAATAGCGCGCGCCTTCCACCGCGACGCCGCCGAAGCGGATGGCCATGGCGAGTGGATCGCACGGCGCGATCACTGCGCCCTCTATCAACGCTTCAAGGTAAAAGGCGAGGGGTTGAGACGATGCCAGTCGCCTTTCGTGCAATTCCGCCGCCAATTCCGGCACATGGTTCGCCGCTTCGATATTGGCGCGGAACAGCCCGAAATTCACCGGCTCGGCGAAACCTTCGAACAGGCGCATGGCGTAGCGGGTCAGCGTATCCTCGGCATCCATGCCGTTGTCGATATTGGTCATGCTGAGCCAGGCGCCGTTCAACTTGTTGCGGACGGCGGCCTCGAACAGGGCAAGCTTGTTGGGATAAAGCTCGTAAATGCTTTGCTTGCTCATGTGCGCGACGGCGGCAATCCGGTCGACGCTCGCGCGTTCGAAGCCCTCGGACAGAAAGACTTCGCCGGCTGCGTCCAGGATTTGCGTCCTGCCGTCGCGCTCGGCGCTATCGGTATGAAGAGTGATTTCGACCATGCGGGATCATCTTAACGGCGGGACGGGGCACGACGTCAACGGGCCAAGCCGAAAAATACCCCCCCGACGCCTGCGGTCGCGTGGGACTGCAGACGTCAGGGGCTCGCCGTTCAGGGCGCTTCACCGCCAGCGCCCGGCTTGCCCACGGCTATATCCACCTTCCCGATCCGACCGGGGAAATGGCCGCCGGATGCATAGTCGGAAGTGACCGGCGTGTCGGCGTCAAAACCGACGTCCAGCGTGTCGCTCATCTCCGGCAGTTTGGATATGGTGCGCGCGATGCGGCCTCGTCCGATAATGTCGCCATTGGCACTGATCGTCATCTCGCCCCCGGCATTCGCGCCGCCATCATAGCGGAAGTCGAAGACAACCCGCTTTTGCCCAGCCGCAAGCGGTTGCGCCGCCGCCACCTGCGACTGGTCGCCAGCCAGTTGTGACGCCGCCATCAGCGCAACAGGGCGACCGTCCTTCAGATAGAAGCTCCAACCGCCGAATTTGCTGCCCAGCGCCACGAGCGCCCCGGTTGCCGGTTCATTCGGCACGTCGATGTCAGCCGTGATGCGGAAGCTGCGCGCCAGCAACGGCGCGGCGCTGACTGACGGGATGCTGATGCCCGCCCCCCAATAGCTGTAGGTCGATCGATGCGGCCGCTGGCCCTCGGCCGCCTGGAACCGGGCGAGCGTCAGCCGGTCGTCGAGTGGGAGAACCTGGTTCCGCTCCGCCTCCTTCTGGAAAAGCGCCTGCATTTCCTTCAGCTTCGCGCCTTGACTCGCCGCAAGATCATGCGCCTGGGAGAAATCCTTGCGCAGATCATACAGCTCCCACTTATATTGGTTCGGCAGGACAGAGCCGTTGCCGCGCTGCCAGGGCAGATTGACGGGCGTGCTGCTCGCCAGCCAACCTTGATGGTAGATGGCGTGATTGCCCATCATCTCGAAATATTGGGTGTCGTGCCGCTCGGGCGCTTTGGGCGCGGCGAAGCTGTAGGCGAAGCTAACGCCGTCGATCCGTTGCTGCGCAACGCCATTGACGACATCAGGCGTCTTCAGCCCCGCGACTTCCAATATCGTCGGCATCACATCGGTCACATGAGTGAATTGCGACCGGATGCCGCGCGCCTTGATATGGTCGGGCCAGGAAACGACCAGCCCGTTGCGGGTGCCGCCGAGATGAGAGGCATATTGCTTGAACCAGCGAAACGGCGCGTCCGTCGCCCAGGCCCAGCCATAACCCCAGTTGGCGACGGCATCGGGACCGCCGATCTTGTCCAGATTGGCCAGCAGCAGCTTATCATCCTCCTGCATGGCGTTGGCGAAGGCGGACATGGGATTGGAGCTGCCATTTTCTCCTCCTTCGGCGGCAGCGCCATTGTCGCCTTCGATGAACATCACGAGCGTGTTGTTGCTTTCCCCCATGCGATCGAGTTCATCGAGGACGCGGCCGATCTGCGCGTCCTGATAAGCGAGCATCGCCGCATAGACCTCCATGAAGCGCGTGTTGATACGACGCTGGTCGGGGGTCAGTTGGCTCCACGCCTTCAGGCCGTCGGGCCGCGCGGTGTCCTGCGTGGCGGAGGGTATGATGCCGAGCCGCTTCTGGCGGCGGACGGTTTCCGCCCGCACGGCGTCCCATCCCTTGTCGAACTGGCCCTTGAACTTCGCGATCCAATCCGCCGGGGCCTGAAGCGGTGCGTGGGCGGAGCCCGTCGCATAATAGAGGAAGAAGGGCTTGTCCGGCGCAGACGCCTTCTGATTGTGGATCCATTGGATCGCCTCATCGGCGAGCGCCTTGTCCAGCACCCCTTGCTTCAACGTGGGGATGGGCGTGATGCCGCGATACAGGGCAGGGGTGAACTGGTTGGTCTCTGCCGACATGAAACCGTAGAAATGCTCAAAGCCGAGCCCTGTCGGCCACATGTCGAACGGTCCTGCTGGCGATACATCAGCTTCCGGCGCATTATGATGCTTGCCGACCATGGCGGTATTATAACCATTCTGCCGCAGCACCTCGGCCACCGTCGCCGCGCTTTTCGGTAATATGTTGGTATAGCCCGGGAAGCCCGTGGACAGATTGGCGACGATGCCGTTGCCTACCGCATGATGGTTGCGCCCGGTCAGCAGCGAAGCGCGTGTGGGCGAACACATGGCCGTCGTGTGAAAGCGGTTATAGACCAGGCCGCGCGCCGCCAGCCGGTCGAGATTGGGTGTAGGTATCGGCCCGCCAAAGGTCGACGACGCGCCGAATCCCACATCATCGGTCAGGATCAGCAGTACGTT
This sequence comes from uncultured Novosphingobium sp., assembly GCA_946886075.1. The sequence goes on along the minus strand of CAMPHR010000035.1, from coordinate 18,057 downwards.
AGGCGCTCCGGCGGGTGCGGTGACGGGCTTGGGGAAAGCCGGAGTGGAGTCGGCGTGAGTCTGCCCGATCTTGCCAGCGAAAGGGGCGGCAGGGATGGGTAGTACCGTTTGCGCGGCAAGCGGCGACGCGCTTGCAAGCAAAGCTGCGGCAAGCATTTTTCTCATTTCAGAAACACCTCGATCTTGCGGATTTCGCCGTTGAATGAATGGCCGTTCGGGTACTCGATCACCGTCGCCCCCGTGTCGTCGCCAATGTCGAAGGTCTCGCCAAGCCCGGCGGGGATCAGGAAGGTCCGCTCGATCCGCCCGCGCGCGACTTCGCTGCCGTTGACGCTGATGCGCATCAGCCCGCCGCGCCCAAAGCCGCCGCCGTCATAGTCGAACGAATAGCTGATTTTGGCCGGACCCGCCGGGATCGGTGCGGCCGCCGCGACGTCCCATTGATGGCTGGGCTGTTGGGTCAGCGCCATGCGCGCTGCTGGTCTCCCGTCCTTCAGGTAAAAGCTCCAGCCGCCGAACTTGCTGCCTTGCGCGACCAGCGGGCCGTTGCCGCTGCCCGAGGGCGTGTCGATATCGGCGATGATCTCGAAGGAACGCCCCCGGATCATGGGGGCCGCACCCTCAGCTACACTGATCCCCTTGCCCCAATAGGTGAAGTTCTTGCGGCGCGGCGCGAAGGCGATCTTCGAAGCGGAGGAACGGTCAAGCGATTGCCCTCCATCGAGCGGGAAGACATTGTTCTTTTGCGCTTCGGCCGTCCAGAGCGCCTGCAACTCCTTCAGCTTTTCCGGATAGCGCGCCGCTAGATCGCGGGACTGCGCATAGTCCTTGTTCAGGTCATAAAGCTCCCATTTATAATCGAGGGGAGAACTGAGAACTTCGCCCATCTTCCACGGCATGCGGGCGGGCGTGGTACTGGCCATCCAGCCCTTGTGGTAGATGGCGCGCGTGCCAATCATCTCGAAATATTGGGTGTCGTGCCGCTCGGGCGCTTTGGGCGCGTCGAAGCTATAGGCAAAGCTGACGCCGTCGATCCGCTGCTGCGCGATGCCATTGACGCTCCCGGGCGCCTTGATCCCCGCCACTTCCAAAATCGTCGGCATCACATCATTCACATGGGTGAATTGGGAGCGGATGCCCCGCGCCTTGATATGATCGGGCCAGGACACGACCATGCCGTTGCGTGTCCCGCCAAGGTGAGAGGCGATCTGCTTCATCCATGGGAAGGGCCCGTTGGTCGCCCAGGCCCATCCGACCGGAAAATGACCGTAACTGTCCTTGCCGCCCAGCTTGTCGATCATGCTGTTGAGCCAGGCCATGTCCTCCGTGGCGCCGTTGGCGAATGTGCCCAGCTCATTGGTGCTGCCCGCCATTCCGCCTTCGGATGACGCGCCATTGTCACCTTCGATGAACATGACGAGCGTGTTGCCGCTCTCGCCCATGCGGTCCAACTCGTCCAGCAAGCGGCCGATCTGCGCGTCCTGGTAGGCGAGCATGCCAGCATAAACTTCCATCATCCGCGCATAGACGCGCTTTTGATCGGGATTCAGGCTGTCCCAGGCGGGAATATCACCGATGCGTGGCGTGGCCTTGGTGCCTGGCGGAGCGATCTTCATCGCGATCTGCCGCTTCAGGGTTTCGGCGCGAACCGCGTCCCATCCCTGGTCGAATTGACCCCTGAACTTCGCGATCCAGTCGGCTGGCGCCTGATGCGGGGCGTGAGCGGTGCCGGGAGCATAATAGAGGAAGAAGGGCTTGTCCGGGGCCGCCGCCTTTTGCGCGTGGACATAGCCGATTGCCTCATCCGCCAGATCACGGTCGAGGATGTAGGTCGAGTCCTTGTCATATTTCTGCTCGGCGGGCGCATTGCCGCGATACAGCTTGGGCGTCCATTGTTCCGTGTCGCCGCCTAGGAAGCCGTAAAATTGCTCGAAGCCGAGTCCTGTCGGCCACTGATCGAACGGGCCCGCGATGGAGCCCTCTTGCGCGGGGATATTATGATGCTTGCCGAACATCGCCGTGTTGTAGCCATTCTGGCGCAGCACCTCGGCGACCGTGGCGGCGCTGCGCGGGATCATGGACCAATAGCCGGGATAGCCGGTGGCGATATCGCTGACCACGGCATTACCCACCGCATGATGGTTGCGCCCGGTCAGCAGCGAGGCGCGCGTCGGCGAACACATGGCCGTGGTATGAAAGCGGTTATAGACCAGGCCCCGCGCTGCCAGTCGGTCCAGATTGGGCGTAGGTATCGGCCCGCCAAAGGTCGACGCCGCACCAAAGCCCACATCGTCTGTCAGGATCAGCAGGACATTCGGAGCTCCCGCAGGCGCGGTCACGGGCTTGGGGAAGGCCGCAACCGAATCGGCATAGGTCTGCCCGATCTTTCCCGCAAAAGCTTCTGGCACGCGTGGTAGCACATTCTGCGCCGCGATCGGCGCTGCGCTAGTCAGCAGAACCGTCAGAAATCCCGCGCCCACTCTCATTGCCGAACGCCTTACCATCGCTCATCCACTCCATCCTGTTTTGCATCTTGTACGGAAGAGTTTCGTACAGTACAAGCGAGTAAACGACAAAATGAATGATAGGAGAGTATATGACCCGCAGGGTTTCGACCTGCTGCGTCGATCGACGTCGCATTCACCAGTTGCCGCCTGCGTCGGGAGCATCGATCTGATGGGCATCCTGACAGCCTTGCTGCTGGCCGGTGCAGCCACCCCTGCGCTCGCTCATGCGCCAGACCTGAGCGTGCCCTTTTCCGCGCCGTCCAATTACACCGCGCATGCCCGCCTGTTTCAGGAGCGGGTCACGCATGTAGGAAAGACGCCGGTCTGGCAGATCGAATTCCAGGGCATGAACATCGTCGTTGTCGAAGGCAGCGACGGGCTGATCATCCTCGACACCGGCATGAACCGCGATGTCGCGACCGCTGCCCTTGCAAAGATAAGGGCGCAGATATCTACCAAGCCGATCAAGGCGATCATCTACACACACCATCATCCCGACCATGTGAATGGAGCGGGGGTTTTCGCAACCCCGGCCGACGTCGCCAGCGGCAAGGTGCCGATCTACGCCGCCTCTAATTTCTTGAAAGAATTGTCGGACGAAGGCGTTGCCACGCTGCCGATCGTTGCCACCCGCGCCGCTTATATGTTCGGCTTCAGCCTGACGGGAAAAGAGGCTGAGGATTTCCATGTCGGCTGTTGTGGCGGGCTGAACAAACCCGGAAAGAATGAGTCCGCCTATATCCCGCCAACGCAGTTCGTTGATATGGACGGCGCGCGCGACATCGAAATTTCTGGGGTTAAGCTGCACCTGTTCCATACCGGCGGGGAGGCCGCTTCGCATATCGCGGCATGGCTTCCCGATTATCAGCTGCTGATCTCGGGCGACGAGGTACAGGGGCCGACTTTCCCCAACCTCCATTCGATGCGCGGCACCAAGATGCGCGACGCCAATCGCTGGATCGAGGCGCTGCGCCGGATGGAGCGCTATGACGCGGCCTGGATGGTGCCGATGCATGGGCCGGTCGTGGAGGGCGCACCGCAGATCAAGGCTCTGCTGACCCGCTATGAGGATGCGATCCAATATACGCATGACCAGACGATCCGCCTGATCAACAAGGGCGTCCCGCAGGATGAACTGCCCGATGCATTGGGACCGTTGCCGCAATGGCTGCGTTCGGAACCCTATACGACCGAATATTATGGCACCGCCGCCGATGCCGCACGCAGCTATTATGTCGGCTATATCAGCTGGTTCTCCGGCGATGCGACCGATCTTGCGCCCACGCCGCGTGTGGAGCGCGCGCGGCGGGAGGTGGCGTTGATGGGCGGGCGAGCGCCAGTCCTTGCCGCTGCTAACCGCGCCTTTGAACAGGGCGACGCGCAATGGGCGGCGGAGCTTGCCACGTTGCTGATCGCCATCGACCATCAGGATATGGACGCGCGTCGCCTGAAGGCCGCCGCTTTCCGCAAGCTGGGCTACGCCACCTATAACAGCAACCGGCGCGGCTTCTACCTGATGGGCGCGCTCGAACTGGAAGGAAAGCTACAGCAGACGGGCCTGACAGCGCGCTACATGAACCCGGACAATATCCGCAAGATGCCGGTGGCGCTGATGCTCGAACAGATCCGCTACAAGGTCGACCCGAAGCGGGCAGGGGCTGGCGACCATGCCGTCGCCTTGGCCATCGCTGGAGAAAGCGACCCATGGCTTCTCGAACTGCGCAACAGCACCTTGAAGTTTCGGCGGGGCTAGGCGGGGACCATGCCCGTCGTGAATCTGGAGCGCACTGCGCTGGGCGATCTCGTCTCCGGTAGCCAATCCGTCGATGCGTTGGTGAAAACAGGCGCCATCTCCGGCGCAGGGTCGTCCGCGCTCGGGCAGATATTCGCCGCCCTCGATCTCACAGTCACCCCGATCAATCTGGTCATACGTTAAACAGTACGAAACAACTTCGTACAATAGGGAGGAACTATTTCACGCCACGCCCTGGCGCTCTGCCTTTTCGCCTGCGCCTCACCCGCGCTCGCCCAGGAAGAGGATGGCGGGGGCATCCAGGAAATCGTCGTCACTGCCCAAAAGCGATCTGAATCCCTTCAAAAAACACCCATCTCGATGATGGCGATGACCGGCGCCGACATTGAAAAGAAGGGCATTGCCGACATCACCGACCTGCGAACGCTGGTCCCCAGCCTTGCCGTGACTCCCCATCCGAACAGCGCGACAACGGCTCGCGTTTTCATTCGCGGGATCGGCAATAATGACGATCAGATCACCGTGGACCCCAGCGTCGCGGTCTATCTCGACGGTATTTACATCGCCCGCAACCAGGGCCTGTCTGCCGAAGTGGCGGAGGTCGAGCGGATCGAAGTGCTGCGCGGGCCGCAGGGTTCGCTCTATGGCCGCAACGCGACGGGCGGCGCGATCAACTACATCACCCGCGCGCCTGAACTGGGCGAGTTTTCCGCAAAACAAACCCTCGGCGCGGGCAACTACAACCAGTTTCGGTCGCGCACCCGCGTGAACATTCCCGTGGGTGACAAGCTGGCGGTCGAACTGGGCTATCTGCACAGCCAGAAGGATGGCTTTATCGATAATCCGGGCACCGGCGTCGACCGCTGGGGGGATCAGCGCCGCGACGCCTATCGCGCGGCCATTCTGTTCCAGCCGACCGATGCTCTGCAACTGCGCTACACTTATGACCGTTCCGACATCAACGACACGCCTGTCTTCATGGTCGCGGCGCCTTTCTATCCGCGCATGGCCGACCGGCCGACGGCGGGTTCACCCTTTGTGCGCAACCTGATGCCGAACGATGCCACGTCTCAAGGTCATAACCTCACCATTAGCTGGGAAGTGGCTGACGACGTCACCTTGAAATCGCTCACCGGCTACCGGAAGCTCTCCAGCGTCACCAATCAAAATTATCTGACCGGCGTCGTCGGCGCATTCCCGTTGATCCTGACCGGCTTTGATCAGCAGCAGGATCAATGGAGCGAGGAAGTGCAACTTGTCGGTTCCGCTTTGGATCGCCGGCTGGATTATGTCCTGGGCGCTTATTATTTCGACGAAAATGGCGAAAGCGCTGATTATTCGGCGATAACCGGCCGTCCCCGCGTGGATCGCGTCGCGACGATTCACAACCGCGCCTATGCCCTCTACGGCCAGGCGACATTGCGTCCTGCTTTCGTGGAAGGCTTGTACCTGACAGGCGGCTTGCGCTGGTCGCGTGACGAGCGTGAAGCAACGCTGGATCAGACGATCGTTCCCGCGACAGGCGCGCCGACCGTGCTGCCTCATGGCGAGGGCAAGAATCATTTCTCCAACCTCAGCCCCAGCTTCGTCATCGGTTATAACGCCACCCCCAACCTCAACATCTACGCTAAATATGCGAGGGGCTATAAGACTGGCGGTTACAATATCGGCGCCAGCAGCATTGCGCGCTTCAATGAAGGCTTCGGTCCGGAAACGCTGGATTCATTCGAGCTAGGCGTGAAGGCGAGCTGGCTCGACAATCATCTGCAGACCAACGTCGCCTTGTTCCGATCGAACTACAAGGATATCCAGACGAATATCCAGTCCGACCCAACGAACGTCGCGATCACTGACGTCTTCAATGCGGGCAAGGCGCGCATCCAGGGCTTTGAACTGGATCTGATTGCCAAGCCAATGGACGCGCTCACGCTCACGGTCAACTATGCCTATCTCGACGCCAAGTTCCAGCAGATACTCGACCAGGCAGGCAACGACATCTCGACCCGCTATACTTTTGTCGAGGCGCCAAAGCATACGCTGACGACGTCGCTGGAATATCGCTTCCCAGACACGCCTATTGGAATCCTGACAGCAAATATCGACTATTTCCTAAAGAGTAAGGTTTCGACTTCGACCGCCGATCCGCGTTATGTGATTGGAGACTATGGCCTGCTCAACGCCCGGATCACGCTCTCCGATATTCCGGTGGGCTTCGGTAACTGGCGGCTGTCGGCCTTTGGCAAGAACTTGACCGACGAGGAATATTATATCGCTCACTTTAATGGCGGATTGCCAAGTGCAATCTTCGGTGATCCGCGTACTTACGGGCTTGAACTCACCTTCGAATATTGAACGAGACCGTGTTGCCGAGGTCACCTAATGGCCTCGGCAACGCCAATATCCGGTTAGCGCTTTTCGCACCCCGACCCTTTGCAGGCGCTCCTCACGTAATTTCGCGCTCCAACTTCCGGACAGCCTTTACGCACTAATCTCAGATTCACTATATGCCGATCAGTGGTCTCGAAGCCACCGATCGTTCATTCGGCTAGTGATTCATCGACATATGGCGAGATGGTTGTTGTTCTTTGACGAAACCAGCGGCCGCCAACTCTTGCTGCCGGGCTTGGTCCGTCCAAGCCCGGCAGCATCATCTACATCCAAGGTGCCAAATCAATTTCTGAAGCTGTAGCGCAGCTTCAGTCCGAACATGCGGGGCTCCCCATAGAGGGTCGAGTCCACCAGCAAGAGGTCCTCTACATTGCCATTGCTGACGCGGAAGAGCTTGTTGGTCAAGTTCGTCGCGAATAGCGTCGCGTCCAGTCCTCGACCGCCAATGTCTTTCCAGGTCAGTGATGCATTAAGCAGCCCATATCCTTCCAGCTTCGCCGCCGAAATGAATGGTTGTGGCGCAACATATTGGGAACTGACATGATTGTAGGTGAGGTAGAGACCCAGGTTACCCAAGTCTTGCGCCAAGGGGATGTCGACGGAACCATGGATGCTATAGATCCAGGGTGTGACGAACTGGAACGGCGCGCAGCTATAATCGACGAAATTGGGATTGAAGGGGTCGCCCGACGGCTGCGTCAGCCCGCCACAGCCAAGGGTCGGGCTAGCGATCGGCACCTCGAACCTCTTATATTCCGCGTCCGTGTGGCTGAGCGTACCGCCGATCTCCACGCCTTGTACCGGCCGGATTGATGCTTCCGCCTCCAATCCCTGGATGGTTCCTGACGCCGCAAAAATGGCCGCGCCGGTGAGGCCTGTGGCTGGATTCACGTCACTGCCGGGCCGCTGGATGTTGGAATATTTGGAGTAGTAATAAGTGGCATTCAGCCTGACCGGCATGTCCGCGATCTGCCAGTCGGATTTGAAGCCAAGCTCATACGTGGTGAGCTTTTCGGGCTGGAACGTGCGCGTCTCGGCACGGACAGATGCAATATTGAATCCGCCAGCCTTATATCCCCGGCTGACCTTGCCATAAAGCAGCAGGTTCCGCATCGGCCGATAATCAAGGCCGATCGTCCATGTAGGCGCACGGCTTTTCAAGGTGGCCGAGAAGGTGCAGGCCGCAAGATCTGTGATCGGAACGGCCGGGTCAGGCGTCGTGCCGTTGCGGGCGCAGTTCGCCGTCACTCCGTCAGAGTTGATCTTGTAGCTTTGCTGGTAACCGCTGATCCTGTCCCAGGTATAGCGATAGCCGCCCGTCAGCCGAAGATTTTCGAGCGACGGGGAGACGACACCGAAATCAAATGTCGTTTGCCCGTAAAGAGCCTTCGACTTGTTCGAAACACCGTTGCGGGCGACTTGCGACGCGCAAAGGCCTGTGAACGCCGCCGGACAGTAGGATACGCCCTCCGCACCCCACTGACCCGCGGGGCGTGCATCATAGTAGAAACCGCCGATGGTGAAGTTCAAATGATTGTCCAGCATGTTCCCCTGGACCTGAAGCTCCTCGGTGAACTGCTTCAGATAATCCCGCGGCAGGCCGAATGCGCGGTTTTGGTTATAGACGCCTGTAGGGGGAAGCCCGAATTCATCGGTAAGGCCGGCGATCGGGAAATCAGGCTGGCGGGCGTTTTGCACGCTCTCATTCTGCTGGATTGGCGTGGCGTCCTGGTCGGCGGCGAAATTGTCCTTGAGCTTTTGATAGCTGATAATGTTGCGCAGTGTCAGTTCATCGGTCATGTTGAACGAGCTGGTGTTGATGACGCCCCAGCTTTCGATCTTGCTGAAACCATCGACATTGCCCCGCATCCGGCGCGGCCCGATCTCCTGCTGGATCTCGGTTTGGCGACGATAGACGTCACAGGATGCAACGACGAAAGGCGTGCCCGGTCCATCCACGCAAAAACCATAGGCTTGCAATGCCGGGATGTTGAACCCTTCGTGGATCGGTCCAGCACCATTGTTCAAAGACTTGGTGCCGTATGCCTGAAGGTAGTTTTCGAACCTTTCGGTCGGCCGCATCAAAATACCGACACGCCCTGTGTACCAATGTTGATCATCGCGCCACTTGTTCCAGACGAGATCCTTGGTATATCCGCGCCGATCATAATAGGCTCCGGCAACCCGCACCATCAGCTGGTTATCGATGACCGGAAGGTTTATCGCGCCCTCAACGGAGCGCAGGTCATAATTTCCTATGCTGCCCTCGACATATCCACCAAGCTCATTAGTGGGCTTGCGAGGCGTCAGCAGGACGGCGCCGCCAGTGGTATTACGACCGAACAATGTGCCTTGAGGGCCCGAAAGCACCTGAACATTTTCAAGGTCGAGAAACTGCCCGGGCGCACCCTGAAGGCTGAGCGTGATCGCGGATGGCAACGGTACTTCGGCCATGTAGATCGCCACGCCGGGCGACGCGAGATAACCTGTCGACTGCCCCCGGATCGCATAGGATTGCACATCGCGCGATCCCTGCCCCTGCGTACCAGCGACAAGGGAGGGAACGTTGCCATAAAGATCCTGCGGCTGGGACACATTGAGCTGCTCAAGGCGCTCCGCCGAGAACGCAGTCACCACGACAGGCACATCCTGCGCCCGCTCTTCGCGGCGCTGGGCCGTCACGACGATGTCCGTTCCGCCTGTCGTCGACGCTCCTTGCGCATCAACCGCAGAAGTTTGAGCCAATGCTGCCGTTACTTGCAAAGCGCACAGCGCCACCCCGCAACGTAAAGCCAATAACGATCCTGACATATTACCCCCTCTAGAAGACCCGATGTTCCGTAACTATTGAACAGCGACGATTGACGCTCGAACATCAAAGCCGCCGCTTGCTTCATCTCTTGGTGAGCATGCGCGTGCGGATGGATGCGATTTCCTGTGGCGTCAGTTTCAGGCCCAAGCGCCAATAGGCATTGAGCGACCCATAGCTGCGCTCGATTGCGGCGAAAGATGTCTGGAGCCAGCTCGCTTTACTGCGCGACAATGCGGCGATCACGGCCGGATCGAGCTTCATGCCTGGAGGGATCCCGCCCATCGCCGGATCACCCGCGACCTTGGATGGATCAAGCAAGCGGTTGGATGCCAGGTAATCCGCGATCACCATTTCGCGCGGAACGTCAAGCAGAGAGAGAAGCAATGCGGTGGTGAGGCCGGTACGGTCCTTGCCCCCGGCGCAATTGTAGAGGATCGGCGTGTCACCGCGCGCGATCTGGCGAAAGATCTGGCCGATCTGCGGCGCGTATAGCTTCGGCATTTCGGCATAGCCTTTTTCGGTCGCCAGTTCGACGGCCGCTGCACTGCTCAGGTCAAGTGGTTCGGTGATGCGGTCCGGCCAGGTCTGGATCGGCGGTACCGATACGCCTGCCGGCCTGCGCGGGTGGCGTTCAGCCGCGTCACGCAGATCGTAGAATTTGCGGATGCCGAGGCTATCTATCTTGCGGAAGTCGGCTGCCGTGAGATTGTCCGTGCTGGCCGAACGATAGACGAGGCCAAAGCGCACGGTCCGTCCATCCTTTGTGCGGTAGCCACCGATGTCACGGAAATTCGATCCCCCTTCGACAGCAATGACGCGCGGCAAGGCAGCTGCTTGCATCGCGGCAGATGTTTTCGCTTCGGCAGCAGCCAGTGGTGCGACGATGCTGGCGCAAGCCACAGTCAGCGAAATGCAGTATGCAACACTGCGCCTAGTGGGCCGCCTTAGGTCAGCGGAACTGCCCGTTTCGAACGAATGTACATTTTTTCTGTGCATGATTCGAACGTATGTACACAGTTAATTCGTGAGTCAATCGCGGATATGTTGCGCTTATATGACCCGCCTTCTTGGCGTTACCGAATTTCAAGAACACGTGTACATTTCTCGACCTGTTTGTGGAAGCTGTGCTGATTGCGTCCGGTGGGCAGGTGAGGCAAAGGCTTTGATCATGGCGGCCGCATCCTCATCCCCCGAACAGATCGCCGACGCCGCTTACGCGCTTGGATGCCAAGATGGTCGGGCTGGAATCGCTGCAAGAGCGGTCGCCAGGCACCTGAACATCAGCGCTTCTGCAGTGAATTATCATTTCGAGAACGTCGTCGGTCTGATCTCCGCCGTATCCCGGCTTGCGCAAGACGCGCATGAAGGCGAGCTGCGCAAGCAACTGCTCAAGGCCGAGCAATTGCCCCACGCCTTTGGGTCGATGTCTGGCTTCGTGGCGGGGCTGGTGGTCGCACTCACCACGTCGCTGCGTGACTGCACCCTTTTGCGGCTTGAACTCGAGCCTCCGTCCTCCAAGTCGCACTCGCTCACGCACCCCTTCTGGGCAGAGGCCGCAGGCATTTTTGGGCAGGCTAGGCACGCAGCGATTTGGGAAGCCTTTTTCGAAGGCGCGCTCCAACTGGCGGTGCTGGACAGGGATGCCGTAACGCTTACCATGTGGGTTGCCCGCGCTTGTCAAAGGTTGGAGGCCCGGCTTGACCGTCGCGCCGACAAGCCAGCGCTGAGCAGCGAGCCCGAACGAGAGGCTGGCGACCCCGGGTTCTCCACGGACGCACTTGCGCCGCGCGCTCTGCAGATTGTCGAAGCCGCCGCGTCACTGCTGATGCGAGGCGAAGCGATGACGCACCGCTCCATTGCGAAGGAAGCGGGAGTACCGCTGGGATCGACGACTTATTTTTTCGAGACGAAGGAAGACATTATGCTGGCGGCAAGCCGGGCATTACTGGCGCAGACCCGAAAGTCGGAAAACGACTGGGCGTCCCAAGGCTTAGACGAGCCCTTCGATCCCGATGGTTCGCCCAGGGGCAGCCATGTAGGTCTTCGCCAACTGACGATCGCGGCGGCCCGCGATCCCATGTTGGCTCCATTGGCGCTGCAGATGAGATCGGAGCGCGGCCGTTCTTCTTACGACTTTCTCATCCAAGCGGGGGTAGAGGAGGCCGACCGATTGGATGGCCTTATCTGGTCGTTGTGCCACGGCGGGGTCGAGCGCATCGTCATGCGTCTTCCACCCGCCCAACGCCCCTCGAGCTTCAACCAGCGTATGGCGAAGATCGGAAAAGCGATCTTTAACTTCGGCACTTAAGTCGATCAAACATGTGCGCGAGCGAATTTCCGCTAGGCGTGTCACATCGATTTTGTGCGCGGCAGCATAATAGTGATGTTCGGCCAAGTGTGGATGTTAAGACACACTGTCGAAAAAAAACGAGCGCATCGATACCATAGGAACAGCTGGAGTTGACTAGTCGATGCCCCTGCCATTAGGAATTCGAACTGACGCGGCCGATTAGAGCTGCGGCAGAAGAGGGGTTCAGTGGTGGCTGTCTTCATTAACTGTCAGCTTATCTCTGATGGCCTTCATATCCCAAATTCTTCGTGTCTGTGAACAGCTTGACGTCGGCCCTGTCGCTTAATCACACGATGAATGGGTACTCACCTTTGGCATGGCAGCGATATACTCAGTTTAGAAAAGATGGCGAATGCCACGTAGGGGCCAAGGGCGCTGAATTTGCATAAGGCTTCAAGTTCATTGGAGCTCATGATTATAGGGAGGAGTACATTGATGAAACAGGTGAAACGCAGTCTTATGCTGTGCTGCGCTGCTAGCGCTGTCACATTACCAGCTTTGGCCCATGCGCAGGGGCAAGGTGCCGCTCCCACCACACCTAGCCAGACACAGACTGAGAGCCAGGGCGCAGTAGTCACATCGGACATCATCGTGACGGCGACGCGCGATGCGCGCAATCTCGTCGATGTTCCTATGTCCGTTAACGTTGCTACCGGCGAGCAGCTGGAAAAACTCCAACTGTTCGACACCAAGGACGTACAGCAATTGGCTCCCGGCCTTGAGTTGACCAATACATCCGGCCGCAACAATACGACCACCCTCCGCGGTATCTCCTTCGATCCTGACTCAGGCGTGTCTCCCACTGTTCAGACGTATGTCAATGAAGTGCCAGCCGATGCTCAAACCGTCTTCACGGCATTATACGATATTGGACAGATCGAAATCCTCCGCGGGCCCCAAGGTCTCGAGCGTGGTCTTCCATCGCCGGCTGGCGCCATCACGATCACGACGCGCCGACCAGTGTTCGACGAAATCACCGGTTATGCACAAGCCTCTGGGACAGACGACAATGGATACAACTTTCAAGGCGGCGTGAGCCTGCCGTTTTCGGACAAGTTCGCGATCCGCGTTGCTGGCTTGGTCGATCATAATCAGATCAACCAGGTTAGAAATATCAGCAATGGCGACCGGTCCCGCTCGACCACGATGAGCGGCCGCATCACGTTGGGCTTCAAGCCGAGCGAGGCGTTCACGGCCTATCTGACCTACCAATATCTTGAATCGGACTCACGGCAATATACTCAGGCTGTTGGTACAGGGGCGACCGGGCCGGCAGGTACGTCAGGTCCCGCCTTGGATGTCGATGACTATGCCTCGGTTGTGGAAGGCCCTGGACGGTTCAAGAACCGGTCGCATCAGATTACTTTCAATGGCCATTTGGATATGGGCCCGGTTTCACTGGATGCGCTGGCTGCCTATCAATATTCCAAGTTGGATCAGACACGCGATCAGGACGTCACCAACGCTATTCCGGGCTACCAAAATGTTCAGCATGTCGTGACGCCGTTCAAGGTTCCAACCTTTGAACTTCGGCTTTCGACGAATGACGATGGTTCGCTGGGCGGCGGCGTCGGTGCTTTCTACACTCAGCAGCGAGGTGTAACCAGGGTAAATCAGCGAGCAGACAATTTCTTCACGGCACTTGCGCCTGCGTCGGCTGGCCTCTTCCTGCCCATCGGGGTGAATGTCACGGTTCCAACAGACGTGGAGACCTTGTCCGTCAACGCGTTCGGACATGCCCGTCTTGGCAGTCTAAAGATCGAAGGCGGCTTGAGATACACCAAGTTCAATAGCAAACTTGTCAGCGACGTGGTGATCAACTCGCCCGGCTTCCCTGGTCTCCCGGCCGGCTGTATACCCACGCCACCGACCGATGGGAATTGTGTAATCAGGCCTATCGCGCCATTCACAGTCAATCAGAACGGCATCCCGGCGGGTCTGGACAACCAGGATACCGATGCATTCACGGGCGGCGTCAACCTGACCTATGAGATCAACGACGATGTAAATATCTATGCAGCCTATAATCGTTCCTTCCGCGCCGGTACCGCAGGCGTATCAGTGCCGGTAGGCGTGTCGAACGATCTGATCGTCACAGATGATGAAACAACAGACGCTTTCGAAGTCGGCGTGAAGGGTTCGACCTTCGATCGGAAGCTGAACTTCGCTGTCGCCGCCTTCTATCAGAAGATAGACGGCTTCATATCGCGCTTTGCAGGCGTAACCTATGATTGTCCCAACCTGCCTCCCCAATTTGGCGGAGGGTGTGGCAATGTCTCAGACGGCGCCTCACCAATCGGCACTCCGGGCGACAGAGTCAACGATGGCGGATTTGATTTCAACTACAACGGCGATGCGACGATCAAAGGGATCGAGTTGACCCTTGACGCACGCCCAACGACCTTCTGGGATTTCTCGGTCAGTACCGCTTATGTCAAGGCGCGGTATTCCGGCGACGCCCGGTTGCCATGCAACGATTATAATGGTGATGGCGAGCCGGATTCGAACCCACCTCCGGTAATTACGGGGACAGGCAATGTCAGCTTCTGCCGTCTAAACCGGTTGTCAGATACGCCAAACTTCAGTTTGTCGGCTAATAGCGAACTTCGCTTCCCGATGGGTGGATCTTTCACTCCGTTCGTCCGCGGGTTGGTAAGCTATCGCCCTGGAGTTTATTCACAGCTGAAGAACTTTAGGTATCAAAGCCGTACTATTCTCAATGTCTACACCGGTATCCGCAGCGACGATGGCAAGTGGGAACTGACAGGATTTGTCAAGAACCTTCTCAACCAGAAGCGGATTACAAACATTTCGGCTGCCATTGACCAGACTGCTGCTTCTGACGGTAACGCATTCAGTTCGGGGTACCGCTCCATCAACGCGACTGCGCCGCGTGAGTTCGGCGCTTCGCTAGCCTTCCGGTGGTAAGCTGCTAGGTAAATACAAAGAAGTGGCCGTCGCGGAACTGCGGCGGCCCTTTTTGATTACCGGTGTTCAAACTGATTTTTCGACCATCTTCCACAATCCAGACACTTGGAACCGCTCGATCGGTAACAATGATTGCTCTAGCGAGTGTAAACCGTAAGTTAGATGTGGAATGCAGCCGACATGCGGATTTTTATTTACTATACAAATCAGAACAGATCATATAATATTTCTTTTCCCAGAAGTTCTTCGGTTAGAGGAAACTTCTGAAGGGCCGACCTATGGTCGGCCCTCTTTTTATTCTTTAGCACCCGCGTTCGGCTCGACCGCATTTGGGGGATCGGGCTTGGCGACGTCCCTCTGCGCAATGCGCAATCGAACCGAGGCACCTTCCGGCTCGTCTATATCGTCGATAAGACCCGCTGGGACCTTCCAGGCAGTGAGTGCCTCCAAGGTCGGCACTGACCGACGCTTCCCTGGCGGCTGAACCATCGCAACGAGGATTTAACGCCTTCCAGACCAGCAAGCGTTCTTCAAAGGGCCAATCTGGCCGCTAGAAAATGACCATGGAGCCCGCCGGGTTCTGACGTTTCCTGCCGAAGATCACCGGAACTGCCTAATTTAGGAGCGGCAAGGCGACTGCATCCGCCATCACCTTGTAACCGGCGGCATTGGGGTGAAGGTGATCACCGGAATCCAGATCCTGGCGGAGGTAGGAGGGCCTTTGCGGATCGCGGGTGGCGGCATCAAAGTCGATCACGGCGTCCGGTTCGTTCGAACTACGTATCCACTGATTTGCAGCTTGGCGGATCGCTTCTTTCTCTGGCGTATAATAGTCGGCCCCGGCAAAGGGCATGATGGTGCCCATAATGACTTTGACCCCCTTCACATGTGCCCGGGCGATGATCTGGCGATAGCCTGCAATAAGATCCGCGACATCCAGTGGTGGATTTTCGCCGTACATTGTTCGTCCGGACAGGCCGATGTCATTGATGCCTTCGAACAATATGATGTGCGTCACACCTTTTATATTTAGAGCATCCCGATCGAGGCGAGAGAGCGCAGATCTACCGAATCCTGCAGCCAGCACCCTGTTGCCGCCCAATCCGGCGTTCAGGATAACGGTCGCGGCACCTGACTTGCTGTAGTCCAGACGGCGCGCCAGCTCTTCGGGCCAACCCCGCGTAGCTCCCGGCGTGCTACGATTTCCATCCGTGATAGAATCCCCCAGCGCAACGATGACACGATGAGAATGGCTGGACAGCACCATCGCTCCGCTAACAAGGGGCCGCCCAGAAACAAACCGAGGATTTTCCAGACTTTCGTTGCCGGTCTGGTCTCCCGGTGCGACACTCATCAGGGTTGAACCGAATGGTTTGAGTTGAAGCGGCTCCGCGAGCATCGTGCTAACCACCAGAGCCGTACCCTCGGAAACCGGCAGATCAACGGGGTCACTCAGCAGCGGCGCCCCTACAGGAACCATCGCGCTACGCCGTCCGCCAAAGGTCAGCGGACGCATGGAGCCTTGAACCATGTCGAATCCATCGCCGGCACGTCCCACCGTCGCGGCAGTGAGCGACAGAGGAGATGTGCCCTCTTCATTGGAAATCCTGATGCGCACCTGATCGCCGCCCGCGACGACGGCGAAACGGACCCGGATCGTGCCACTGACCGGCGGACGCTCCGTCAGAAATGATCTGGCAGATTCCGGCAGCTCGATGTGCGGCGGCAATTTCAGATCATAATCGGCGGGGCTGGATTGAAAAGCATCAACCCATGCCCCTTGCCTGGCAAAAGCAGTAGAGGCGAACGATAAGGCAAGCAACGACAGCGCAAATGCGCGTTTGGTTTCAAAACCGCCCATCAGATACTCTCCAAAATACAACGGGAATGATGTCACTCTGTGTAATTAAAAAATGGAACCAGCCATACAGGATGGCTGCTCCCGAGAGGAGATGATCATAGAAATAGAGCCGGCGCGGTGAGCGCGGGCGGCAATGCCGACAATTAACGTTGCGCGGGTTCCTACTGACATGACCTCTCTCCGCTTTACAATAGCACCGCTTCTTGGAGCTATCTTAATGGAGCCACCTAGCTCTCAGGGTCCGCCTATGGCCGAGAAATGCGATCCAAGACGTGTGTCGGCGAAGATCGAGCTTCGGGCGGGCCCGATGACAGGGTAAGTGACTGGCTGGCGGGGTGAAAGCTGCAAAGACCGTTGTTAGCTATGCGTATCCCGCATATCTAAGGTGGCTGCCCTCTAGCAACTCACGACAGTGACCCGCCAGTGCTGAACATCTAGACTGGAAAAGGGGACCGGCAGGAGCCAGGAATGGCGCGCAGCGGCCATCCCGCTGTCGCAACCAGGACCACTATTCAACCCTGCGCTATTTCATCTTCACTGCTTGCGGTCCATTCAGCGATGCTGGCCTCCTGATCGATCAGTGCAAGGCCGTGGGCGATGGAGGTCAACTCATTGCCACTCGCAATGTGGCTGGCGGCGAAGCGTTCCTCAAACAGGCGGCGGACGGCGGGAATCAATGGGGAGCCGCCGGTCAGGAAGACATGGTCTATCGCACCCGCGCCGATATCGCGCGTCCATCAGCGCGCATCTCGTATCCCGCCGAACCAGCCGGAAGCATACGTCCCCATAGGGTAACCTGCTGGAATCGCGGGTTCCTGAATGGGAGGCTCTCGTACGCAAGGGCCCGAAACCCTTCACCTTTGTCGCCGTTCAGGGACCAATTTTCGAGCCTCAGGTGCAGACCGTCCGATTTCCGGCCGCTCTTGACCTGAGCGGGTCACTCAAATCCGATGACACGACGTCCGACCGTGATTTAGGCTGCCGATCAGCGTCCGCGAGCCGCCGATCATTGTCGCCCACGAGGCTCTCGCTGGACACAAACGGCTGTTTACTGGCCGGGCCGCTGAACGGCTTGAGTTGGGCGGCAGCAGTCAGTGGAATTCATTTCAGCGAGCGGCCGCTTTCCTGCCTCCGCTTCTCCGAATGCGACATTCAAAAACCGGCCATCTTTGACGTGACCGTTCGAATAGCCGACTATCCGGAGTTGCGCATCGAGAATTGGCGACAGAACGGCAAGGTGGGGTCGTCTCCCCGCGCGCGTCTCCCCCCCCCGCGCCGTTGTGGTTCGGGGGGGGGGAAGTGTCATGGGCTTATCAGGATTTGGTCCCGCCACACGCGAGCGAGTAATGGGGCGATCCGTCAGCTTATGGCGCTCATATGCAATCAGCTAGCGCCGCTCAGACTGGTGCGATTGAACTATCAGCCATGCGCTGCTCCTGGCCAATGCTATTTTCAAAG
>CAMPHR010000034.1 GCA_946886075.1 uncultured Novosphingobium sp. | reverse complement strand
CACCCAAATAGGAAAAATAGGAAAATCCGCCCAAAACGCTTTTAATTCGCCACTTCATTCATGACTCTATTCGGCGGAGCAATCGTCACCGTCTCAAACCGCTCCTTCTTCCGCACCCCTTCCAGCGGCGGCGGCGCTACCTTGACCTGCTCCACCGGCACCCGCTGCCGCATGCATTCGCCCCGGTCCTCCCGCGGCGTTTGCCCGCAATTCCACAACGCCCGCTGCAATCCCGTCCCGGCATTGTGGATATAGGCGAAGCTCATATTTTCCAGCTGATCCCCCGACAATGGAAAGCCCGGCGGAGCAATCCCCGCTCGCCACGCCATGATCCGGCATTCCAGCCGCCCCGCGCAAAAAGTCTGCGCCATCACCGGCCAGTTGTCCGCCGCCGTCGCCTTGCCCAATTCCACCAGAAAGGCTCTCGCCCCCGGAGCGATCGCGATCAGCCTGACCCCGCCCATGATCTGGCCAACCGAAGCCGCGCCGATCGCCTCCTGCGGCTTGGCCGTCAAAGCCGCAAGTTCAGACGCACCCGGCACCAGGACGCCGGGCAATTCGCTGCCTCCATCCCTATGCGCCATCGACAGCTGCGCGATCCGTCCAATCACAGGCTCGACGCTCTGCCGCGCCAAACGGAACGCAGGCGGCGTCCCCCACCAGCCACGCCAGCGGAAGAAGAGATGCGTCCCCACCGCCGTGATCTTGTCCAGGCTGCTGCTCCAATAGGGCACCACCCAATCCGTGTGATAATGGGTGGCATAGCCCACCGGCTTGAACACCTTGCCAGCAAGGGCTGCCCGCGCAATTTCCCGCGCCCGATCCCAAGCGGCCGGACTGGGCGTCCGCGCCAGCGCGCCATCGCAGGTAAAGGTGAACTGACAGCCGGTAGACCGCTCCTGCCCTTGAAAGACGACGCCGCACACCGTCTTGGGGAAAGCAGGATGCCGGACACGGTTCAGCACCACCTGCGCCACCGCCCGCTCGCCGACGGCGTCGTCTCCCGCTTCGTAGAGCTGCGCAGCCGCCAGGCAGTCGGTTGCCCGCGCGAGATCGCTTTCCGATCCGTTGAACAGGAAAGGCCGCGCCGCCGGGTTTGGCAAATGAGAAAAGGGCACGGCTTCATTCAACACCCGCGCCTGATCGCGATCCAGGGCGTAAAGCTCCACCGGCTGGACCACTGGAGCCGCTGTGGGAGGCCGCTTCAACCGCGCCCGCTGCACCAGCGCCACCCGTGCCGCTTCCGCCGCAGGCGCACGTGCCTCCCACCGCGCCACCAGCGCTGGGAGGCCAGCGAACAGCAGAAGCCAGATCAGCCACATCGCGCGATGCGGCTGGCTGCTGGTGGTTGTGTCGATCATTCCTTGCCTAGCTTAGACCTATTCGGGCAGGAAATCGGGCACGGACAAATAGCGCTCGCCAGTGTCATAGTTGAAGCCCAGAACGCGGCTGCCTGGTGCCAGTTCCTTCAACTTCTGCGCGATCGCAGCGAGCGTCGCACCGGAAGAAATGCCCACCAGCATGCCTTCCTCCCGCGCAGCACGGCGAGCATATTCCTTGGCATCCGCCGGATCGACCTGAATCACGCCATCCAACAATTGGGTATGCAGGTTCGCGGGGATGAAGCCAGCGCCGATGCCCTGGATGGGATGGGGGCCGGGCTGGCCACCGCTGATGACAGGCGAAAGTGTGGGCTCGACCGCATAGACCTTCAAATTGGGCCAAAGCTTTTTCAGCACCTCGGCAACGCCGGTGATGTGACCCCCTGTCCCAACGCCAGTAATCAGCACATCGAGCGGGCTGTCGGCGAAGTCGGCCGCGATTTCCTGTGCGGTCGTGCGGACATGCACATCGATGTTCGCGCTGTTTTCGAACTGCTGCGGCATCCACGATCCGGGCGTTTGCTCGATCAACTCAAGCGCGCGCTCGATCGCGCCCTTCATGCCTTTTTCCCTCGGGGTCAGGTCGAACGACGCGCCATAGGCCAGCATCAGCCGTCGCCGCTCCACCGACATGCTTTCCGGCATGACCAGGATGAGCTTGTAGCCCTTCACGGCCGCAACCATGGCCAGGCCCACGCCGGTATTGCCGGACGTCGGTTCGATGATGGTGCCGCCCGGCTTCAGATCACCTGACGCCTCGGCCGCCTCGATCATCGCGAGGGCAATACGGTCCTTGATCGAACCGCCCGGGTTGGAGCGTTCCGACTTGATCCACACCTCGGCCCCTTCCGGCGCGTCGGAAAACAGACGGCTCACCCGGATATGCGGCGTGTTGCCGATGGTTTCGAGAATATTGGCAGCTTTCATTTGGCCTTCTCCTGGCTGATGTCGGCCTCCCGTAAGTCGGGTGGGTCAAAGGTACGTGCAAGGCGCAATTCTGGAAAGAGTCTTGCCCAAACGAGGGTAATCAGGATCGCGCCGATGCCGCCGCCAATCACTGCGACGACCGGCCCCACAAGCGCGGCGAGAAAACCGGATTCCGCTTCGCCCAGCTCATTGGACGCTGAAATGGTGAGTTGCGAGAGGCTGGACACCCGGCCGCGCATGGCGTCGGGCGTGTGCAGCTGGATCAATGACTGGCGAACATAGACAGACACCATGTCAGCAGCGCCCAGCAGCACCAATGCACCGATGCCGATCTCCATCGCGATGTTGCGGGGAATGAAGGCTGTCGCGCCGAACAGGATCGTGGAAAGCCCAAAGATGATGACGGCCGCCAGCATCTTCAGCCCGACTTCCGATCGCATGGGACGAAAGGAGAAGAAGAGCGCGACGATCCCCGCCCCTATGGCTGGCGACGCAGCCAGATGGCCGAGCCCCGCCGATCCAACCTTCAGGATATCGCGCGCATAGACTGGCAGCAGGGCCGTCGCTCCTGCCAGCAGCACCGCGAAAAGATCCAGCGTGATGGTGGCGAGGACGAGCCGGTTCGACCGCACATAGGTGAGGCCGTCCAGCATCTGCCGAACGGGATGGCGGCTTGTATCGCGGGGCGGCTGTGGGACGGGTCCGATCAACAGCATGCCGCCCAGCGACACCGCGAACAGGCATGCCGCGGCAGCGTAAGCGCCCCATGAAGTCATCGCGTAGACATATCCGCCCAGCGCCGGACCAATGATCATGCCCGCCTGCCAGGCAACGCTGGATAGGGCAATCGCGTTAGGGAGCACGTCGCGCGGCACCAGATTGGGCGCCAGAGCATTATAGGCGGGTCCATTGAATGCGCGAGCGATCCCCACGACTGCCGCTGTCGCGAAGATCAAGGGCAGGGTCACCCAGCCCTCATAAGTTGCGAAAGCCAGCAGCCCCGACGCGACCATCAGCATCGTCAATGTCAGCCGAGCGATGGTGCGCCTGTCGAAATGATCGGCCACCCAACCGGTCAGAGGGGTAAGGAAAAACAAAGGGACGAATTGCGCCAAGCCGATGAGGCCAAGCTGAGCCGCGGCGCCCGACGGGCTCATGCTTTCCCGGGCGACATTATATGCCTGCCAGCCGAGGACCGTCATCATGCCATATTGTGCCAGCACCCCCGCCAGCCGTCCCAGCAGATAGGCGCGGAAATCGCCGAAGCGCA
Source organism: uncultured Novosphingobium sp. (assembly GCA_946886075.1). The sequence goes on along the minus strand of CAMPHR010000034.1, from coordinate 25,624 downwards.
ACGGATGGCGGGAGTCGGCAGGCGGCTTCATGAGATTTTCTTACCGCCTGTGGCACGATACGCAATTGCGCTGGTAGAGAATGGCAACAGCAGTTTTTGCAACCGCAAAACTCCTGCTTGCATCGCTTTTGAAAAGTTAGCGATCCGGGTCCAGCAGAATGCCGCTCACCGACCCATTGCGGACGGAACAGACAAAGGGGACGGATTGCTCGCCACCGGCGGGGCTGACCATGCCCTCAACCTCCCAACCGGTTGCCATCGACCTTGCGTCCACACGTCCCAATATGCGCGCGCCGGAACCCGCCTCCTGCCGCGCCTTGGCTGCACAGGCATCGCGTGCAGCCCTGGAGCTGCGGATGGAACCATAGGCGGGAGAGGTATAAGGCTGTCGCTTCGCCTCACGCTCAGCTTGCCGGTCGCGCACGATATCGCTGACGATCGCCGCATCGGCCGCGCGGTGCAGATCGCGATAGTCCTGCGCCTCAACTGGCGATGCGACAGTGAAGGCCAGGGCGCAAATCACAGTGTTTCCGATACGCATCCTGCGTCTCCTCCAAAGCCACGTCCTATTTGAACAGGCTACCCAATATGCCGCGGACGAGTTGCCCCGCCAAGCCGCCGCTGGAAGATCGGCGGCTCGAACCTCCGAATACCGCGCGGCCAAGTTCGTTGGCGACTTGCCGTCCAACCGATGAAGCGGCGGAACGGGTGGCCGATTGGACCGCCCGGTCCAGCGCAGAGGGCTTGGCGGCTTCTCGCGCTTCGGCGGCGTCTCGTTTCGCCTGCTCCTTCAGCTCCGCCTCGCGCTGTTTTGCCTCCAGCTTTGCCTGGACCGCTGCCGCCTTGTCAGCTTCAACCCTGGCCTTCGCGGCCTGTGAGGCTGCGGCTGCGGCTTGACCGCGGGCCGCCAATATCTCCTCGGCGGACTCACGATCGACCAGCTCATCATATTTCCCTTCGCAGGGGGAGATGGACTGGATAATCGCACGTTCCTTGGCATCGACCGGGCCAAGGCGAGAGCGGGGAGGGGCGATCAGGGTACGCTGAACAATCCCTGGCGAACCATCCTCCTGAAGCAGCGAAACCAGCGCTTCGCCCACCTTCAGCTCAGTGATGGCGGTCTCGACATCCAGATCCGGGTTGACGCGGAATGTCTCGGCGGCCGCCTTAATTGCCTTTTGGTCGCGCGGAGTGAAGGCGCGCAACGCGTGCTGGATGCGATTACCCAACTGGCCTGCCACCTCTTCGGGGATGTCGATCGGGTTCTGGGTCACGAAATAAACGCCGACGCCCTTCGACCGGATCAGCCGAACGACCTGCTCGATCTTGTCCGTCAGCGCCTTGGGGGCGTCATCGAACAGCATATGCGCCTCGTCAAAGAAGAAGACGAGGACCGGCTTGTCAGGGTCACCAACCTCAGGGAGCGTTTCGAACAGCTCGCTCAATAGCCAAAGGAGGAAAGTGGCGTAGAGCTTCGGGCTCTGCATCAGCTTGTCGGCTGCCAGGATGTTCACATAACCGCGCCCCTGATCATCGACCTTGAGGAAATCGTGAATGTCGAGCGCTGGCTCGCCAAAGAAGTGGCCGCCACCCTGGCTGTCGAGTTGCAGAAGCTGGCGCTGGATCGCGCCGACGCTTGCCTTGGTCACATTCCCATATCGGCTGGAAAGTTCTTCCGCATCTTCCGCGCAATAAGCCAGCATGGATTGCAGGTCGCCAAGGTCGAGGAGCAGCAGGCCCTCCTCATCAGCATATCGGAATGCGATGGAGAGCACGCCCTCCTGCGTCTCGTTCAGGCCCATCAGCCGGGCGAGGAGCAGTGGCCCCATTTCGCTTACGGTGGTGCGGATCGGATGACCCTGCTCACCATAAAGGTCCCAAAAGATCGCGGGATTATCGGCATAGCTGTAATCCGCTACGCCGATCTCCTTTGCGCGCGCGACCAGCTTGTCGGCATTTTTCGCCGTGGGTGATCCCGCCATGGCGATGCCGGACAAGTCGCCTTTTACATCGGCGAGGAAGACCGGAACCCCGAGGGCGGAAAAACTCTCCGCGATCCCCTGCAGCGTCACCGTCTTGCCCGTGCCCGTAGCGCCTGCGATCAGGCCATGGCGGTTAGCTCGGCGCAAGTTGAGCGTCTGAGGAATGCCGCCGCCTGAATCAGCTGCGCCAAGGCCGATGAAAATGCCGTCGCTCATGCGTCATGCTCCCCATAAGCATCGGGCCGCGCCTGCCGGACCCTGCTCGCCATCTTAGTGGCGAGACAGGGCTTCCGGCAAGCGCGGCCCGACAGGTCTCTGTTGGGCTATCCTGGGAACTTACTTGTCCCGCAGCCGCACCGGCAAGAATACCGCAGGCTGACCACGGCGCAGCACCTGCAGGAGAATAGCGCTGCGGCCTTGTGACGACACCTGACGCACAGCTGCATCCAAATCTGCCTGGCTGGCGACCGGGCGGTTATTGGCAGTAATGATTACATCGCCGCGACGCAGGCCCTTCGCTCCAGCATCGGTTGAGGTATCAACAGCTGTGATGACGACGCCGCGCGTATCAGCGGCAATGCCCAACTGACGGACAATATTGGGCGTCAGCGGAATGGCCGAAATGCCAAGCGACTGCTGCGTGGCTTGCGCGCCGCCGGACTGGTCATCCTGCTGCTGGTTGTTGAAATCATCGTCCTGCTGCTGGGCAAAGCTGTTGAGCTCGTCTTCCGACGGACGCTGGCCGACAATGGCGGTCACGGTCTGGCGCTGGCCATTGCGCAAGAGGACGATCGGCACGCGCGAGCCGATCGGCTGGGACGCGACAATGGATGACAGGTTCTGGTCAGGCGTGACTTCCTGACCGGCTACGCTGACGATCACGTCGCCTGCCTTGATGCCCGCGCGGTCGGCGCCCTTGCCCGGTTCGACGCCCTGGACGAATTCGCCGCGGTTCTTGGCCAGGCCAAGGGAATCGGCAAGATCTTCGCCAAGCGGGCTGATCTGGATACCGAGATAACCGCGCTTCACGCTCTGACCCCTGCGCAGGGTATCGACGATCGGCGCCGCCTGTTCGGACGGGATCGCAAAGCCGATGCCCACATTGCCGCCCGAGGGCGAAAGGATCTGGCTGTTGATGCCGATCACATTGCCGCGCATGTCGAACATCGGGCCGCCGCTATTGCCCTGATTGATCGACGCATCGGTCTGGATGAACTTGTCATAGGTGCCGCCGGTGCCACGATGGACGGCGGAGATGATGCCCGCGGTGACGGTGCCCGACAGGGCGAACGGGTTGCCGATGGCGATGACCCAATCACCGACGCGCGCTTTGGTGCTGTCGCCGAATTTGACGAAAGGCAGCGCCTTCTTCGGCTCGATCTTCAACACCGCGATATCCGTCGCCGGGTCACGGCCGATCAGCTTGGCCGAATATTCCTCGCGATTGGTGAGGGTCACCGTGATGGCATCGACCGATGCGCCCTCGGCACCCGCGGACACGACATGGTTGTTGGTGACGATATAGCCGTCAGCCGAGATGATGAACCCGGAGCCGAGAGACTGGGCCTGCCGCGTCTGCGGCTTGGCGCCAGGGCCTTGGCCGAACAGGTCGCCGAAAGGCGTGCCCGCGAATGGATTTTGAACCTGCACACGCTGCTTGGTGGAAATATTGACCACCGCGGGCTGAAGCTTTTCCACCATGTCGGCGAGGCTGGCAGGGGCACCGGCGGGCGCTGCGGCCTGCATCCCTTCATTCTGCGCGACCTGCGCGCCGACATTCGGGCTGGATGTTACGGCGATGGCGGTGCCACCGAGAAGCAGGGCACCGGTAAGGGCATAAGCGTAACGCACTCGTGACGGTCCTCTCGTGATCTTGGCGAAGGAAGGGCGGGACTCTGGAGTGAGTCGGATGCGCCGCCCAGCCTTAACCCTCATTGAATGAAGCTGGTTCCGAAATGATCCCTGAACCTCTTCTTCATCTTAAGGTTATCGATCCTTTCCCTGAAACTGTTTCAGGAATTCATTGTCGCGCGACAGCACCATGGTGGTGGAGCCAGTGCGATCCGGCGCGAAGGTGAAGCGATATGCCTGCATCGCCCGGTAGAAGTCATAAAATTGAGCGTCCTTGCCAAAGCTTTCCGCGTAGATCCGCGCGGCGTTCGCGTCAGCTTCCGCCCGGATGATCTGTGCCTGCTTGGCGCCTTGGGCCCTGATGGTCAGAGCTTCCTGTTCGCGCGCAGTGCGCATGCGGGTGAAGGCGCTTTCCAGCGGCGCGCCATCTGGCAGGTCGGCGCGCTTGATGCGGACGTCTACAATCTCCGCGCCATATTGCCGCGCAACCCGGTTGAGCCCGGCTTCGATATTGTCCATCACCTGGCCGCGTTCGGGTGAAAGCAGGGCAGCGAAGGGACGCTTGCCAAGTTCGTTGCGAAGCGCTGAACCAAGGATCGGGCGCAAGGCGTCCGAAACCCGTTCCTCATTGCCTGCCGCGATGTACATGCGCAGCGGATCGACAATGCGGTAACGCGCGAAGGCATCAACTTGCAACCGGAGCTGATCGGTCGACAGGACCTGCTGCCTCTCCATCTCGACGGACAGGACGCGCTTGTCGATCCAGACGATCTGATCGATGAAGGGCCAGCGCAGGATTACGCCTGCGCCGGTCTTGCCGAAATCCTCATTGGGCCGATAGCGATTGACGATCTTCTTGGGATCTCCAAAGCGCACGATCACGCCCTGTTTGGTTTCAGGCACAATCGCAATCGTGCTGCCGATAAGCAGCAAAAGGGCGATGACGGCGAGGGCCAGCGCAATCGGATGGCGAACGAGCGTTGGCATTATTGGCTCCCCTCTGCAGCGGCTGAGCCCGAAGACGCAGCTGCTCCCTGGGCACGCCGCTTCAATTCCGGCAGCGGGAGGAAGGGAGTGACATTGCCACTTTCGATGACTGTCTTATCGACGTTGGACAGGACGCCCTCCATGGTTTCATAATACATGCGGCGACGCGTCACGTCCGGCGACAACCTATATTGTTCATAGACCTTGTCGAACGCTGCCGCTTCACCCTGGGCCTTGGCTGTCACCTGCTGGGCGGCGGCACGCGCCTCGTTCAAATAGGTCTGGGCAGTCTGCTGCGCGGCGGAGACCGCCTTGAACGCGTCATTGACCGCAGTCGGCGGATCGGCCTGCTTGATCGCAACGCCCTGCACCCGAATGCCGGAACGGTATCCGTCCAATATTTCCTGCATCCGCTGTTCGACCTGCTGCTCGATTTCGGTACGCCCCGCACCCAGCGCGTCGTCCAGGCTGACACTGGCAACAACGGACCGCATCGCGCTTTCCGCGACCTCCCGGACCGTGGCGTCGGGATCGGACAACTGGAACAGGTAAAGCTCGGGGCTGCGGATATTCCAGCGAACCGAATAGGCGAGGTCGATGATATTCTGGTCACCTGTCAGAACCAGATTTTCGCTCTGGGCACTGGCCGACCCGATGTCGATCGCGCGGATTTCCTCGACATCGACGGTGGTGACATTCTCAAGCGGCGCGGGCAGTGTCAGGCTGATGCCGGGCGACAATGTGCGGCTATATTTGCCCAACAGCGTCACGACGCCGCGCTCCTGCGGGCCCACGCGGTGGAAGCAGGTGAGAACCAGCCACAGCACGATCAGAATCCCGATCGCGGCAGGCCAAAGCGTCTTGCCAGCGGGTCGTGGCGGAAGGTTGCCGAACCCGCCACCGCCGCCACCTTGGCCAAAGCTTTCACGGCTGCGGCGCAGCAGCTCCTCGATGGCTGACGGACCCTTGCCGCCAGGCGAGCGGCCCGGTTGCGTCCAGGGATTGCGGGGGCCGCCATCGCCGCCTTTGCCCGAACCGTCATTGCCGTCCGGGCCGTCGTTCTTGCCGCCCCAGGGACCCTGGACCATTGCGTTTGCGATGCCCGGCATCCACCCGAAAAATCTTCTCATCCCGTCTCTATAGGAAGGGAGGGGCGCGAAAAACAGTGCCCTTCGCAACGATTATTGCCTAGGAGGCGCTGTCATGACCGATCTTGAGAGTTTCGCCGCCCGTCTGAAGACGCTGACCGATGGCCGTGCCAGCACGCCCCGGATCAAGGATGGCATCATGAGCCTGGCGCTGGACGTAGGCGGACTTTCGCCTGAGCGGCGGGATGCTGTCGCGGCGGCAATCAAGGAGGGTGGCCTGCTGGTCCCAGGTGTACAGGACGTGCGGATCGCCATGACCGCGGAACGCAAGGCGCCCCGTATCATCGCCGTGGCTTCGGGAAAGGGTGGCGTCGGCAAATCCACCCTTTCAGCCAATCTTGCAGTAGCGCTCAAGCGGCTGGGCTTTGCGGTCGGGTTGGTCGATGCCGACATTTACGGCCCGTCGCAGGCCCGATTGATGGCCAGCGAAGATCAGAAGCCGCAGGCGCGGGACAAGCATCTGATCCCCGTAGAAAGCCCTTTTGGAATTCCGATGCTGTCGATGGCGCATCTGGTCGAACCCGGCAAGGCGCTCGCGTGGCGCGGGCCGATGGCGGGTAATGCCCTTTCACAACTCATTGATGCTGATTGGGGCGACGTAGAGCTGCTGATCGTGGACATGCCGCCGGGGACGGGGGACGTTCAACTCTCGATGGTGCAAAAACATAAGCCTGCAGGGGCTGTCATCGTGTCGACGCCACAGGATTTGGCTCTGATCGACGCCACGCGCGCTGTCAGCCTTTTCGAGCAAACGGACGTGCCGCTGATCGGGCTCGTCGAAAATATGGCGGGATACAGCTGTCCCCATTGTGGCGAGATATCCGATCCCTTCGGCGCGGGCGGTGCGGAGGCCGCTGGGTCGGCCATGGGCATGGCTTTCCTGGGTCGCATTCCGCTGGCGATAGACATTCGGCGCCGGTCCGATGCAGGTGATCCGCCTGCCGCCAGCGACGATGCGTCGGGCGAGGCGTTTCTGGCCGTCGCGAGGCAAGTGGCTGCCTGGCTGCGTGGTTGAGCAATAGCCGGGGAACGGTTCTGCGGCGTCCCGCGTCTTCCCTTCGGATAAGGAAGGAAAACAGGATCATGCCGCTAACGCAGCCGCAGGAAATAGCCGATCTCCTCGGTGAGACCCGCACGATTGCTCTGGTCGGCATCTCTGATCGACCGGGCAGGCCCAGCTATGGCGTCATGAAGTTCCTTCAGGATCATGGCTATCGCGTGCTGCCGGTCAATCCGCAGATCGCTGGAGAGCATGTGCATGGGGAATTCGTCTGGGCGCGCCTGGCCGATATCGGTGTCTCGATCGACATGGTCGATATCTTTCGGCGCAGTGAAGCGGCTGGCGAGGCGGTGGATGATGCGATCGCGGCGGGCGCCAGGGCCGTCTGGATGCAACTGGGCGTGATTAACGAAGAGGCTGCGCAACGCGCTGAAGCTGCCGGCTTGAAAGTGGTGATGGACCGCTGCCCAGCCATCGACATCCCCCGCTTCAATATCCCGCGGGTTAGCGCAGATTAACGCTTTTCAGCTGTCGCAAGCCTCTTTATCACCTTCTTCATGACGCGCGCACTGCGGAGGCAGGCAAATCCTAATCGCACGGGGAAGGGGCTTGATCGGCGCACGCTGTTGGTGGGCGCCGGGGCTTCAGCGGGCCTGTTGCTGGCCTGGGGGGCATGGCCCCGCACCTATCGCCCGAACCTGAATGCTGCGCCGGGCGAAACCGTCTTCAACGCCTTCCTCAAGATCGACAAGGCGGGCAGGATCCTGGTTATCGTTCCGCAAGCGGAGACCGGGCAGGGCGTGACCACCTTGTTGCCGCAGATATTGGCTGACGAGTTGGGTGCGGACTGGCGGACGGTGGGTGTGCAGAGCGCGCCCATCAGTCCCCTCTATGCCAACACGCTGCTGGCGGACGAGTGGCTGGCCGATGACTGGTCGAGGCTGGCCGGAGGCGCAGGCGATTGGGCCATCAGTCAATATGCGACGCGGCGGGCGCTGATGCTGACCGGCGCGGCTACTTCCGTGCTGATGTTCCACACGGCCTACAAGGAAGCGGGCGCAGCCGCGCGTGTGCTTCTTTGCCAGGCTGCCGCTGCACGCTGGGACGTGCCTTGGGAAAGTTGCGACATACAGAATGGGATCATCACCGATAGCGGGCAGCGCACGCTGAAGATCGGTGAGGTCGCGGCAGAAGCGGCAGAATTCGACCTGCCGGAGATTTTGCCCTTCCGCCAAGGCCAGGCGGACCGGCTGTTCGGGCAGGATCTACCTCGCCTCGACACGCCGTCCAAGATCGACGGCAGCCACAATTTCGCTGCGGACGTTCGACTTCCCGACATGCTTTTCGCTTCGATCCGGCAGGGACCGATCGGCGATGCGGTGCTCACGCGCGTGGACGAGCAGGCCGCCAAGTCAGTCACCGGCTTCATCAAGCTGGTCCGCACCGATCGCTGGGTGGCCGCCGTCGCGACAAATTGGTGGGCAGCGAACAAGGCGCTGGATCTGAGCGATCCGGTATTTGAACTCTCGGGCGCTCCGGTCAGCAGCGCCGGCATTGATGCCGCGCTTGAACAGGCCTTTTCAGGCTCGTCAGGCAAGCGGCTTTACGCGCGCGGGGATCTCAAGCCGCTGTTCGACAACGCCACGATCCTTGCCAGCGAATTCAGCGTGGCGCCCGGCCTGCATCTGGCACTGGAGCCGCCCTGCGCGACCGCGCGAGTGAGTGAAGGCCTCGCGGAAATATGGATGGCGGCACAAGCTCCCGCGCTCGCGCGGGCGGCGATAGCGGACGCTCTTGACCTGCCAGAGGAGCAGGTGGTGCTTTATCCCCTGCATGCCGGTGGCTCCTTCGGCCGCAAGATGGACTTTGAAGTCGGCATCCAGGCCGCGCTGATCGCCAAGGAGGTGGGGCGTCCGGTCCAGCTCCTCTGGTCACGCCTTGAGGATGTGATCCAGGATCGGCCCAGCGCCCCGGCGCATGCCCGGATGGCGGCAAAGCTGGGCCGCAACGGCGCGATCGAAGGATGGCTGGCGAAAGTGGCGGCGCCTTGCGCCATGACCCAGACATGGGGTCGGATCGCGCATCGCAAATTGCCGCATGAGGCGAGCCGCGATGCAGCCGATGCATCGACCCGGCTCGCAGTGGCGGGCATGGAATTGCCTTATGCCCTGCCCAATTGGGCGGTCGATCATTTCCCGGCGGATGTCGGCCTGCCGCTAGGCTTCACGCGCAGCAACGCGCATCTTTACGGCGCCTTCTTCACCGAAAGCTTCATCGACGAACTTGCGCACCTCGCGCGGGTGGAGGCGCTATCCTTCCGCATTCAGATGCTGGGCGGCAACCCGCGACTGGCGCACTGCCTGACGACGGTCGGAGCGATGGGAGGATGGCAGGGCGGCATCGAAGGAAGCGGGCAGGGCTTGGCGGTCCATGTGGTAAATGGAGCCTATATCGCTGTCATGGTCGAAGCGGCCATCGACGGAAACAAGCTTAATGTGGGCCGGATCGTCGCGGCGGTCGATGGCGGTGAACAGGTCAATCCCGACATAGCGCGGCAACAGGTGGAAAGCGGCCTCCTGTTCGGCCTCGCCACGGCGATGGGTGCTTCGGTGCCCTACGCCAAGGGTCTGCCAACGCGCGCGATCTTGTCACGCATGGGCCTGCCCCGGCTGCAGGATATTGGCGAGATCACCGTGGAAATGATCCGCAGCACGGCGCCCCCTGCTGGCCTCAGCGATATCGGAGCGCCTGTGGTTGCGCCAGCCATCGCCAATGCTCTCTTCACCGTCACGGGGCAACGCTTTCGCCAATTGCCCCTTCTGTCACGGACATGACATCAAATATGACAAATATCGGGGTTCTTCTGATCAACCTGGGCACGCCAGATGCTCCGGATGCTGCCTCCGTAAGACGCTATCTGGGTGAGTTTCTGTCTGACCGACGGGTCGTGGAGATACCAAAGCTGTTGTGGCAACCCATTTTGCGCGGGCCTATCCTTCTCACCCGGCCAGCCAAATCCGCGAAGGCCTACCGGGAGGTCTGGCTTGATGAAGGCTCTCCCCTCGCAGTTTACACCCGTGAAACCGCCGCCAAGTTACAAGAGCTAACGGGGCCGGAGATCAAAGTGGATTGGGCGATGCGGTATGGCACGCCGTCCATATCAGACCGTCTGAACAGCATGATCGCCGCTGGATGTGACAGGATATTGCTGGCGCCGCTTTATCCCCAATATTGCGCGGCGACGACTGCTGCCGCACTCGATGCCTGTTACGCATCACTTGCCCAGCTGCGCGCGCAGCCCGCGATCCGCACCTTGCCGCCCTATTATGCTGATGCTTCCTATATCGAGGCGCTGCGCCATTCTACCGAACGTCATCTGGCTGAACTTGGTTTCGAGCCAGACCTGTTGCTCGCCAGCTTCCACGGCATGCCTGAGCGCACGCGCGCGCTGGGTGATCCCTATTATGATCAGTGCCGGGCCACCGCTGACTTGCTTCAGAAGGCGCTGGGAAGAGAAGTAAGGTTGACGTTCCAATCACGATTTGGACGCGCGAAATGGCTGGGCCCAGCGACCGACGACACGTTGCGGGAGCTGCCGTCCCGAAATATCCGATCCGTTGCGGTACTAACGCCCGGCTTTTCGGCTGATTGCCTGGAAACCCTGGAAGAAATTGCGATGCGCGGCCGGGAAGATTTCCTGGCGGCTGGTGGTGATGCTTTCGCTCATTTGCCCTGTCTGAACGCCTCGCCTGAAGCTATGATCCTTTACCAGGACCTGATCGGCCGTGAACTGGCGGGATGGGTCCAAGATGCGTTTCGTCCACTAGGAGAGGGGAGCTGACATGGCTAGAGTTGCTATCGTAACGGGCGGAACAAGGGGCATCGGTGAGGCGATCAGCTTGGCGCTGAAGGCACTGGGCTGCAAAGTCGCCGCCAACTATGCGGGAAATGACGAAAAGGCGCGGGCGTTTACCGACCGGACGGGGATCGACGCTTTTCGCTGGGACGTGGGCGATCATCAGGCTTGTCTTGAAGGCTGTGCGACAGTTGCCGAGAAATTGGGGCCCGTCGACATCGTGGTGAACAACGCGGGCATCACCCGCGATGGCGTACTCGCGAAGATGAACTTCGACGACTGGAACGAAGTCATGCGCATCAACCTTGGCGGTTGCTTCAACATGGCCAAGGCGACCTTTGGCGGCATGCGGGAAAGAGGCTGGGGCCGGATCGTCAATATTGGATCGATCAATGGCCAGGCCGGGCAATATGGCCAGGTGAACTATGCCGCCGCCAAATCCGGCATTCATGGCTTCACCAAGGCTCTCGCGCAGGAGGGGGCCAAGTTCGGCGTTACCGTCAACGCCATCGCGCCGGGCTATATCGACACCGACATGGTGGCTGCGGTGCCTGCGCCAGTCCTGGAAAAGATCGTCGCGAAAATCCCCGTCGGACGGCTGGGTCAGGCGGACGAGATCGCGCGCGGCGTGGCATTTCTGTGCAGCGAAGAGGCGGGGTTTGTTACTGGCAGCACCATGTCCATCAACGGCGGCCAGCACATGTATTGATGGCGCAAGGCGACGGCAAAGAGGGGGCGCTTGGTTTGGCGGAGGCGCCCTTTGCGCCTCCGGTCAAGCGGAGCGTGACCATAGCGGGCCATCAGACCGCAATCAGTTTGGAACCTATATTCTGGCAAGCCCTTCGCACTTGCGCAGCGCGGGAGGGGTTGCCGCTCAATGCGCTGATCGCTCAGATTGACCTCGCGCGATTGGCCGCACCCCAGCCCCCTAATTTGGCGAGTGCCATCCGCTGCTGGCTGTTCGCACATCTGGCAAAGAATAATAATTATTCTCAATAGCGTTGACTCTGCGAACAGTTCGCAATAGCTGCCTCCTCGAAGATCAATGAAGAAGGGGGTTTTTGTTCGATGTCCAGCGGTTCCAAGTCGATGCCGTCATTTCTGGCTCTTGGTTGCGTAAGCGCTATCGCCTTTGCTTCGGCCGCACATGCGCAGGATGGCGCTCCGGCTCCGAAGCTGGGCGGCATGACGGTGACCGACACTGCGATCGACGAATCGGAGGTCAAAGTCGATCGCGCGGAGTCGCCCAAATATGTTCGCCCGTTGCTGGATACGCCGCAGACGATCACGGTCATCAACAAGGAAACGATCAAGCAGCAGAATCTCCTGACGCTGCGCGATGTCTTGTCGACCGTGCCCGGCATCACATTCGGTGCGGGTGAAGGCGGCTTTGGCTATGGCGATCGCATCATCCTGCGCGGCCAGGATGCGAAGAATGACGTCACCGTCGATGGCGTCCGCTCCGGCGCGTTCCTCAACCGCAATGAAGTGTACAACATCGAACAGGTCGAAGTTACCAACGGCGCCAACTCCGTGATGAACGGCGGCGGTTCGGTGGCTGGCACCATCAACTTGGTCACGAAGCGCCCTCTGGCGGATGACCAGGTCATATTGAATGCCGGGATCGGCACTGACAATTATTATCGGGCCACGGTGGATGCCAACAAGCGCCTCAATGATCTGATCGCAGTCCGCATCAATGCGGTATATCATGAGAACGACGTTCCCGGCCGCGATGTCGAATATTACAAGCGCTGGGGTATCGCACCGGCGATCACCATTGGCATCGACAGCCCGACAAGCTTGACGTTGCAGGGCGAATATCTCGATGATGACGCCATGCCGCAATATGGCCTTCGCTATTATCCGGCACAGGGCGGCATTCTGGATGAGTTTGACCGGTCAGGCTATTACGGCTTCGCCAATATTGATAAGCAGGACAGCACGACCAAGTCGCTGCAGGCGATCTTCAGCCACGCGTTCAACGACAGCCTGAAGATCCGTAATCTGACTCGCTACGAAAAAATTCATCAGGATACTATCACGAGCCAGCCCACCGGCGACTTCTGCTTCGCCTCCAGCCCGGCTCCATGCACCTTCACCCCCGCGACCGGCACTGTGACCGTACCGCCCGGCTTCTTCATGCCCAACCGGGGCAATGGCCGTGGCAACACCCGCTTCATCAACAACGAGACGGCCTATAATCAGATCGATCTTAGTGCCGATTTCGCGACGGGCGGGATAGAGCATACGTTGGTCCTTGGCGCTTCAGCGCTCTGGGAAAAATATAACCAGTTGGCGGGCAACAGCCTTCGTGCAGCGGACGGCACAAATCCGTTTGCATCCGCCTTCCCGCTCGTCAGCATCTCCAACCCTGGCGAAGTGGTGCAGGGGCCTGCAGGCTTCGTCTATGGCAACAACGAATATGACGGTCCGTTCAACTTCATCCGCGCAGCGCGGGCGCTGGGTGAACAGACGAGCTACGCTGCTTATCTCTTCGATGCCATGAAGCTCACCGACTGGCTCGAATTCAACGGCGGCATCCGCTACGAAAAGGTGAAGGGCACAAGCAGGTCGGTTACCTTCAATACAACGGCGGGTTCTCCCACCCTGGGTGATCCGACCGGCGTTACCGCCCCAGCCAGGGTTAACGATAATCTCTTCTCCTACCGGGCAGGCCTGGTCGTAAAGCCAACGCCCAACACCAGCCTTTATGTTGCCTATGGCAACTCTAAGCTGCCCTCGAAGGCTTCGGTCGATGGGTCCTGCGCGTTGGACACTGGTACGGGCGGCGGAAACTGCAACGTGAAGCCTGAGACCACCAAAAATTATGAGATCGGCATCAAGGCCGATCTGTTCGACGCCAAGCTTTTGCTGACCGCCGCAGCGTTCCGTAATGACCGGAACCAGATCAAGGTGGTTTCGGGTGACGTGCAACTGCCCGATCAGGCGACCGACGGTAACCAGCGGGTTGAGGGGATTTCGCTTGGTGCTTCCGGAAACATCACCAGCAACTGGACGATTTCCGCCAATTACATGTACCTGAAGAGCAAAATCCGGCAGGGCGTCTCCGACTTCTGTCTTGATAATCCGGGGTCGACCAGCACAACCGCTGGTAACTGCGCGAATAGCACGGCCTTCTTGGATCCCACGCGTGGCTATGCGCTGACCAACACGCCCAAGCATTCCGGAAGCCTGTTCACGACCTATCGCTTCGACTTCGGTCTGGAGCTTGGTTATGGCATCACCTACCAGGGCAAGTTCCTGCTGAACCAGCCTACCCTCGCGCAACTCACGGCGGGGACCTATGTCGGCTACTATGTGCCGAGCTACACGATCCACCGGTTCATGGCTAACTACCCGATCACCGAAAATCTGACGGCGCAGCTCAATGTCCAGAACTTCACTAACGAGAAGTATGTGACCACGGTGCGCAACAATGTGAATGGCAGCTGGGCACAGCCTGCTCCGACCCGTTCGGCGGTGCTGAGCCTCAACTATAGCTTCTAACCGTCATAATCCCCCGGCGTTTGTCCCACGCCGGGGGAAAGGGCGGGTGGCGATGCAGTCCTCCTCGGGTCGCCGCCCGCCTGATCCTTCAGAAAAGCGAGGGGTGCGATTGATTCGCATTAGAGCTCGCGCTATGGGCTTGATCTGCAGGCAGTAGCCGTGAAAGGGGAATAGGCATGCTTGGTGCGGCCGAACGGTTCATTGCAGATGACGTCCCACCCGCTGTTTTCCCGCCAGAGCCCGCGCGTGTCTCCTCCAGCGGCAGGGTGCAGGAGGCTCCACCGGTTACGGGCCCTCGCTATGGCGAACGCCGGGCCGTCAACTTGCCCGCTATTCTCCTAATCATTCTTGTTCATGCCGTTGCGATTTATGCGCTGCTACAGATGAGGCAGCATGCCCAGCGCGTGCAGGAGACACGTCTTTCGGTCGTGAACCTGACGCCGCCCCCACCGCCGCCCGCCGCGGAAACACCTCCGCCGCCACCTTCAGCGCCCCAGGTTGTTGCGCCGCCGCCTCTGGTGCATGTCCCCACTCCCCCTGCGCCGATCGCCACCACAGCTGAACCTACGCCCGTCCGGGCTGCCGCGATCCCCGTAATAAGTCCAGGGCCGACTGTTTCCGCTCCACCTGCCCCAGCAGCGCCGAGTACCGTGCAGGGCGGTGATCTCGCCGCGCAGATGGTCTCCGGAAAGCCGCCTCGCTACCCGATCGAGAGCCGCCGCAAGCGTGAGCAGGGCACCGTGCTGCTATCCTTGACCTTGAGTATCGAGGGTACGGTTGAGAGCGTGGCAATTGCGCAGAGCAGCGGCTTCTCGCGTCTGGACTCAGCTGCGCGTGATGCCGTGCGGACGTGGCGGTGGAAGCCGACAATCCGCGAAGGTCAGCCGGTGAAGGTAAGGGGCGTCGTTGAAATACCCTTCGTCCTGCGCGCCGAAGGCGCTTAACCGCATCGCTGCCCAATAGAGTTTCTTCGACATGCTGACCGTTATTCCCGACTTGCTTGATGGCGCAAATGTAGGGCGCGTCCGGGCGCTGATCGAAAGCGCGCAGTGGATCGACGGCAATGTGACGTCGGGCCATCAATCGGCTCTTGCCAAACGCAACATGCAACTGCCCGAGGAGGCTCCTGAAGCGCAGCAGGCCGGGGAAATCATATTGGATGCGTTGGGCCGCTCACCGCTCTTCATCGCTGCTGCGCTCCCGCTGAAAATATTCCCGCCTTTGTTCAACTCTTATGAGGGCGGGCAGGCATTCGGGGTGCATGTGGATAACGCCGTCCGGGTACAGGCAAGCACGGGCTTCCGGGTCCGGTCCGATCTTTCGATCACCGTCTTTCTGGAAGACCCACAAAGCTATGACGGTGGGGAATTGACCGTCGAGACCAATTTTGGCGTGCAGCAGGTGAAGCTGCCCGCTGGACATGCGGTCTTATATCCCTCCTCATCGCTTCATCGCGTTGAGCCAGTAACGCGAGGCAGGCGGACGGCCAGCTTTTTCTGGTTGCAATCAATGGTGCGAGACGATGCCGCGCGGCAGATGATGTTCGACTTGGACAGCAGCATACAGGCTTTGGCCACCGACCTTGGCCATGACAATGCCCAGGTGATTCGCTTGACGGGGGTCTATCACAACCTCTTGCGGCGATGGGCCGACGTTTGAAGCGGCCGGATGGCTAATCCAGCATAGAGGCTAAAGCAGGCGTCACATATTCCATGGCGCCGTCCGGGCAGCGGTGAATGAGACGTGCGGCGACATCGTGACGCGTCGCCAATGCCATGCCGCGCTCATGCCCCAGGATCGTGATCGCCGTCGCCCAGGCATCGGCCAGCATGGCGCTTTCGTGCAGGACGGTGACAGAGGCCACGTTATTGGCGATCGGCCTGCCCGTCGCCGGGTCGATGCTGTGTGACAGCTGGGCGCCTTCCTCTGCCCGGAAGCGTACATAATCGCCGGACGTAGCGACAGAAAGGCCGCACAAGGCGATGCGGAGGGTGGGCACGGCCAGGCCCGGTGGTGCCTCGACATCAACCCACCACGGCTGGTGGTCGGGCTTTAGTCCTTCGCCGCGGAGCTCTCCTCCTATCTCGACCAAGAAGTGCTTGGCACCCAGGTTGCGGAGAGCATCTGCAACCGCGTCCACCGCGAAGCCTTTGGCTATGCCCGAGAAGTCGAGCGCAATGTCGGCTAGGCGGCGAGCGCTCTGGTCCGCGATCTCGATCATGGTCCAAGGCGCCGCATGAGCAGGCAAGATTTCGGGGCCGGTCACGCCCGATGGACCGAAGCCCCAGCGTTTGACGAGCTGTCCGATCGCAGGGTCGAATGCGCCACCAGACACGCGTGCCATGTTCAACCCGGCTTGGAGGACGGTCATCATGTCTGATGGCAGCACCGTCCAGGTGCCGATGGGCAACGCGCTGAAGCGGCTGATGTCGGAATCGGCTTCCCAATTGCTCATCTGCCCGATGACTTGGGCGAGTACATCGTCAATCGCGCTCGCGCAGCCCGGCGGAGCATCGACGATCCGGACCGACCAGCTGGTGCCCATGGTCGGCCCGGAAAGCTCCATAATATGTCCCGTCCCCCCCTGCTCGCCCGATGGGGGCAGGGGAGGCGGTATGTTAGGGATAGCGATGCGAATGCCGGTCAGGGCGCAAGCACTTCCAGAGTGGTGACGTAGGATGCGCGGCGCGGAGCCGGAGCAGCGGGAGACGGCGCTTTGGCGCCTTCGCCGCCTTCGCGATTTCCGCCGACAGTGGCGTTTAGCCAGTACATGCCAGGCTGCGGCCAGTTGATCGAAACTTTGCCGTCCTTGCCGGTGACCAGATCCTGCTGGCCCAGGCTGTCGCGATAACGGATGCCGCCGGGAATGACCGTGACCTTAAGGTCCGCCGCAGGCTTTCCGTCGAGCAGGAACTGGAAGCTTGCCGCTTCACCTGCCATGAGATCGTTCGGGTGCGTCACTGGCACTAGCTCGATGCCAACGCCGGTCGGTTGGAAGATGGTGGTGGTAGGGGCGCCCAGCGTCAGGAATATCTCGTTGCGGTTGGTGGCTTCCACCGTCTGGACGTTGGTGGCTCCGGCTGGGATCGCTGCAGCCAGCTTATCCTTGGTCGTGCCGCGAGGCAGGCGCTTTACTTCGCCGTTCAGCGTGTAGCTGCCCATGATGCCGGTCGAGACGCTGGCGACGCGATAGGTGCCTGGCTGCGTCAGGTGGACGTCGAAGGTGGAGCGGTATTTGCCGGTTGCGGCATTCTCGATCTTGCCTGCCGAACCGTCCGGCTGCGTCACTGCAATCGCGTCAGTGCGCATGGGATTATGTTCGAAGTAGAAGAGGTCGTTCGAGACTGCGGCGTCCACCGTGACCCAGCTGTCCGAGCCGGACAGGGTGGTCGAGGACGGCAACATCCACTGGCGGTGAGCCTGGGCGGCGCCCGTGGCCATCAGCGCGGCGACGGCTGCTGCGATCAGATATTTGGCTTTCATGACAGTCCCCTTATTTGCTGACGCTGAGGCTGACCTGCCCCAATTCAGTGTTGCCCTTGGCGCGGGCCACGATGCCCGGCTTTGCTGGCCAGCTGAAGGGCAGGCGCAGCAGTTCGCGGCCGCCGACTTCGCGTGCGGCCTCTACGACCAGCGTGTAGTTGCCGGGTGAGAGTTGGCCGAGCGGCCCTTTGCCTGCTGTGAAGGCGACCTTTTGATCGCCGGGGGCGCGGGTGGCGCCGGTGATCCCGTCGGCGGGTACTTTAAGAGACCGGCCGGAGACACGCCACCATTGGCGGATGTCGCGGAGCCATTTGGTGCCTTCGCCCTTTGCCTTGTCGACATCATACCAGACCGACAGGGTGCGGGGCGCGGCGCCTTCTTTCTCCAGCCAGATTGCGACGTAAGGGCGGTGATATTCTGCGACGGAGAGGCGCGGGATGGCGACGTTGACGTTGAGCGTCTGCGCGGCGGCGGGACAAGCGGCGGCGCCGAAGGCGGCGCTGCTGCCAAGGATGAGTTTGTAGCGGCTTTGCATGTGCTGCTGGTCCCCTGAATTAATGAAGGAAAAGGAGAATTAAAAGCGTTGGGATGATGAGGCCTGCGCCGACGAGGGGCCAGGTGCTTGGGCGCTTGGCGGCGTGGAGCTGGAGGAGGAGGAGGCCGGTCATTGCGAAGACGAAACAAGCGACAGCGAAAATGTCGATGAACCATTTCCAGACGGTGCCGGTGTTGCGGCCCTTGTGGAGGTCATTCAAATAGCTGATCCAGCCGCGGCTGGTGCTTTCGCTGGTCACTGCGCCGCTTTGGCGGTCGATCGAGACCCAACCGTCGCCGCCGGGACGAGGGAGGGCGAGGTAGATTTCGTCGGCGGACCATTCCGCCTCGCCTGACGCGCGGGAGCCGATTTCCTTTTCGACCCAGGCGGCAACGGGCGCGGGGAGCGGCTTTTTGGCATCGGCGCCATCGTCAGGCGCGACCTGTTTCAGCAGGGGCGCGGGGAGGGTCGCTGACTTCTCAACCGTCTGCGGCGAACCTTCAACGTCGGCGGCGTGGTTGAGGGTGACGCCGGTGAAGGCGAAGAGCAGGAGGCCGATCAGGCTGATCGCTGAACTGATCCAGTGCCAGCTGTGGAGCTGCTTCAGCCAGAAGGTCTTCTTCTTTTTCTTCTGCTGCTGGAGGTGAACGGGGGCGTGCATGCGGCGGATCGGTCCTGATGATGAGGTGGACCGGATAACGCGAACGACTCGCAATTGCAAACGGGTAGGTGGGGGAAATTGTGTTAAAGTGTATGGGTTGGGTGGGGTGGAGATAGAGAGTGTGGGGGGCCAGCAGCCTTGGTGACGGTGAAGGTCGGGTAGAGGCGGCGCGTTGCCGCACGAGATCCCAGCTTTCGCTGGGATGACGGGTGAGGGTTGGGGATGATTCTAGCGACGTGGGGGTGAGGCTACCGCCCCAGCAGCCCCCTTGCCTGACCAGCTATCTCCGCCAGCATCGCAACGTTGGGCGCGGCGGCGGCTTTGGCGCGTTGGACGAGGGCGCGGAATTGGGTGATGCGGGGCTGTTTTTGGGCGAGCCATGTATCGACATGGGCGATGATGTCTTTGCCGTCGCTCTTGCCGCCCTGTTCGAGGAAGTCGAGCCGGACCTGCTGCATGTCGCGGGCGACGCCGGAGATGAGCAGCCTTTCCCAAGGATCGCTCGGCGCCATTCGGGCGGCGGTCGATTGGACCCAGTCGATGCCGACGGCTTCGCCCAGATGCGTGAAGGCGCGGGTGAGGGCTACTTCATCGACCTTCAGCTGCCCGGCCAGCGCGGCAATGCCGACCGCGCCATCGAGCTTGAAGAGACCGGCGGTGCGGCGCACGAGGTCCTCCGGCGCGCCTAGGGACGCCAAGCGGTCGATGACGGCGTTGGTGCGGCGCAAGGCCTCGCTGGTGAGGAGGTCGTCCACATTATGCGCGAGCTTTTCGACGCCTTTGGCGAGCAGCGCATGGCCCGAACCGGGCAGTGTTCCTGCGGGCAGGCTGCGCAATATGTCGGCGATCTGCGTGCGGACGCCGATGGCAACATCGGCAAACAGGGCGAGGCGGGCGCTTTCCGACATGGCGGTGGCGTCGATGTCTGCCCAGAGCGTGCCGATGTCGTAGAGACGCTCCGCGATCAGGAAGGCGCTGGCGAGATCGGCAAGCGAGCAGCCTTCCTCTTCGGCCAGCTCAAAGGGGTGGATAAGGCCGAGCCGGTTGACGATGCGGTTGGCGATCTTAGTCGCGACGATTTCCCTCGCGAGCGTATGCGCGGCGATCGCGTCCGCTTCCTTCTTTTGCATGGCAGGGGGGAAGGCAGCGGCGAGCTCAGGACCCATGCTGGGGTCGAGGGCGAGTTGGCCCTGTTCGATCGAGTCCTGAAGTGCGAGCTTGGCGGTGGAGAGAAGGACGGCGAGCTCGGGGCGGGTGAGGCCAAGGCCATCCTGCCCGCGCCGGAGCAGCACATCATTGGCAGCAAGGCCCTCGACCTGTCGGTCAAGACGGCCGCCTTCCTCAAAGGTTTCGATGAGCCGGACATAGCTGGCGAGGTCGCCCGCGCCGCCGCTTTCGGCGATCGAGAGGCCGAGCACCTGAAGCCGGTTATCCTCCAGCACGATGTCGGCGACGGCGTCGGTCATGCTTTCGAGCAGCTTGTTGCGCGCCTCGAAGGTCAGGCGGCCCTCGGCCATCTCCTTGTTCAGCGCGATCTTGATATTTACTTCATTATCCGAGCAATCGACACCCGCCGAATTGTCGATGAAGTCGGTGTTGATGCGCCCGGCCCGCAGCGAGAAGGCGATGCGTGCCGCCTGAGTGACACCGAGATTCGCGCCTTCGCCGACGACCTTGACGCGCAGATCCTCCGCATTGACGCGCAGGCGGTCATTGGCGGGGTCGCCGACTTCGCCGTTGCTTTGGGCAGCGGCCTTCACATAGGTGCCGATGCCGCCGAACCATAGCAGGTCGGCGGGGCTTTTGAGGATCGCACCGATCAGCGCGGTCGGCTCCATTTCCGTGTCGGTGACGCCCAGGATCGCCTGGACCTGAGGCGTGAGGGCGATGCTTTTCAGGCTGCGCGGGAAGACGCCGCCGCCCTTGGAGATAAGCGACTTGTCATAATCGTCCCAACTCGATCGGGGCAGCTGGAACAGGCGGCTGCGTTCTTCCCAGCTTTTCGCCGGATCGGGATCGGGATCGAGGAAGATGTGGCGATGGTCGAAGGCGGCGAGTAGGCGGATCGATTTCGACAGCAGCATGCCGTTGCCGAACACGTCGCCTGACATGTCGCCACAGCCGACGACGCTGACCGGCTCGCTCTGTACGTCGATGCCCATTTCAGCAAAGTGCCGCCGCACGCTGATCCAGGCGCCGCGCGCGGTGATGCCCATCGCCTTGTGATCATAGCCGTGCGAGCCGCCGCTGGCGAAGGCGTCGCCCAGCCAGAAATTGTGATCCAGCGCAATGGCGTTGGCGACGTCGCTGAAGGTCGCCGTGCCCTTGTCCGCCGCGACGACGAAATAGGGGTCGTCGCCGTCATGGATGACGGTCTGAGCAGGATGGCGGACCTTGCCCCTGACGATATTGTCGGTGACGGAGAGCAGCGCGCGGATGAAGATGCGGTAGCTTTCAGTGCCTTCGGCTAACCAGGCATCGCGATCGACTTGGGGGCTGGGAAGCTGCTTGGGGTAGAAGCCGCCCTTTGCGCCGGTCGGGACGATGACGGCGTTCTTCACGCGCTGCGCCTTCATGAGGCCGAGGATTTCGGTGCGGAAATCGTCGCGGCGATCCGACCAGCGCAGGCCGCCACGCGCGATCGGCCCGGCGCGAAGGTGAATGCCCTCGACGCGCGGGGAGTAAACCCAGATTTCGCGCCATGGGAGCGGCGCGGGAAGGCCGGGTACTTGAACGCTGTCGAGCTTGAACGCGAGCGCTTCGGCGGCCGCGTTGCTGAAGAAATTGGTGCGCAGGGTGGCGGTGATGACGGCGCGCAGCAGGCGCAGCACGCGGTCCTCGTCAATCGCGCTGACTTTTTCGAGGCCAGCGGTGATCGCCGCCTGCGCCTGTTCCGCGCGGGCGGGGCCGTCCTTTATGGCCGGATCATGCAGCGCTTCGAACAGGGTGACAAGCTGGCGGGCGATGTCCTGTTCGCGCCGCAGTGTTTCGGCGAAGGTCGCCATGCCATAGGCCATGCCCGTCTGGCGGAGGTAGCGGAACAGCGCGCGGAACAGCACGACGGCGTGGGGGGCGAGGCCCGCCGTCACGATTAGTTCGTTGAAGCGGTCATTTTCGGCGCGGCCCTCCAGCACCTGCGCGATGGCTTCGGTGACGACCGAGGCGCGGGCGACGACCGCATCGCCGCTGCCACCCTGCGGAAGCTCCAGAACGAAGCGCTGCACATGACCCTGCGCGCCGCCATCGACCGCCGTTGTCATTTCATCGATCACGCGGAAGCCAAAATTTTCGAAAGCCGGGACGACTTCCGATAGGGCGATGACATCGTGGCTGTAGAGCTTCAGTCGCAGTTGTTCGGGCGCGTCCTCGCCATTCCGATAAATGCGGATCGACTTGTCGCCGGGGCCGCCAAGGCCGTGGAGCAGGCGGATGTCGATCGCCGCCTCCATCGGGCCAGCGCCATTGCGATAAGCCATGGGGAAGCCGGGCGCATAGCGTTGCGCGAGGGCAGCGGCGCGGCCGGGGTCCTCCGTTTCGGTGAGCGCCTCTTCGACGGCCGGGACCCAGCCGCGCACCATCTGCTTCAATTGCCGGTCGAGCGGCGCCTCGTCGGGCACGACCCCGCCGTCGCGCAGGTCGAGCGTGATGCGCAGCAGGGCTAGGCCGCTTTCCTCCAGCGCAATCGACCAGCTTAGCACCGGCGCATTGGCGGCTTGCGAAAGCATGTCCTGCACCGCGAGGCGGCGGGCGGTGCTGAGTTCATCGCGCGGTAGCCAGGCAAAGGCGTAGAGATGCCGGGCGAGCGCGCTGGTACCGAGCGCCAGCTTGGGACGCGGCCGATCGGTCAGCGACATGAAGGTGAGCGCCAGCCGTTCGAGCGTCTCATGATCGAAGCCGATCAATATGTCATGCGGCAGGGCGGTGAGCGCATGCACCAGCACCTTGCCCGCATGGCCCGCCGGATCGAAGCCGAACTTGTCCATCAGCGCGGAGAGGGCGGAGCGCAGCAGGGGCACCTTGTCCGGGCTGGCCGACAGGGCAGCGCTGGTCCACATGCCCGCATGGATGGAAAGGGCCGTGACCTGCTTGCCCTCACGCACGGGCACGATGATGAGGTCGAGCAGCACGGCGCGGTGCACGCGGGACAGGATGTTGGATTTGATGATCAGCGGGTTGCGCCGACCTTCCTCGAACCAGGTGAAGGCGGCTTCGAGTGAGGCTGCTGACAGCAGGGGTGTGTCGTCCAGCGCGCAGATGCCAAGCTGATCCTCCGCCCGGCCGTCACGGTGGCGGCGCTCATGTCCGGTCTGGGTGAAATGACGGGCGAGGAACCAGCGGAGCAGCGCCGCGCCTTCGCCGTCGGGGATCGCGTCGGCGTCCCGGCTCATGGCCTCTCGCATACGGGGCCAGTCGGCGACGGCGATACGGACATCGGCGAGCGTTTCGCGCAGGGCTTTTTCGAGCGCGCGGCGGCCCTTCGCATCGGCGCGGTCCGCTTCGATATAGATCATGGATTCGCGGCGAGCGCCGGGAGCTTCGTCATCGAGAATGGCGGAAAGCTTGCTGCCTGCCGCGCGATCGACTGACAGGACGGGATGCAGCAGGCGGTAAATCGTGATGTCGTGGGCGGCGAGCGCGTTGGCGATCGAGTCCACCAGGAACGGCATGTCGTCATTGATTATGGCGATGCGCATGTAGCGGCCGGTCGCCCCTTCGCCGAGGGTTTCGATGGCGATGGCAAGCTGGCCGGGCTTGCGGACGTCTGCGGTGCGGGCGAGGAAGGTGGCGGCGGCGGTGGCTGCCTCATGATCGAAATCGTCGCTTTCGCCCGGGAGCGCACCCCGTTCGAGCGCGGCCTCAAGCGCCTTGCGGATTGATGCGTCAACTTGGCCAGACTTCGGCTCGGACAGTGCCGTCATGCGTTACCCTCTTCCCGCTGCGGCTATGTGCCACTTTGCCAGAACGGAGATGACGCCGGAACGTTGCCATACGACTCCCCGCTCCGGCTGTTATGCGCCAGCACCCGGGGAGGCTCAATTGGAGAATGGAATAAAGTTACTCAGGTCCGAAATATAATGATCAAGCGGTCAAGCGGCAGCGGCGACGATCACGCGCTGGCCAAGGTCCGTGCCATCGGGCAGGGCGCCGACGATGGCGAGGGTGCCATCCGCTTCCCGGCGGGCGATGACGACGGCGAGGCCATCTTCATCGGTGGGAATGGCGATCGGGTCGATGGGCGCGGCGGCTTTCATCGCGGCGCGGGCGGTCTGGCGCGGGTCCGTGCGCGGGGGCAGGGCAGTGCGGCGCTGGGCACGCTCGTCGCGGATTAGCGCCTTGAGGCCGCCCGGATATTCGCCAAGATAGTCGCCAAGAGTGCCGATGCCGAGCCCGGCGCTCTTCGCATGTTCAAGCGCGGTCGCATATTCGGTGATGCGCGTCTTGTCATAGGTGGAGCCGAAGACCAGCTTCACGACAGCGGTCAGCGGGCTGCGCGCCTGGGGCTTGATCCCGGCGTCGGCGAGCATCTCTGCATAGTCTTCGGGCGATGCCTCGCTCATCAGCGCGAAGTCATAAGCCAAACCAATGGCGCGGTAGAGGGCGCTGTGGGTGCGGGCTTCGCTGGTGCGTGCCTGCTCCGCGCCGTCGCGGGCTAGGGCGAGCCAGTCCGCGAGGGGGGCGTCCTGCGCCGGGCTTTCCATGCCGGACAGGTCGAGCGTGTCGTCATCTTCGCCCGCTGCTGGGCCATCCGCCCAGATCGGAGCGACAGCAAGGGGAGCGGCGGCGCTGCTGCTGCGCAAGGCAGCGTCGACTTCGCGGCCAAGCTCGTCAGCGAAGGCCTGGCTCGCCAACTCCTTCCAGCTGATGACGCCAAAGACGAAATCGATCGTCTCGCCATCGGAGGAAAAGGGCATGAGGATGCCGCGATAGAGGATCTCCGCGCCCCGCTGGTTGACGAAGCCTGCCTCGAACCCGATGGGCGCGGCGTTGGCGATGATCTGGAGATAATGATCCGTCAGGCGCGAGAGCAGCGAACGTGAGGGCACATCGTTGATGAACTGGATCGACCCGGTGACCTCGCACTCCCGGCGCAGCGCCGTGCCGAGATAGACGACCGCCGGATTGTCGAGCCCGGTGCTGAAGTCGAGAAGAACGCTGTTGGGGCCGAAATCCTCCAGCTGATCGGGCGACAAGTCCTCGATCGATGGCAGCGCGCGGTCGCCAAGCAGCGACGCCCAATAATTATAGGCGCGCACCTGCATGCGCCGCTCGTCCGTTCCCACCTCGCTGGGCGGCTCTATCGCGCCATTGTCGGCATAGTCGAAATCATCCTGATCACTGGAGATTTCCTGCCCCCGCAGAGTGTCCATCCGGCCGGTCCTAACCCAGAAGAAAAGCTTATCCGAGACTCGACACTGCCATGGGATGGTAAACATGCCGTGAAGAAGGCTGCGGCCGATGAGGGAGGCGGCAAGCGGCATGCCCGCAAAGATGATACGCGAAGATGCAATGCCCGCTTGTCCTGCGCATCAACCGCTGTTATCTGGCCCCACCCAACGCCGCTTTAGCTCAGTTGGTAGAGCACATCATTCGTAATGATGGGGTCACGTGTT
>CAMPHR010000033.1 GCA_946886075.1 uncultured Novosphingobium sp. | reverse complement strand
AAAAGGCCTTGAGGAAGGTCTCCAGCGTCCATTTGAGATGGCCGAGCGTGATCCCCTTGTCGATCACCAGTCCCTCGATCTGGTGGAACATCGGCGTATGCGTCGCGTCGCTGTCCGACCGGTAGACGCGGCCGGGCGCGATGATGCGGATCGGCGGCTCGCCGCTCATCATCGTGCGGATCTGCACCGGCGACGTATGGGTGCGCAGCAGCATCTTCTTGCCCTCCCCATTCTGGTCGGGGTCATCAGGGAAGTAGAATGTGTCATGCATCGCCCGCGCCGGATGCGTCTCGGGAATGTTGAGCGCGGTGAAATTATGCCAGTCGTCCTCAATTTCCGGCCCGGTCGCGACGGAGAAGCCCAAATCCGCGAAAATCTCCGCCAGCTCGTCCATCACCTGGCTCACCGGATGGACGGAGCCCTGTGCGCCCAGATCGGCAGGCAATGTCATGTCGATCTTCTCAGCCGCCAGCTTCGAATCAAGCGCTGCCTGCTCCAGCGCAGCCTTGCGTTCCGCAAGCGCGGCAGTCACGCTTTCCCGCAGGTCCTGGATTGGCGGTCCCTTATCCAGCCGCTCTTCGGGGCTCATCGGGCCAAGCGTTTTGAGCAAGCCCGTGATCACGCCATTCTTGCCCATCGCACCCACGCGCAATGCTTCGAGCGCGTCGAGCGTATCGGCGGCGGCGATGTCGGCGATCAAACCGGCTTTCAGATTGGCAATTTCACTCATGAGTATTCATCGTTCCCGCGAAGGCGAAATATTGAGCGCGCCTTAGCCGGGCGCGAGCGCCAAGGAAAGGGTCAGGCCCGCGCGCCCAGTAGCGCACCGCCAAAGCCGATGAACAGCAGGCCCGTTCCACGGTTGAACAGACGTTGCCGGTTTGCGGGCTGTAGCCAATGCTTTAGCTTCATCCCACCAAGGGCGTACACCGCATGCCAGAGGCTTTCGATCACAATGAAACTCGCCACCAGTATCGCCAACTGCGCTGTGAAGGGTCGCGCGGTATCGATGAACTGCGGAAACAGCGCGGCGGCAAAGATGATGAGCTTGGGATTGGACAGGCCGGTCAGTAGCGCCGTGCCGTAGAGCTTGCGGATTGGCATCGCCGTTGTGGCTCCGCCATCGCCGCCGTGGGCCACGGGCGCGCGCCACGCCTTGATCCCCAGCCAGATCAGATAGGCGACCCCCGCATAGCGCAGCACCGCGAACAGCAGCGGCGACGCCTTGAGCAGCGCGCCCATCCCCAACGCAGATGCGGTCAGGCACAGCAACACCGCGCTCATCAGGCCCGCCATGGTGACCATTGCCTTGCGCGGCCCATGCGCAATGCTCTGCGTCATCACATGCAGCATGTTCGGACCTGGTGTGGCCGAGATCAGGAAAACCGCCGTGACATAGAGCCACCAGACATGCAGCGGCATGGGACCATCCTTGTGTCGCAAGCTCCCAATATGTCCCCGTTCGCCCTGAGCCTGTCGAAGGGCCTCACATTTCTTCAAAGAGAAAGCAGGGCTTCGATATTCTGATGAGGCAGGTGACTCATCAGAACAGCCCGAACGGAGCTGGTAGTTCGAAACTATTCAAAACAAAAAGGGCGCCGGAAGCATCTGCCCCGGCGCCCCTTGGACGATCATTCGACCATTCTATGCTCAGGCCGCGGGCAGCGCAGCCTTTGCCTGGGCGATGATAGCGCTGAACGCTTCGCCCTCGTGCATCGCGATGTCGGCCAGGACCTTGCGGTCGAGGTCAACGCCAGCCAGCTTCAGGCCGTGCATGAACTGCGAATAGGTCAGGCCCTCAGCGCGGACGCCAGCGTTGATGCGCTGGATCCAGAGGCCACGGAAGGTCCGCTTCTTGACCTTGCGGTCGCGATAAGCGTACTGGCCGGCCTTTTCGACGGCCTGGCGAGCGATGCGGATCGTGTTCTTGCGACGGCCATAATAGCCCTTCGCCTGATCCAAAATCCTCTTATGCTTCGCCTTGGTGGTCGTACCACGTTTTACGCGTGCCATGTGCCTCTACTCCTTACTTCAGGCCGTAGGGCGCCCAGAGGCGCACGTGTGCCACGTCCGAATCCGACAGCACGGAAGTGCCGCGGTTCTGGCGGATATATTTTGCGTTGTGGCTGATCAGGCGGTGACGCTTGCCAGCGACGCCGTGCTTGACCTTGCCGGAAGCGGTGAACTTGAAGCGCTTCTTCACACCGCTCTTGGTCTTGAGCTTGGGCATTTTCGTCTCCTTCTTCAGCGCGACGATTACGAACAGCCACGGCAGCCCTAGTTAGCCGGGCGGTCCTTCCGAATATCGCGAAGGGGCGCGCATAGTCGGCCAGCCTGCGGAAAGCAAGGTAATTCGGACCCAAAACCGGGGAAGGACGTTCTTGCGCCATGGCCGACGCCGATCCCTTGCGGCCGGGCACCCCGGCGAAAACGGCTCCTGCACCCGTCGGTGCGGCAGGAGGCGTCGGCCATTATTGGTCGACCGCGCGCCAGAAATGGCGGAAAGTTCCGCTGCCGCTGCGCATCGTCGCCTATATCGTCGGCCTAATTTTTCTGCTGTGGTTGATCCTGTTCATCACCAAGGGCCGCTTCCTCAAACATCCGTTCGAACGCTTCCTCACCAGCCGCCTGGAACGTCCGGTCAAGGTCGCTGGCGACTTCCAACTCTATTTCGCGCCGATCACCATCAAGTTTCGCGCAGAGGGGATGTCGATCGTCAACACCTCCTGGGCAAGTCAGCCGCATTTCTTCCATGCTGACCTGATCGATACACGGATTGGGCCGCTCAGCCTGATCTTCGGCGACAAATATCGTGTCCGTTGGCTTGAGCTTCGCAACGCCGCCGCTGACCTGGAATGGTCGCGGGATGGCAAGAGCAACACATGGACCTTCGGTGATCCAAACAAAAAAGGAGAGCCGCTCGATCTTCCGCTGATCCGCCGTGCGTTGCTGGCTGGGACGACGTTGCGCTACCGCGACCCGCGGATGCAGCTGTCCACCGACATAAAATTTGAAACGGTGAAGGCGCAGGACACGCGTTTTTCGAGCGATATCCGCTTCTCAGGCGATGGTACCATGCGGGACCGTCCTTTCACCCTGAGCGGCGGCCTGCTCTCGCCCAATGAAACTGTGACGGGCGGCAAAAACAGTCTCGCGCTGCGCGCCCAGTCAGGGCCGACGATCCTCGAGGTCAGCGGCACCTTGCCAGGCGCTACCGAGATTGAAGGGGCCGACCTGCGGCTCCTCACCCGTGGCCCCAACCTCGCCCTGCTGTTCGACTTCCTGGGTGTCGCTATCCCGGAAACCCGCACCTACCGCTTCACCTCTGCGCTGACCAAAGAAGGTGGGGAATGGCGCTTCACCCATCTAAAGGGTCGGTTTGGCGACAGCGACCTTTCCGGCCGCATGACCGTGTCGCTGCCCGACAATCGCCTGCGCTTGAAGGCTGACCTTGCCACTCGCACTCTCGATATCGTCGATGTTGGCCCCTTCATCGGCTATAATCCCCAAAGGCTGGAAGCGCAGGGCGCCAGCGGCGCGATCGAGAATGTCGGCGGCACGCCCCGCATCCTCCCCGACGCACCGCTCAGGGTAGAGGCGCTGCGCAACTTCGACGCCAATGTCCGCTATGACGTGCGTCAGGTCAGGGCGCCCAATGTGCCTATATCCAATATCGGCCTCACGCTCGCGCTGGAGCGAAGCTTGCTGACGCTCTCGCCACTCACCTTCGACATGTCCGGCGGGCATGTCAGTTCGGACATAGAGATCAACGCGCGGGCTCAGCCGGTGCGCACTCGCTATGATGTGCGCCTCTCACCGACTCCGATGGGCAAGCTGCTAGGCCGGTGGGGCGTCGAGGAATCGGGCACCTCCGGCATCATCAAGGCACGGGCGCAGATGACGGGGTTAGGTAATACGGTGCATGATTCGCTTAGCACCGCGAATGGTCGGATAGCGGTCATCCTGCCCGCAGGCACGATGTGGGCGCGCAATGTGCAGCTTGCTGAGCTGGACGTCGGGACCTTTATCACGAAGATGTTCGAAAAGAAGCTCAAGGAGCCTGTGCAGATCAATTGCGGGCTCATCGCCTTCACCGTCCGCAACGGCATCGCGGCGGCTGATCCGATCATCATTGATACGAAGAAGAATGTCATGCTCGGCAGGGGCGGCTTCTCCTTCCGCAACGAGAGCCTTGACCTTGCCTTCCGCGCTGATGGCAAGAAGTTCAGCCTGTTTTCCGGACAGTCTCCGGTTGGCATCACCGGCTATTTCGCCAAGCCGGGCGTCAACGTCATCAGTCCTGAACTTGTGGCGCGCGGCGGCGCGGCGGCAGCGCTCGGGATCGTGGCGACGCCGCTCGCGTCGGTTCTCGCCTTTGTCGATGTGGGGGACGCCAAGAGCGCGGCCTGCGGCCCTGTCCTGGCAGGCGCCACGGCTGCGGCCCAACGCACGAAGGGCGGCAAACCCCGGGATGACGTAGGCCGTGGTACCACCTCAAAAGAAGAGTCGGGCAAGGCGAATGCGAAGGAAGACAAGAAGCAGAAGAAGAAATTTCTCGGGATTTTCTAGGGCCGCGCGGCGCGTAAACTCGATCAGGAGGGTCGCGTCATGATCTTCGGCGCCACCCGCTGGGACATTCAGACCGGCGACATCACCCATTGCGCGACGGATGCGAGACAGGGCGGATATCTATGCGCAAGCAGTGGCGGCGCTTGGCGACTAAAGATTAGTGGGCGTGATGCCCCTCCGCCAGCGCTTCCAGCACATCGTCCAGCCGCGCCGCATCGCCAAGCGCGATGACGCGCCCGTCGCTCTCTGCCGTGATGGGGTCGCCTGCCCAATCGCACATGCGCCCGCCCGCGCCCTCCACAACCGGCACAAGCGCGGCGATGTCGTGCAGCTTCAATCCGGCCTCGACAACGATATCGACATGTCCCGAAGCGATCAGGCCGTAATTATAGCAGTCGCCGCCCCACACCGTGTCGCGGCACTGACCCGCAAGGCGCGAGAAATGCTCGCCCGTGCAGCCGGGGAAATATTGTGGCCCGGTGCTCGCGAGAATCGCCTCTTCCAGCGAGCGGCAGCGACGGGTGGTCACAGGCGCGCCATTGAAGGTTGTCGGCTGGCCCATCATGCCTGCCCAGCGTTCCTGGGCGATCGGCTGGTCGATAATGCCGATCGTCGGCCATCCCGCCTGGGTGAGCGCGATGAGCGTGCCGAAGATCGGCCGTCCCGCGATGAAGCTGCGCGTGCCGTCGATCGGGTCGAGAATCCAGACCCGCTCGGCTTCTTCGCGCGTCGCCCCATATTCTTCGCCGATGATCCCGTCCTGCGGGCGTTCTTTCTCCAGAATCGACCGGATCGCGGCTTCGGCTGCACGATCGGCCTCCGTCACCGGCGACTTGTCGGACTTGAACTCCATGTCGTAGCGCGCGCGGAAAAAGGGCCGGATGGCCGCTGCTGCGGCGTCGGCGAGGCGGTGGGCAAGGGTCAGGTCGTCGCGGGTCGTCATCGCTCCCGCCTAGCCGGAAAGCGCCTGCTGCGCTAGGCTCGGCCAATCCTGTCCCTGATTGATGAAGGAGGGAAAATATGTCCGGCTCCCCCGTGATCCCCGGCCTGCGCTATGCCGATGCCCCAGCGGCGATAAGCTTCCTGCAAGACGCCTTCGGTTTTGAACTCCATGCCTGTCATGCAGATGAGGCCGATCCGCATATCATCCATCATGCACAACTTCTGTTCGGAAACGGCATGATCATGCTGGGCAGCGCGCGCGATGGCGAGGCGGAGTCGCTCTACAGTTGGACCACACCGCGCGATTTGGGCGGCGTCACGACCTGCATCTATGTGGTGGTGCCAGACGCTGACGAGCACTGCCTTCACGCCCGCAACCAGGGCGCGGTGGTGGTGAACGAGCCGCATGATAATCAGGGTTATCCCGGACGCGGCTATGAAGCGCTCGATCCGGAAGGCAATCTGTGGAGCTTCGGCACCTATGATCCCTGGAGGCACGCCGTTTAACCTTCAGCAACCCCAGCCGTTTATGCCTTCATATCGGAAGGGGTAAATTGTGGCGCTGATCGGCTGGATCCTGAGTTTCGCTGCCTTGCTGGGCGCGCTCGCCTTGCGGCAGGATGCGCCCATTTGTGGATCGGCTGCCCTATCCAACATGCTCCTGCTGCTCGCGCTGCTCGCCTGCCCGATGCTCTGGCAGAGCGCGCCGCTGGGCGTTTCCCGCGGTCAGAGGGTTGTAGGAGGCCTCATCCTGCTATTCTGCCTGCCCATCGTGCTGCTGCCGGGCGCCTGAGAGAAGTCGCGCGGCGCAACTTCCTGGCGCTTAGTCGAACAGGCTAGACACCGAGCTTTCGTCCGCGATCCGCTTGATCGCTTCGCCCAGCAGCGGCGCGATCGGCAGATGGCGAATGCTCTTGGCATTGCACACCGCGTCGGTCCCCTGGATCGAATCGGTGATAACCAGTTCCTTGAGCTCTGACGCCTCGACGCGCGCGACCGCGCCGCCCGAGAGCACGCCGTGGCTTACATAGGCGACCACTTCTTCCGCCCCAGCGGCCTTGAGCGCGCTGGCGGCATTGCACAGCGTGCCCGCCGAATCGACGATGTCGTCGATCAGAACGCAGAAACGGCCCTTCACGTCGCCGATGATGTTCATCACTTCCGATTCGCCCGCCCGCTCACGGCGCTTGTCGACGATGGCCAGAGGCGCGTTGTCGAGCCGCTTGGCGAGTGCGCGGGCGCGCACCACGCCGCCCACGTCGGGCGACACGACCATCAGGTTCCGGTCGCCAAAGCGCGCCTGGATATCCGCAGACATGACCGGCGCGCCAAAGAGATTGTCGGTCGGAATGTCGAAAAAGCCCTGAATCTGCCCCGCATGCAGATCGACGGAAAGCACGCGATCCGCACCCGCCGTCGTGATGAGGTTCGCCACCAGCTTGGCCGAAATCGGCGTGCGCGGGCCTGGCTTCCGGTCCTGCCGTGCATAGCCGAAATAGGGGACCACTGCCGTGATTCGCTTGGCCGACGCGCGCTTCAGCGCATCGATCATGATCAGCAGTTCCATCAGGTTGTCGTTCGTCGGATAGGCGGTCGACTGGATGACGAACACATCCTCACCCCGGACATTCTCGTGAATTTCCACGAAAACTTCCTCGTCAGCGAAGCGGCGGACGCTCGCATCGGTCAGGGGGATCTCGATATAATCTGCAATTGCGGCCGCAAGCGGCTTGTTGGAATTGCCGGTCATGAGTTTCATGGCCAAACCCCTGTGACGATTGGATGACGATGCGCGAAACGCGGCCCCTTTAGCGGCGCTTGCCTTCACTGGAAAGGCGCTTTTGCGCAGCCGGGCAAAATGCACTAGGGCGCGGCCATGACCGACAAACTCGTGATCGCCCTTGCCCAGATGACACAGAGCGTGGGCGACCTGAAGGCCAATGCGGACGCGATGCTCGAATGGCGGTCGCGTGCGATGGGGGCCGATCTCATCGTCTTCCCGGAGCTTCAGCTGATCGGCTACCCGCCCGAAGACCTGGTGTTGAAGCCTGCCTTGGTCGATCGCGCGAACCATGAGCTGGATCGACTGGCGCAGGCAACAGCGGATGGAGGCCCGGCCATGTTGGTGGGTACCGTGGTCGCCTCCCAAGGCGTATTGTTCAACGTCGTCGCGCTGATCGAAGACGGCGCCGTCACCGCCGTCCGCCAAAAGCGCGAGCTGCCCAACTACGGCACGTTCGATGAAAAGCGCCTGTTCGCCCCCGGCCCGCTGCCCGCGCCGATACACTTCAGGGGCGTGAAGATTGGCGTACCGATTTGCGAGGATATCTGGTTCCCCTTCGTAACCGCCCATCTCCGGGCGGAGGGCGCGGAAATCCTCATCAGCCCCAATGGCAGCCCGTTCGAAGTCGACAAGGATGACCGCCGCATCAACGCGGTTGCTGGCACGCGGGTGCGGGAAACCGGCCTGCCGCTCGTCTATCTGAACCGCGTCGGCGGGCAGGACGAGCTGGTGTTCGACGGCGCATCCTTCGTCATGGGCGCCGACCGCAGCATCGCCCATCAGCTCCCGGACTGGGAAGAAGCGCTCGTCCTCACCCAGTGGGAAAAGTGGGAGGGCCAGTGGGTCTGCATCCCCGGCGAGCGCCACGAACTCGATAGCCGCCCCGCCGACATCTACAATGCGATGCTGCTCGGCCTGCGCGACTATGTGAACCGCAACGGTTTCCCCGGCGTCGTCCTCGGCCTGTCCGGCGGCATCGATTCGGCGCTCTCGGCAGCGGTGGCCGTGGATGCCCTAGGCCCAGAACGTGTCTGGAGCGTCATGATGCCGTCGCGCTTCACCAGCCAGGACAGCCTGGACGATGCCGTCGAGTGCGCCCGCTTGCTTGGCATCCGCTACGCCACGATCCCGATCGAGCCTGCTATGGCCGCCTTCGATACGATGCTGGCCGATACTTTCGCGGGGCGGCAGCGTGACCTTACCGAAGAAAATCTCCAGTCCCGCATTCGCGGCGTTACGCTCATGGGCCTGTCGAACAAGTTTGGCCACATGCTGCTGACCACCGGCAATAAGAGCGAGATGTCAGTGGGCTACGCCACCATCTATGGCGACATGGCGGGCGGCTATTCCGTACTCAAGGACGCCTACAAGACGACCGTCTTCGATCTCAGCCGCTGGCGGAACGAGAATGTCTCCTCGATAGGTCTCGGCCCATCCGGTCCGGTCATGCCCAACCGCGTGATCACCAAGCCGCCCAGCGCGGAACTGCGCGAAGACCAGAAGGATGAGGATAGCCTGCCGCCCTATGAGGTGCTGGACCCGATTCTCTACGGCCTCGTGGAGGAGGAACTGTCGGTCGAGCAACTCGTCGAGCGCGGCTTTGACAAGGACGTCGTCGCCCGCATCGAGCGCCTCCTCTATGTCGCGGAATATAAGCGTCGCCAGTCGCCCCCAGGCGTAAAGCTCGGCATCCGCAATTTCGGCCGTGATCGCCGTTATCCGATCACCAACGCCTTCCGGACTCTTTAAGCTCATGACCGTCATCACCCGCTTCGCCCCGTCGCCGACCGGCAACCTCCATGTCGGCAATATCCGCGCCGCGCTCCACAACTGGCTGTGGGCACGCAAAAGCGGCGGCAAGTTCCTCCTGCGCCTCGATGACACAGACGTCGAACGCTCGCGGCCGGAATATGAGGATGCGATCAGGGCAGACCTCTCTTGGCTCGGTCTCAATTGGGACAGCGAGGAAAAGCAGTCGGATCGCTTCGCCCTTTATGAAAGACGGTTCGAGCAGTTGAAGGCGTCGGGCCATGTCTACCCGGCCTATGAAACGCAACAGGAACTGGAGCTGCGCCGCAAGGTCCTGCTCGGCCGTGGCCTTCCCCCCGTCTATGACCGCGCCGCGCTGTCTCTGACCGCCGACCAGATCGCCGCTTATGAAGCCGAAGGCCGCAAGCCCCATTGGCGCTTCAAGCTCGATCATGATCAGCCGATCGTCTGGACCGACCTTATCCGGGGCGAGCAGCGCTTCGACCCCAAGCTGCTGTCCGACCCGGTCATTCGCCGGGCTGATGGCAGTTGGCTCTACATGCTGCCTTCCGTGATCGATGATGTGGACATGGGCATCACCCATGTGCTGCGCGGCGAAGATCATGTGTCCAACACGGCGGCGCAAATCCAGATGTTCGCGGCTTTGGACGCGCAGCTGCCCTCCTTCGCGCATGAAGCGCTGCTGACGGGCAGTGAGGGTAAATTGTCCAAGCGCCTTGGCTCGCTTGGCGTTGCCCATTTCCGTGAGATCGGGCTGGAGCCCATGGCCGTCCTGTCCCTGCTTGCCCGCCTCGGTACGTCGATGCCGATCGAACCGTTCACCAATGTCGAGCCGCTGGTGGAAAGCTTCGACTTCGCTCATTTCGGCCGCGCGCCCGCCCGCTTCGATGAAGCCGAACTGGCCGCGCTCAACCAGAAGATCGTCCATCTACTGCCCTATGACGCCGTGTCTGCCCGGCTTCCAAATGGGATGGATGAAGCAGGCTGGAATGCGATCCGGCCCAATCTGGAGAATGTGGCGCAGGCCGCCGATTGGTGGCGGATCGTGACGGGCCCCGTTGAAGCGCCAGCACCGGAGGAGGAGGATCGCGCCTTCCTTGGTTCGGCCCGCGACATTCTCGGCAACCTTGAGTTCGGTCCAGGCATCTGGCCCACGCTCACCGCCGCGCTTAAGGACCAGACCGGACGGAAGGGGAAGATGCTGTTCCTGCCGCTACGCCGCGCCCTCACGGGTCTGGATCATGGCCCCGACATGGCGCAACTCCTGCCGCTGATTGGCAGGGAGGAAGCGCTTCGGCGTTTAGGCTGATGCGAAAGCAAAGCGTGATTGATCTGAATCACCCAACCCGTTCGGGCTGAGCTTGTCGAAGCCCACTCATTCTAAAAAGTAGAGCCCTTCGACAGGCTCAGGGCGAACGGTGTTAAGAGGTAAGGACTTTCTGAGCACAACAACTCGAAACGCCCGCCCTGACCAGATCAGTCCCGCAAAGCCTCCAACGCCTTGCCCACCGCCAATATGCCCTCGGGCGCAACCGCAAAGCCCATATGGGTGCAATCGACCTCGATGGCCCGGTCGCGCTCATGGGTACGACCCCTGGCGCAGTCCGGATGGATCACCCCGTCACGGCGCGACCATAGCGCGATGGTCGGAACCGGCGGCTTCACGTCCCGGCTGCAGGCAAAGGGCGGGCAATCGACCGGATGGCCCGCCACCATCTGGTAAAGCCGCCACGCGTGATTGGCTCGGGGATCGCCTGAGAAGGGCGAGCCCAAGGTGATTACTCCGGCAACCTTTTCATGCGCGAATTTCGCATATTCGCGCGCAAACAGCCCGCCCAGGCTCCAGCCGACCAGTATTACCGGAGCATCGCCGAGGCTGCGGATAGCGTCCACCTTGCGGTCGATCTGCTCCAGCGTGTCCACGCGCGGACCAAGGTTGCGCCCCATGCCCCAGCCATGGGCGCGGAAGCCTGCCGCCTCCAATATGGCGCGCATAGGTTCCATTCTATGTTCGGACGCGAGCAGGCCGGGGATCAGCAGGACATGCCGCCCGTCGCCGTTAATCTCATTGGCCAGCACGGCAGCGCGCGCCCGGCTGCGGGCAAGATCGACCGGCATGGAAGCGTTGGCGATCAGATGCTGCCACGATGGCCGATCAGCGCCGCGCGCAGGCTGCGCTACGCGTTCTTTCCAGAACCCACTGATCGATCGGACATAAGGCGGCACGAGAAAAGGTCTCCATGGCCCAAAGGGCGAAAGATGACATTCTCATGACAAATGCCTCGCGCGTCCAATGGTTTCGCGCGGGTCGGCCAACGGCTCGCCGATTATGACAATGCGTTTGGGGCGTTTGATGCGTTCAGGGCGCGAGCGGAGACGTCTGCGCCACCGGTCCGCCATCGACACCATGCAATTGCCGTGGCTCAAGGATGGCAGCCGTCTCGATCAGGTCGAGCGCGCGGCGCGCTTCGGTATAGCGGCGGGCAAATTGCATCCACCTGTCGGCGGCGGCCTTGCTCGGCATTTCCTCGACCTGTGCCAGCGCCGCGCTGACCCGCCCGGCGTCGATATAGCGCAGTGCACGCTCCATCGCGGCTTCGGGGCGAGGCGAGGGGGTGGTCGAGCGTCTGATGGTCAAAAGGGCGCGCGCTTCATGCTCGACCGAATCCCACCAGCTGCTTTGCGGCCCTGGCGTGGTCAACTGGTCTGACACTCCGGACAACCCGGCGCGCAAGTCGGCAAGCGTCACCGGCTCGCGCGCTGCATTGATGATGGTCGCCACCGCCCGGGGTTGCGCCTGGCCGAAGCGCAGCCTCAGCTGTCCCTCGACATAGCCGAGCGGTGTCCCGCTATCGAGAGCGCGCCGGGCCGCAAAAGCGACCAGCAGTCCCTCGGCACGGGCTGCGTTCCCCGACGCGGCCTGCGCCTCGACGGTGATGCGGTTGAGCCGCTCTTCCAATTGCACGACCCTGCCGTCCAGCATCTGCGCGGCATCGGTCGACAGCGGGCGCATCGCGACGCCGGGCCTCAGATAAGGGTCGGCGGCTGCAGCGGGGCGTGGCGTGGACGCGACCCAGCGGCCTTGGAAATAGATCATTGCCGCGATCGCCACTGCAACGCCGATGACGAATGCCAGCAGGACGGAAAGGAAAGCGGTCGAGGAACCCCGTCTGCGCGCAGCTACCGGCGGGATCGCCGTTGCGCTCGCCGCGCCGCCTTCTTCGCTCATGGGGGACCTTTCTTCCATCGTGGCGGGATCATTCGCACAATCGCGCTGCAAGGGCCAGCATCCTCTCATCGTCGGGCGATCCGGGCGCATCGCCGCTTGCCCAGCCCGCGCCGCAGGCGTTGAGCGCAGCCGGGCTGATGGCGATGATGTGGAGCCCGCTGCGCCGGTCCGGTCCGATCAGTTCCGCCAGCCTGCTCCCCGCGCGCGGCGAATGAACCAGCAGTATCGCGTCCCGCTCCAGCTGCGGATCAAGCTCGACACCTGATCGCGGGCCGATCGTATAGACCGCCACGCGATCGATCGTCAGCGGCCCGGGATCGATCGTGGCGAGGGTCGTTCCGCCAAGATGCAGCACGCGTCGATGTCCGTCCGTGGCGATGCGCCCGGCGATGGCGTTGCCATCCCGCTCACCCTCCACGACATGCTTGAACCCCTCTTCTTGCATCGCCTTGGCGGTGGCGCGCCCCACGGCATAGGCAGGTAGCGACTTGTAGAGGGACAGCTGGGACCCGCCCAGCCGCGCCGCCTGCGCGCTGGTCATCAACAGCGCGTCGAATTGTCTGGCAGGCGGTCCCTCCCAATCGATAGGCCGCGCTTCGAACAGGGGGCACAGGCGGGGATCGAGGCCCAGTTTCTTTGCCCGTGCAGCCGTTTCGCTTGCGCCCGGCTCGGGCCGCAGGATGATGACTGGCCTCACGCCTCGAACAGGGCGCGCAGTTCTGCGCTGGCACGATCCAGCAGCGATCGTCCCAGTGCTTCCGCTGCGACGCTGTCACCCCGCTCGATGATCCTCGTATCGCCCACTTGCTCGCAGCCATCGGGGCTCAATATTTCCGCCGACAACCGGATCTTGCCATCCTCCAGCCGACCGAGCGCTGCGATCGGCGAATGGCATGTGCCGCTCAGTCCCGCGAGCACCGCTCGCTCCGCCATCACGCAGTCGAACGTGTCGGCATCATTGATCCCGGCGAGCAGGGCGCGCATCTCAGCATTCGCGCTCAGCGTCTCGATGCCGACCGCGCCCTGCGACGGGGCTGGCAACATGACGTCAAGCGGGATGCATGTCCCGACATCCGACTGCCCCAGCCGATCTAGCCCAGCCGCTGCCAGCAATGTCGCATGCACCTCTCCGGCAGCAAGCTTCGCCAGCCGCGTCGCGACATTGCCCCTGAACAGCACCACCTGCGCGTCTGGCCGCAGCCGCTTCACCTGCGCCGCCCGCCGTGGCGAACTCGATCCCACCACCGGATTTTCGGGCAAAGCCGCAAAACTCTCCGCCCCGACAAGCCGATCCCGCACATCCGCCCGAGGCAGCATCGCCGCGACGATGATTTCCGCGGGCCGAATAGTCTCCACATCCTTCATGGAATGGACGGCGAAATCGATTTGCCCTTCCAGCAGCGCTCGATCCAGCTCCTTGGTCCACAGCGCCTTGCCACCAATCTCCGCCAGCGCCCTGTCCTGGATACGGTCGCCGCTCGTCTGCACGACCACGGTGGCGATCGCGTCCGCGTCCCACCCATGCCGCGCGCACAGCGCCTGCGCCGTCATGCGCGCCTGAGCCAGCGCCAGGGGCGAACCTCGCGTGCCAAGGCGCAACGGACGATCAGGCGTGTAGGAGTGCGATGTCATATGCCGCTTGCTCTAATATCCGTGGCCATTAGATGGAAGCGGCAATGACGATCATCCTTGGCCTGGAATCTAGCTGCGATGAAACTGCGGCGGCGCTGGTGACGGCCGAGGGCAAGATCCTCGCCCACCGGCTCGCGACGCAGGAAGAGGCGCATCGTCCCTATGGCGGAGTAGTCCCCGAAATCGCCGCCCGTGCACATGTCGAGGCGCTGGCGCCCTTGATCGAAGCCGCGCTCGCCGACGCTGAACTCACGCTTGAGCAAGTAGACGTCATCGCCGCCACCGCAGGCCCGGGCCTGATCGGCGGCGTGATGGTGGGACTGGTGACCGGCAAGGCGCTCGCCCATGCCGTGAACAAGCCGCTGGTCGCCGTCAATCACCTTGAAGGCCATGCTCTGTCGCCTCGCCTCGCCGACCCGACGTTGCAATTTCCCTATCTGCTGCTGCTGGTGTCGGGGGGGCACTGCCAGCTGCTCCATGTTCGCGGGCCGGGCGACTATGCCCGGCTTGCCACCACGATCGATGACGCCAGCGGCGAGGCTTTTGACAAGACTGCCAAACTGCTTGGCCTTGGTTATCCGGGCGGCCCGGCGGTGGAGCAGGCTGCATTGAGCGGCAATCCGCAAGCCGTGCCCCTTCCCCGTCCGCTCGTCGGAACGGCAGAGCCCCATTTCTCCTTCGCGGGCCTCAAAAGCGCGGTGATGCGGGCGGCCCAGTCGGGGCAATATTCGACGCAAGACATTGCGGCCAGTTTTCAGCAGGCGGTGATAGATTGCCTTGTCGATCGCGCGGAAAAGCAGCTCGCTGCGCTTGAGGGGGTCACCGCTCTGGTCGTTGCGGGTGGCGTTGCTGCCAACCAATCGATCCGTGCAGCGCTTCAGGCGCTGGCCGCCCGGCATGATCTGCCCTTTGTCGCGCCACCGCTCTGGCTTTGCACGGACAATGCGGCAATGATCGCCTGGGCGGGAGCGGAACGCCATGCGGCCGGGCTTGTCGATGATCTTACCGTTCCAGCCAGACCACGTTGGCCGCTGGATCCAGATGCTGAAAAGGCGCGCGGGGCAGGAGTGAAGGCATGAAGGCGGGCGTTATCGGGGCAGGCGCGTGGGGCACAGCGCTGGCGCAGACCCTCGCATGCGAGGGTGAGCATGTCCGCCTGTGGGCGCTCGAACCCGATGTCGTCAGCGCCATCAATACAGATCACCTCAATCCGCTTTACCTGCCCAACATTCCCCTCAGCCCTTCCGTGCAAGCCACCGGCGACATGTCGGACATGGGGGACAGGGACCTGCTGCTGATCGTCTGCCCGGCTCAGCATCTGCGCTCTGTCGTAGCCGGACTTCCGGCTGGCCTCCCGCTCATCCTGTGCTCCAAGGGTATCGAATCGGGCACCGGACTTCTCATGTCGGAAGTCGCCAAGCAGGCCCAGCCCGACTCTCCGATCGGGGTTCTGTCAGGCCCGACCTTCGCCCATGAAGTCGCGCGCGGACTGCCCACTGCGGTCACCCTGGCGTGCGACGATGCAGAGCTTGCCGATCGCATCGCGTCGCGCGTGGCCCGCCCCGCTTTCCGCCCCTATATGTCCGACGACATTGTCGGCGCGGAGATCGGCGGAGCGGTCAAGAATGTGCTCGCGATCGCATGCGGGGTTGCCGAAGGCGCTGGCCTTGGTCTCAATGCGCGCGCGTCCCTCATTAGCCGTGGCTTCGCGGAAATGAGCCGCTTTGGGCTCGCTCGCGGCGCGCGCGCTGAAACCTTGTCAGGCCTGTCGGGGCTTGGCGATCTGGTTCTGACCTGCTCCTCGACCAATTCGCGCAATTTCTCGCTGGGGAAGGGGCTTGGCGAGGGCAAGCCGGCGGCCGAGCTTCTCGCCAACCGCCGCACCGTTGCCGAAGGTGCTTTCACTGCGCCCGTGTTGCGCGAAGCGGCTCGCGCGGCATCTGTCGAAATGCCGGTGGTGGAAGCTGTCTGCGCCCTGCTCGAAGATGCAGTGCCATTGAGCCAAGTCATCGACGCGCTACTGGCGCGGCCCTTGCGGCCGGAATAATTCCGTCGCCCTTAGATCATTTATTGTTTACCATCCGGCAACAGAGAATATGACGCGACAGGGGGACCCTCTTTCTTTGCCGGCTGAGCAAATTCCCTCCGCGCAACAGGATGATATTGCGGCGCTTGCAAAGGGCGGCCGGACGAATGTGTTCGGTTTTCTGCTGCGGCTCGCCGCGCGTCTCCCGTTCCTTTTCATCGCCGGGCGCTGGTATGGTGCGGACGCGCTCGGCCGCTTCGCCTATGCCGTGCTCGTTGTCGAATTTGTCGCACAATTGGCGACGCTCGGGTTGAAGCGCGGGCTGGCGGGAGCGCTGTCGCAAACCGAGCGTCCACACGGCCATGTCGTCACTGACGCGATGCTGGTGACACTGATCGCGGCCGCGGTCGGCAGCGCTATCCTCGTCGCTTTTCCCCAGGCGATGTTTCCCAACAGCGGCATCAACGGCTTGGACCGTCTGCTCGCACTTATCGTGATCGCGGTGGCAGGGTCGGACGTCGCGCTCGCCGCCTGCGCCTATCGGTTCGACATTGGCGCAACCGTGCGCGCGAGGTCGATTATAGAGCCCTGGGCCATCAGCATCGGAGCCTTCGCCTTCGCCTTCTACTCCACGCGCGATGGACTGATCCTGTCCTATGTCGTGTCGATGGTTGCGGCGATGGTTGCTTCCATCATTCCCATGACCCGCCATTACGGCATCCCCTATGGATGGCGCCCCGACTTTGGCAGGCTATGGCGGCTGGCCCGGCGCAACCTGCCGCTTGCTGCCGCCGATGGGGTCGAATGGGGGTCGCGCCGCCTTGACCTCGCGATCCTTGGCCTGTTTGTCAGCCCTGCCATCGTCGGCGTCTATTATGTGGCGCAGCAGGTCGCCTCCTTGCCGCAAAAGCTGAAGACCAGCTTTGACCCCATCCTTGGGCCAGTCATCACGCGCAACCTGGCAGAGGGAAATCTGGCTGCCATTGCGAGGCAGGTCAGCCAGGTAGGTTTCTGGATTATAGCGGCGCAGGCCGGCATCGCCTTGGCCCTCGGCATTCCGGGTGAAGCGGTGATGGGACTGGTCGGTCCGCATTTCGTGGGCGGCACAGGGGCTCTCGCTTTCCTCCTGCTCGCCGAAGTCGTCGCGGCCACAGCGGTGGTCAGCGAATCCGCGCTCGTCTACATCGCGCGACATCGCAATCTGATGATTTCGCTCGTCATGATCGCGTTGCAGGCTGCGCTTAGTTTTGGGCTGATCGCCTTGGCGCGCCGGTTCGATCTATCCGCGATGGCCATAGCGGCCGCACCCGCTCTTGCACTGACGATAGCGCTCGGCGTCGGGGCTCTCGTGAAAGCGCGCCTGCTGTCGCACCTTCTGAAGGCCCGGGTGAATGCCTGGCGCTGGCCGCTGCTCAGCGCGTGCGGCGCCGCCTGCATTGTCGGCGCCGCTTTTGTCGCCCTGCCCCCCTCTCTGGAATGGGTGGAGCTTGTCTTTGGCGTGGCAACGATCCTGGTCGTCTACAGCCTGGTCATTTGGCGGTGGGGCTTTGGCCCGGATGACCGGGCGTTGTTCCGCCGCCAGAAAGCCGTCACTGCCTAGCAAAGGCGCATGGGCTCAGTGCCCGCCTTGGCCTTTACCTTCCGAGGTTCGCCCGGATCGATTTCAGGTCCTGCTCCGGCCGTGCGCCCCAGTGCGAGATTACTTCGGCTGCGGCTGCTGCGCCCAGTTCCAGGCAATGATGCACGTCGAGTTCTTCGACATGGCCCGCCAGGAAGCCGGCGGCGAACAGGTCACCCGCGCCCGTTGTATCAATGATCTGCGAAACGGGGGCGGCGGCCACTTCATAGCGAACGCCGTCCACCACCGCGATCGCGCCCTTTTCGCTCCGGGTGGAGACCAGCACCGGAACCCGGCCAGAGAAAGCGGCGACCGCCTCGTCGAAATTATCGATCTGCGCCAACGACTGGATTTCATTTTCGTTGGAAAAAAGGATGTCGATCAGGCCCTGATCGATCAACTGCACGAAGTCATCCCGGTGCCGTTCGATGACGAACCCGTCAGACAGCGTGAAGGCGACCTTGCGGCCCGCCCCCTTGGCAGCCTCGATCGCGGCGCGCATGGCGGCACGCGGCTGCTCCGGGTCCCACAGATAGCCTTCCAGATAGAGGATAGATGCCGAACGGATTAGGTCTAGATCCAGCGCGGATTCCGGCAGGAACTGCGACGCTCCAAGGAATGTGTTCATCGTCCGCTGCGCGTCGGGCGTAACCAGGATGAGGCAGCGGGCAGTGGGCACGTCGCCTTTCACGGCTGGCGTATCATAACGGATGCCAAGCGCCCGCACGTCATGGGTGAAAACCGCGCCCAGCTGATCATCGCAGACCTGCCCGATGAAGGCGCAGCGCTTGCCGAGCGCGGCCAGCCCCGCCAGCGTATTTGCCGCCGATCCTCCGCTGATTTCCTTGCCCGTGCCCATGTTGGCGTAGAGCGTCTCGGCGGTTTCCGTGTCGATCAGCTGCATGCCACCCTTGGTAAGCGCATGTTCGGCCAGAAATGCGTCGCCGCTAGGAGCAAGCACATCGACAATGGCATTGCCGATCGCGACAACATCTAGCGAGGGAGCAGCAGCAGCGGTCACGCGAAATCCTTATCCAAAGGCGAAAAAATCGCGCCGTGTCTATCGGGCCCGGCTGCTGCGCGCAATGTCGCAGATTGACCCGACGCCCGCGGCGGGGAATAGGGGCAGCATGGTGATCGCCGCCGCCCTTCGCTCCTTTCCAGCCATATTCCATCCCGCCGCCCTGCGTCTTCTGGCCAAGACGCTGGCCTTGACGCTGATGATTTTCGCAGCGGCTGCTCTGGCGCTTTGGGCACTGATACATGATCCCCGCCAATATGTTGGATGGGGCGGCGGTGGCTTTGCGGAAGCCGCAGCAACGGCATTGATTATCGCTGGGTTGGCCTGGCTGCTCT
The DNA here is from genome assembly GCA_946886075.1 of uncultured Novosphingobium sp. The sequence continues at coordinate 16,879 of CAMPHR010000033.1, read as the reverse complement.
TCCGGACGATTGCGATGGCGATCATGAACCTGTTTGCCGATGACGTCGTCGTCGCGGTGGAACAGGCGAGCTATCCTGCCGCCGCGGCTGCGGCTCTCCCCTTGGGATTCGGCCCCAGCTTGCGGCTGGCCCTCCGCTCCGCCGGGCGCTCGGCTGGTTGGAACATGCTGGCCTTGCCTCTCTATCTGCTTCTTCTCGTCACTGGCGTCGGTACCATCCTGCTCTTCCTGACGCTCAACGCCTATCTCCTTGGCCGCGACCTCAGCGAGATGGTGGAGCAGCGGCATCCGGGCATCGCGCCGATCCCTCGCGTCAACCGGTGGCTTCTGGGCCTCGTCTCGGCGCTTCTGTTTATCATTCCCTTCATCAACTTGCTTGCGCCGGTTTGGAGTGCGGCTATGGCGGTGCACATGCTGCACGGTGCCCGGAACAAGTCTTGATGAAAGCCCTTCGTTCGCCCCTCGCGGCTTTGCTGGCCCTTCCGCTTGCCGCTTGCGGCGGATCGATCGTCCCGCCTGCACCGGTCAGCCGGGCCCCGTCGGGTCCTCCCGCCAGCGCCTTCATGAAGTCGGGACCACTGATGGGGATGGACGCGCGCCACCTCGTCCAGCAATTCGGCACGCCCCGGCTCGACATCCGCGAAAGCAGCATGCGCAAGCTCCAATTCGCCAATGGCCGCTGCGTGCTTGACGCATATCTCTACACGCCGGCTCGCGGCAAGGAGCCGGTCGTCACCCATGTCGATGCCCGGACCCCGGGGGGCGTTGATATGGATGCTGGCGCCTGCGCTTCAGCGCTCCACCGTTAGATCATAGCGCCGAGAGCTGCTTCATCGCCCAGGCGGCCGCTTCCGCCACGACGGGATCGTCATCGGTCAGCAATGGACGTAAGGCCGCGCGCAGCATGCGGTCCCCGCTATTGCCGGCCGCTATCGCCGCATTGCGCACCATCCGGTTGCGTCCGATCCGCTTGATCGGCGATCCTGAAAAAACCTCCCGAAAGCCCGCATCATCCAAGGCCAGCAAATCGCGCAGTTCAGGTGCAGCCAGTTCGGCGCGCCCGACGAAGGCCCGGTTCGCCGCTGCGGCATCCGCGAACTTGTTCCATGGACATACCGCCAGGCAATCGTCGCAGCCGTAGATGCGGTTGCCGATCCTGTCGCGAAACTCCTCCGGGACTGGTCCCTTATGCTCGATGGTGAGGTAGGAAATGCACCGCCGCGCATCGACGACATAGGGCGCTGGAAAGGCATCGGTGGGGCAGGCCGACTGGCAAGCAGTGCAACTGCCGCAATGGTCGGTTTCCGGCACGTCGGGTTCCAGGTCGATCTCGCTATAGATGGCGCCTAGAAACAGCCAGCTGCCATGATCACGGCTGACCAGGTTGCTGTGCTTGCCCTGCCAGCCCAGCCCGGCCGCTGCGGCGAGCGGCTTTTCCATCACGGGCGCGGTATCGACGAAGACCTTGAGCGCGCTTGCCTGCTCATCCACCAGCCAGCGGGCCAGGCTCTTCAGCCCTTTCTTCACCACATCATGATAGTCGCGGCCCTGCGCATAGACCGAAATGCGCCCGCGATCGCCCTCGTCCGCCAGCGCCAGCGGGTCGCGGCCAGGGGCATAGCTCATTCCCAGCATGATGACGCTGCGCACCTCCGGCCACAGCACGCGTGGGGAAGCCCGCTGCTCGGCGCGCTCCTCCATCCACAGCATCTCGCCATGGCAACGATCGTCCAGCCATTGCCGCAACCGACGTCCTGCCTCGGGCGCCGCATCCGCGCGCGCGATCGCACAGGCGGCAAAGCCCAGCCGCCGCGCCTGCGCCTTCAGGCGCTGTTCCAAGGATTCGGTTTGCGTTGGCATGTTGTGCGACTATCAGGAGCGGATGATCCGCACCAATCCGGCTCTTTCTTCGGCCTATGCCGTCGAAGGCCATGCTCTTGTCAAGACATTCGGCAAATTCCGGGCGGTCGATGGCATCGACATCGCCGTGCCAGCCGGATCGATCTACGGCATCCTGGGTCCGAACGGGGCGGGCAAGACGACCTTGCTCCGCAAATTGCTCGGCATCATCGATCCGGACGAGGGCCATCGTCGGCTGCTCGGCGACGACGTTCCCCTGCGCCAGGCGCGCGCCATAGGATATCTGCCGGAAGAGCGCGGCCTCTATCCGTCCATGAAGGCGGCTGAGGCGATTGCCTTCATGGGCGCATTGCGGGGATTACCGGTAAAAGTCGGGCGGGAACGCGCCCGGGCGATGCTCACAGACCATGGCATGGGCAGTTCCATCGACAATCCGATTCGCCAGCTGTCGAAGGGCATGGCCCAGACTGTCCAGCTTTTCGGCACGATCATTCATGAGCCAAAGCTGATCGTCCTGGACGAGCCTTTTTCCGGCCTGGACGCAATCAATCAGGGCAAGCTCGAAACGCTTATCCGCGATCAGGCGCGGCGCGGCGTCACCATTCTCTTTTCCACCCATGTCATCGCGCATGCCGAACGGCTCTGCGAACGGATCGCCATCGTTGCCGGTGGCCGGATCCGGTTCGAAGGATCAGTGAGCGAGGCGCGGGACAAGCTCCGCCCGCAAGTCCGGCTGCGGACGCGCGCAAGCGATGGCAGCTGGCGCCGCGCACTTCCCGCCGAAACGCTGGCGGCAGATGGCGCCTGGCATTTCGATCTGCCCGATGACGGCATCGAGCCACTGCTCCGCGCGCTTCTCGACGGGGAGGCGGGCATAGAAAGCCTTTCGATCGAACGGCCGGGCTTGCACGACGCGTTTGTTTCCATCGCAGGCACCGCCGCGGCCCGGCAGATGCGGGACGTGCCGGAGGAGACGATCGAATGAGCGAAATCCTGCGCGCGGCCCTGGTCATCGCCCGCCGTGACTTTTCAGCGGTGATCTTTTCGAAAACCTTCATCCTGTTCCTGCTCGGGCCTTTGTTTCCGGTGGTGATCGGCATGGCGTTCGGGGGCTTGGGTGAAAAGATCACGACCGAAAGCCTGCGTCCGACTGTTGGCGTTGCCATGGCCGCTGACGACGCCGCGCGGATGGAGCATGCGCACGATATGCTGGCCACGCGCGTCGGGGCGGCCAACCTCCCGCGCTTGCAGCGCGCACCCAGGGGCGATCCGCGCTCCTTGCTGGCGCGGCCGGACACGCGCTTCATCGCGATCGTCTCGGGCAGCATCGACAAACCTGTGCTGACCGGCAAGGCCAGCGACCTTGCGATGCTGGAAGGCGACATAAGCCTGCTCGCGAGCGCAGCCGTCGCGGGAGAGCAACTTCCTCATGTCCATATCGAAAAGCAGTTGGTGGTGGCCAGCGCTGGCGCGGAGGCGCAATCCCGCTTGCTGACGGGCCGGGCCGCTCAGGTGCTCATCTTCCTGCTCACCATGTTGCTGGCTGGCATGGTCCTTTCGAACCTTGTGGAGGAAAAGACCAACAAGGTGATCGAAATTCTTGCGGCCGCCGTCCCGATCGACTCCGTTTTCCTGGGTAAGCTGATCGCGATGCTGGGGATGAGTTTCGTCGGCATCTGCTTCTGGGGCGCGGGCGTGGTGCTGGGCGTCAGGATCTTCGCCGGTCCGGACATCGCGCCACCGACTCCAGCGGTGGGCTGGCCCATTTTCCTGCTGCTGGGCGGTGTCTATTTCACCATGGCCTATGCCCTGCTGGGGTCGCTGTTCCTCGGCATCGGCGCACAAGCCGCGACTGTGCGAGAGGTGCAGACGCTGAACATGCCGGTCACCATGGCGCAAATGGGGGTCTTCTTTTTCGCTACCTATGCCGTTGACCATATGGGATCGGCGCCGGAAGTCGCCGCGATCCTCTTCCCATTTTCCTCGCCCTTCGCAATGATCGCGCGGGCCGCGCAGGATGCTGCACTGTGGCCGCATGTCTTAGCGATAATCTGGCAGGCGATCTGGGTGGCGGCCATCATCCGGCTAGGCGTGTGGCTGTTCCGGCGACATGTGCTCAAGTCCGGGCAAGGCAGCAGCAGGAAATTGTTCAGGCGCCGCTCAGCCCCGGTGAGATAGGGGAGGGAAATGGATCGCCGTCACCTTCTTAAGACCAGCCTGAGCGGCGCGGCCGCACTCGCTTTCTGGAATTTGGGCGCGGGCACCGCTGTCGCTGCGGCTTACCCCTTCTCACTGACTGATGCCGAATGGCGTAAACGCCTGGCCCCCTTAGCCTATAATGTGCTGCGCAAGCATGCGACCGAGCACCCCTTTACCAGTCCGCTGAACAAGGAGCATCGGCCCGGCATCTTCAAATGCGCAGGCTGTGACCAGGCTTTGTTCAACGCGAAGACGAAGTTTGACAGCGGGACCGGCTGGCCCAGCTTCTGGGCGCCGCTGCCGCGCGCTACGGGCACCTCGCGCGATTTCTCGCTCGTCTACCCCCGAACCGAAGTCCATTGCGCGCGATGCGGGGGCCATCTCGGTCATGTGTTCGATGACGGTCCACGGCCTACCGGCAAGCGCTATTGCATGAACGGCGTCGCGCTCAGCTTTTCGGCGGCATGATCCTGTAGACGTGGAGGGTGGTGGCGCCCTTCAGCCTCACGGGCTTCAGCCATTTAGGCTGCGTGCCCTTGTCCAGCATGGATGCCAGGCTGCCGCGATGTTCATCGGCATAATGCCTGAATTCATTCAGGCCGGGGCATGTCACCACATAGTCCGGCCCCTTGCCACTATTTAGTGCGCTTAAGATAGCTCGCGCCTTTGCTGGCGGCGCGGTGAAGGCTTCAACCACGGCGGTAATGCCGGCTGCATTGCGGTGATGAGCAGTGCCGATCACATAGTGCGAGGTCCTGATCAGAATATCGGGGCCCATGTCCAGCGGAGCAAACAGGGTGGATCGCGGCAGTTGCCGCAGCGGAGCCAGAACCTTGGCGCTACGGCACTCCCCTTCGGGCGTAGCAGCTTTGTCCTTCTGATCGTCCGCGCTCGCCGTCACCGCGATCCAGAGTGCGCAGAGCGCCGCTGGCGTGAGCAGGGCGACGGACGAAGAGGCGAGCACCCTGGGCAGCGTGGCCGACTGCTGCTGTGCGCGGCGAAACAGTCGCAACATGAGCCATGCGAGGCCAGGTAAGGCCAGTACATGGGCAACCGACATGGCGCGCATCACCAGCATGGCGATCAGCGTCGATCCGATCAGAAGCAGCGCCACTGCCAGCCAGCGATCACGTTCCTTCGCTGATACGCTCGCGCGTGCGGCTATAAGCGAACCTGCCAGCCCCGCCAGAGGCGGCAGCATGATGAGACCCATCATGGATCGGCCCTGTTCCCAAATCGGTCGGCCTTCCATAACGTGCAGATACCAAAGCTTGTAGGCCACTGGCCCAAGGGCCTGAAACGGATCGCCCGTCAGGCAGGGGCGGCCGGTGATAACGAACAGAGCAGCCGCCGCCAACGCGCCTGAACCCGCCGCGAGGAACCGGCCCCGCGCCGAAGCAGGCCGCGTGATGTGGAAGGCCAGCGGCGTGACGAGCGCGAAGGCGAGTAGGGGCCAGACATAGGCCGCCGAAAGGGCATCGCACTGCGCCTGCACCAGTGGGGGCATGCCCCGCAGACTCGCCAGCAAGAGCAGGGCGCCACTACCCAGCGTCAGCGCATAGCCGACAAATCGGGCTATTTCGTCACGATCGCGCCACTGTCGCAACGCCAGGACAGCGGCGAACAGGGCGGCATAGGGCAAGCCCTCGCTAGAAATCTGCAACCAGACCGCCATCGCCGCGCCAGCCGTCCCGCCGCCGCGTCTGGCCTGCGGGTCCATGGCACCGGCAAGCGCAATAGCCGCCATCAGGATTTGCCATCCATGATGGTCGATCCGCAACGGCCCGAACTGCACCAGAATGGTCGGTGTGATGAGCAGCAATATCGGTGCGAGCATCGCAGTGGATGCTCCGGCGACGCGCGCAGCGGCGCGATGAACCACCCTAGCCAAAGTCCCGAGCAGGAGCAGGGGAACCGCCGAACAGGCAACAACCTCCGCCAGGCTATGTCCCAGTAACGGCCGCAGGATCAGGATCATCGCCGCGATGGGCGCATCCACGATTCGCGACCAGTGCATCGGCCCACCAAATGGCGGGTTTACGCGATGCTGGCTGACGTCCAGAAATGGCTGGCCGGAAAGCCAGTCCTGCACCTGCTGCAGGCGCATAGCATCATCAGGATCGCGAAAACCCAATGCGCTCAGCTCATTGCGCGACAGCCACAGCAGGATGATGGAACAGCAGAGCCAGGCGAAGACGATCCAGCGGGCACGCGGCACGCCATGCATCCCCAGGTCCCGGGTAAAGCCGGTGCGGGCCCTAGCGAGCGGCGAAGACGCCATATTTCCGGATCGCATATACCGACAGGAAACTTGCCGGGATGGCAAAGAGCTTCGCGGCGGCCGGGGTCACGCCCGCGGCTCCCAAAGCGCTGATGAGCCCCGACGTCACGCCGATTCCAACCCCCGCGCTGACCGCAAAGCCAAGCCGCTGCCGGTTGGTAGGGCCAGCGGATGAGGGGAAGACAAAGCGGACGCTGATCATCCAGTGGAGCAGCAGCCCGCCTGTATAACCAATAGCTCCGGCAAGGGTCGGTGACACATCGATCCGCAGCAGGGCCAGGAACAGCAGCATGTCGCCGCACGAAGCGCACAGGCTCGCCAGCACATAGCGGACCAGCGTGAAACGCGCGGCGACGGCGTTGGTCAGATGGCCAAGGCTCATCGATGCCATGACTGCCGGTTCAAGCGGCCTTCAAGCGGCCAGGCACCCGACGCAGGCTGCTCAGCGCGGCCTTTTGTCCAATCGCCTCTTCGCCTTCCGCGCCAGCCTCATGATATTCGGCATCCTCATTGACCGCCCAGGTGTCGAACTGTCGTTCGCCCGCTTCGATGTTCCGCACCGTCAGCATGGCGGTCATCATCGCATGATCCTGATTATTATAGCGGTGCATGCCGTTGCGGCCGACCAGGTGCAGCGTTGGGTAAAGCTGCTCAAGTTCCGTCCGCATCTTCAGCACATTGGCGGCATAATGATCGTCATAGACCGGATAGGCCTTCTCCTGGCGGACGACCGCTCCGCCCACGACATCGGCAGGATCGCAGAGCCCCAGGATCGCCATTTCGCGCTTGGCGAGTTCGACCAGTGCATCGTCGCTCGACGACCACAGGCCGTCGCCCTCGAAGCAGAAATATTCGAGGCCCACGCAGGCGAGCGACGGATCGGGCACCATTTCCGGAGACCAGCTGCGGAAATTCTGGATGCGGCCGACCTGCACTTTCGAATCGTGGATGTATATCCAGTTGTCGGGGAACAGGTCCTCCGACTTGATCATCAACGCGACGGTCAGGAAGTCGCGATATTTAAGCTCCATCGCATTGCCGAGCGTCGCGGGCAGGGGATGGATACGACCCGCCAGCTCCCGCATCGGCGCGGAACTGATGACATGACGTGCCTTCAGCAGCACTTCGCCCTCAGGGCCTTGGGCGACCATCTGCCACCGGCCCGACCTCTGGTCGTGCGACAGCTGCTTAAGGCCGTGCGCCATCAGCACAGGGTTACCGCGCGCCACGATGAAATCCCGTGCAGCTTCCCACATCATGCCGGGGCCAAGGCGCGGATAGCGGAAGCTTTCCAGCAGGGTCTTCGCCGCCATGCCGTCATTGGGCCGCTTGTTGAGCCCAAGCGACCGCTTCAGCCCATCCTTCACCGCGCCCCAGAGCGAGAGGCCCTTGATCCGCTGCGCCGCCCAATCGGCCGACATCTCGTTGCAGGGCATGCCCCAGACCTTTTCGGTGTAGGTCTTGAAGAAGATGGAGAAAAGCTTGTGGCCGAACGCATTCACCGTCCAGTCCTGGAAGGAGCGGACATTGCGGTTGGGCAGCAGCTTGGCTTTCGCGAAACTTGCCATGCAGAGCGTGGAGCGCCACAGCCCGAGGTTCCACAGCGCTTCAAAGGCACGCAGCGGATAGCTGTAGAATTTGCCCTCATAATAAATGCGGCTCATCCGGGGCCGCTCGATGAAATCATCGGGCAGGATCTCGTTCCAGAGATCGACCACTTCTTTCGACTTGGAAAAGAAACGGTGGCCGCCGATGTCGAAGCGGAAGCCGTTTAGCTCGACCGTGCGGCTGATCCCGCCGACATAGCGCGGATCCTTTTCGATGACCGTGACGCTATAGCCCTTCTTGGTCAGCAAATAGGCCGCAGTCAGGCCTGCCGGACCTGCGCCAATGATGGCGACATCCACATTCTGGTCGATTTCCGGCATGCAATGCCCCCCGATAGGCTAACTTCTATCATCGGAATTGGCGGAAATCATCTAAGGAATGGTTAACGATCAGGTAAGCATAGCGGGGCAGTTCGCCCGCCCCGCCAGTCTTTCTTAATGGCGGAAGTGCCGCATGCCGGTGAACACCATGGCCAAGCCTGCTTCGTCCGCAGCCGCAATGACTTCCTCGTCGCGGATCGAGCCGCCCGGCTGGATCACCGCAGTCGCACCCGCTTCTACGGCAGCGAGCAAGCCATCGGCAAAGGGGAAGAAAGCGTCGGATGCAACCGCCGAGCCGATGGTGCGGGCTTCGCTCCAACCCGCTTTTTCTGCGGCATCCTTGGCTTTCCAAGCCGCTATGCGCGCGGATTCCAGGCGGTTCATCTGCCCGGCGCCGATGCCTGCGGTGCTGTTGCCCTTGGCATAGACGATGGCGTTGGACTTCACATGCTTCGCAACGGTCCAGGCGAACAGGCAGTCGTTCAACTCCTGATCGGTCGGTGCCCGCTTGGTCACCACCTTCAACTGATCGCGCGTGATGCCGCCATTGTCCCGGCTCTGCACAAGCAGCCCGCCAGCGATGCTCTTCATCATGAGGCCAGTGCGCGCGGGATCGGGCAGCTCGCCGGTCAGCAGCAGGCGAAGATTCTTCTTCTTCGCAAAGATTGCCTTGGCATCTTCGTCCGCATCGGGCGCGGCGACCACTTCGGCGAAGATGCCGCTGATCGCCTCGGCGGTCGGACCGTCGAGTGGACGGTTGACGGCGATGATGCCGCCAAAGGCTGAAACGCTGTCGCAGGCGAGCGCCGCTTCATAGGCTTCGATCAGCGTGTCGCCGGTCGCCACGCCGCAGGGATTGGCGTGCTTCACGATCACCACCGTCGGCGGGCCATCGCGGAACTCGCTGACCAGTTCCAGCGCCGCATCGGCGTCATTATAGTTGTTGTAGCTCAGCTCCTTGCCCTGGATTTGGCGGGCCTGGGCTATGCCGTTCGCGGAAGGGCCGACCGGCAGGTAGAGTGCGGCGGATTGGTGCGGATTCTCGCCATAGCGCAGGCTCGAACCGAGCTTGCTCGACACAACCAGTGTCTCGGGGAAATCCACGCCCTGATCGGCAAAGGCGAACCAGCTGGCGATCATCGAATCATAGGCGGCGGTGGCGGCATAGGCCTTGGCCGCCAGCATGCGGCGGAAATCATAGCTGGTCGCGCCGCCCTTTTCCGCCATCTCCGCGATCAGCCTGGCATAGTCGGCCGGGTCGGTGACAATGGCGACGCTCTCATGATTCTTGGCGGCCGAACGGACCATGGAGGGGCCACCAATGTCGATATTCTCGATGATCTCCTCGCGTTCCGCGCCCTTTGCGACGGTAGCGGCGAACGGGTAGAGGTTGACGACCACCAGATCGATGGCGCCGATCTCATGCTCGTTCATCGACACGACATGATCGGGATTGTTGCGCACAGCAAGCAGGCCGCCATGCACCTTGGGATGCAGCGTCTTGACTCGGCCATCCATCATCTCCGGGAAGCCTGTGAGGTCGGAAATATCCTTCACGTCCAGGCCGGCATCACGCAGCGCCTTGGCCGTGCCGCCGGTCGACACCAGCTCGACACCATGTTTGCCGAGCGCCTGACCTAGTTCGACGAGGCCGGACTTGTCCGACACGGATAGGAGGGCGCGCTTGATGGTGACGTCTGACATGATGCTTCCTGCTGTTCGGGGTGCCGCTCTTCGCTTGCCGCAGCCCTCTAGTCCTGCCGGGCCAATGCGGCAAGCAATAGGATTCGGAGCAGAAGCGTGCTCAGCTCATCCGCTTGAAGAGCCAGCCGATGGTCGATCCGCCGGGCAATGCTTCGGCGGTGACCACCAGCTGCCGGGTTTCGTGCGGGCGGCCTTCCGTATCGACCCACAGGCTTTCTTCTATCGCAAGCTTGCCAGCATTGGCGCGGAACTGCCAGATCGGCCCCATCTCGATCCGCAGCAGCGCGCCCATGCCGTCTGCCGTCGCCGTTGGCTCGACCAGCGGCGCCAAATGGAAGCGAAGTTGGGCGGGCAGCTTCACCGGCTTGCGGCGACGCGCGGCAGGGGTGAGCATATCCTCGCCCCGAATTTCCCGCCCATCGACGCTGACGATCAGCAGGCGGCGATGGACATAGCCCATGCGGCGGACATAGCCGTCATGGCTGATTTCGATCCGGCTTCCGCTTTCCTGCTCCTGCCGGTGGAGCTCGACCTCAGTGACTCCGCGACCCAGCGTTCCGTCCGGCATCAGCGCGGTGGAGTTGGTGTCGTTCAACACCAGCGTGCTGTGCGCCGCCGTGGTGCGCAACCCCTGCGCCAGCCCATCGGGCATCCACGCGCCCTCCAGTGCCGCGCCCCCGCAATTGATGATCAGCCGCTGCGGCCCGTCGCTGATCTCGATCGCGGTGGTGGAGGCGCATCCTGCCGCTGCAAGGTGAGCGACCGGCGGCGGGGCCGCGTCGATCTGTATAATGGTGGGACCAGCGACCAGCCGCTGGTACCCCCAGTCATTAGCCTGCCTCAGCGGCCGCGCGCGCACCCGGCTTGCCCGGATCACCGCTTCGACCGTGGACGGGTCGATTGCGCCCGCACCCTGCCAGCTGCCAAGCCCCCCATCCCCATGGGCGAGGCCAAGCAAGGCTGGCACCATCCGCCCCAGCGCTTCAGTCAGGAAGGGCGGCACCTGCTCGCGGCGCACATCATAGACGGCGCGCACCATCGACAGCAGCATGATCGCACCCTGCTGGTCCAGCGGCGATCGCGACACGATGCCGCCATCGCCATGGACCGTATTGTCGATCGCGCGCTTGAGCCCCGCTTCACCGAAAATCTTCCGTGCCGCGCCGCCGGGCAGCAGCATCGATGCCGCGACGATCCCGCCCCAGGCGACAAGGCGGGCCAGGCCAAGCGGCGCCTTGTCTGCGCTGCGATCCAGATGCCGCGCCGTCCGCGCGATGCAGTTCAGCACCAGCGATCGATAGACCAGGTCGCTGGACGATAGGATCAGCGGCGCATGAGCCGACCAGAACAGCAGCCGCCACCCTGCATTGTCCGCGCGCCACGCCGGTTCGCTCGGCGTTTCGGCATGCGCGTCCAGCCATTTACGCAGGACCGCTTCGGCGACCGGCGCACCCTGTTCGCGCGTGGCGGCGGACGACAGGTCGCGCAGCCAGGCGAAGCTGTGCAGATAATCGGCAAAGGCCGGAATGACGCTCAGCCGGTCAAATTCCAATGTGCCCAGCGGCTGCTTCAGCCCGCGAAACAGGAAATAACCAGCGCGGATCGCCTGCCCCGCCTTCGCATCGCCCGCGATCTCGTCATCGGGCACCGCGAGCAGCTTGAGCGGATATTTTCCCTTCAGCCGCCGACCATGGATCGGCGTCTTCCAGCTCATCAGGTAAAATCGGTTGGCGATCCGCTGGGCCAGCGACAGGCCCTTGTCATCCGCCACGCGGATGAGCCGCTTGCCCTGTTCGATCCCGCTTTCGGCTGGCTCAGATTCCGCCGTATCCGCAAGCGAAGGGCTGGGGATGCGCCGCCTGTCGCTCACCCGCCCTTGAGCTTCCGGATATTGTCAGCATAGGCGGACGGTCCGCCACGGAAGGTTGCGGTGCCTGCCACCAACACATCCGCCCCGGCCTCGATCGCACGCGGCGCGGTGGTGAAGTCGATGCCGCCATCGACCTGCAGTCGAATGTCCCGCCCGCTCTTATCGATCATCTTTCGGATCGCCTCGATCTTGCGCAGCTGGTTCTCGATGAAGCTCTGTCCACCAAAGCCGGGATTGACGCTCATCACCAGGATCAGATCGACATCATCGATCAGATAATCGAGCATCTTGGCCGGGGTTCCGGGATTGAGCACTACGCCCGCCTGCACGCCCAGCGACTTGATGTGCTGGATGGAGCGGTGGATATGTGGGCCCGCTTCCGGGTGCACGGTCAGGATATCGGCCCCCGCCTGCGCGAACGCGTCGAGATACTGGTCCACCGGCGAAATCATCAGATGAACGTCGAACGGCTTCTTGCTGTGCGGGCGCAGGGCCTTCACCACAGCCGGGCCGATCGTGATGTTGGGCACGAAATGGCCGTCCATCACATCGATGTGGATCCAGTCGCAGCCCGCCTCGTCAATCGCGCGGACCTCCTCGCCCAGACGGGCAAAATCGGCGGACAGGATGGAAGGCGAGATAAGGATCGGGCTGGTCATCAACAGTCGGCTCTAGCCGCGCCACGGATCAAGGGCAACGCCGCAGTTCCACCTTATCCACAGGCTTTTTCGGCGCATCGGACGCGAGATTTCAGGTCAGGCTGAAAATGGTCGGGTCAAGGCCGCACGATCCCGCCGATCCGCGTGGCAGAAACTGTTTGACGCCGTGCAGTCCGACGACGTGCGCGCCATCCAGGATCGGGGCGGCGATCAGGCGCATCGTGCATTCGCCGCCATCCAGCGGCCGGATATCGACGTCCACGGTGAAACCGCGCCGATGCCGGATGGCGTAGGCGCGCAGCTGTTCCATCGCCTCCCGCGAGTCGGTCTGGTAAAGCGATGCGGCAAGAGGGCGCGGAACCGCCACACCCCTTTCGATGCCGAACAAGTCATAGACGCCGCTGGTCCAGCACAGGCTGTTATCGCTCAGATCGCACTGCCACAGGCCGATGCCGCGTTCGGCCAGCGCCTGATCATTCCGCGCGGTGGATTCGTCCAGTGACACGGACGCGAGATGCTGGCGCAGGTCATAGAGCGGCCAGCTATGGTGCAGGGCGAGGGGCTCGGTCGGACGCAAGCGGTGCCTTTCAGACGTTCCCTGATCTTAGTTCATTGCCGCGCACGAACAAGGCGGGCGACGAAAAAGCCGTCCACGCCGCCTTTGTCAGCGAGCGTATCGGGCAAAGTGCGCAACCAGCCCTCCGCATCGGACGAAATGCCCTGAGGCAGTTCGCTTTGTTGAGGCGGCAGAAGGCCAAATTCGACGTTGTTGCGCAGAAATGCCTTGAGCTGCTCCTCGCCCTCCGCCTTCTCCAGCGAGCAGGTGGCATAGATCAAGGTGCCGCCGGGCTTCAGCCATTGGGCGGCGCGGCCCAGCAGTTCGGCTTGCAACTCCGCCAGCTCGCCAATCTGGCGCGGGCCGATACGATGCAGCACGTCGGGGTGGCGGCGATAGATGCCGGTGGCGGTGCAGGGCGCGTCGAGCAGGATGGCGTCCGCCTGCTCCACGGGCTCCCACTGGCGAAGGTCGGCCTGCACAACCTTGGCGCCCAACGCGGTGCGTGCAAGATTCTCGCCCAGCCGTTCCAGCCGCTTTTTCGATTGGTCCAAGGCCGTCACCTGCCATCCTGCGGCGGCGAGCTGCATCGTCTTGCCACCGGGCGCCGCGCAGAGGTCGAGCACGGTGCGGCCTTCGCCCGGTCCAAGCAGGCGGGCCGGGCAGGACGCGGCGATATCCTGAACCCACCACGCGCCCTCGGCAAAACCGGGCAACTCCGTCACCGATGCATGATCGGGCAGTCGGACATGCCCCACAGCGAAGCTTTCGCCCCCCAGTTTTTCGGTCCAGCTCGCGGTATCGGCCGGATGGCGCAGGCTTATGTCAACCGGTGGACGCACGGCATAGGCGCTTGCGGCGGCGGCGGGCATGCTGCTCCCCCACTGCGCTTCCCAACGCGCGCTGACTTCTTTCGGAAATGTCGGCGGATCGGGCAAAGACGGCTCTGCGCGCGTCACCGTGCCGAACACGCCATGCACCAACTTGCGTGGTCCGCCATCAACCAGGGGCAGGGCGGTCGCTATGGCAGCATGCGGCGCCGTGCCAAGCGCCAGGACCTGGATGAGGGCGATCCTCAGCACCATGCGCGCCTTCGCATCATCCGGCAGCGGCTGGCGAGTCGCCCCGTCGATCAGCGCATCGAGATCTGGCAGATGGCGCAGCGTCTCAGCGGCAATGGCGTGAACCAGCGCCCGATCGGCGGCAGGCAAGCCCTGCGCTGCCCCGTGCAACGCCAGCTCCAGCGGATCACCCCGGCGCAGGACCGCGTCGAGAAGCCGTAAAGCGGAACGGCGGGCAGGAAGGCCGGGAATGTCTGCGGGGCGGGGAGGTCGAGCCATGGCGAGCGCCTTACGCCAGTTCCGGTAGGAAAGTCATGGCTCTTCGGCAGCCTCACCCGCAACATTCGTCAACCCGGCCACATCCGTCATCCCAGCGAAAGCTGGGATCTAAGGCCTTAATGCGCAACCGCACGAGATCCCAGCTTCCGCTGAGATGACGAGAATGGGCGAGCCTCAGTCCCGCCCCAAAGGATTAAGCGCACTCGACCGCCGACGCGCTGGCTCTGCCACCGGACTCCACGCCGACGCGCGCGGCACGACAGCCACCGGCGCGCCCATGTCGCCCGCCATCTCCTCCAACGCCGCGATGCGCTTTTCCGTAGCCGGATGCGTGGAGAACAACTCGCTCACATGCACCGGAACGATATAAAGCTGCGCCGCAGCCGGATTGCGCTCCGCGACATGGTTGGGGATCATTGCCGCCTTGCCGGAAATCTTGGCGAGGGCTGACGCCAGCGCGCGCGGATTGCCGCTGATCTCCGCCCCGGCGGCATCGGCGCCATATTCGCGCGTGCGGCTGATCGCCATCTGCACGATCATCGCGGCAAAGGGTGCGACGATCACCGCCATCAATGTCGCCAGCATGTTGCCATGCCCATTCTCCTCATTCCCGCCTCGGAAGAAGAGGCCGAAATTCGCAAGCATGGACACCGCGCCCGCGATCGTAGCGACCATGGTCATGATCAGCGTGTCGCGATTCTTCACATGGCCAAGCTCATGCGCCATCACGCCCGCCACCTCATCGCGGCTGAGCATAGACAGCAAGCCCGTCGTAGCGGCTACGGCGGCATGTTCAGGGTTGCGCCCCGTGGCAAAGGCATTGGGATGCGGCTCGTCGATCAGGTAGACGCGCGGCATCGGCAGCTTCGCCCGCTGCGCCAGATCGCGCACCAGGCCGTAAAATTCCGGCGCGCTCTCACCATCCACCTCCCGCGCATTGTGCATCGACAGTACAATCTTGTCGGCGTTCCAGAAGGTGAAGAGGTTCATGCCCGCCGCCACCAGCAGCGCGATCAACGCGCCGCTGCTGCCGCCCAGCGTGTAGCCCAATGCCATGAACAGCGCCGTCAGCGCCGACAGCAGCATCACCGTCTTGAAACCGCTCACTTGTCTTCCACTCCTTTGCAGCCCAGATAGCGGGCTTGGCATGAATATGGGGTTGCCAGCGTGCCGCCACAATCGAAAGGCTTTTGGACATGGGAACATATAACGGCAAGCGCCCCGCGCATGTGAAGCCGCCCGCTCACCTGTCGAAAAGCCCGCCGGTGCCCCAGCCCGATCCGATCGACAACCCGTCACGCCACGAAGAAGAACTAAGCCCCGTTCGCTACGGAGACTGGGAACGCAAGGGAATCGCTATCGATTTTTGACGTGCGGCGTTCCGCGACCGATCGGTTCATCGCTGATTCTGCACGTCTTCCGCTGGCCTGTGTCCTCGTTGCGGGCGACGAGACCTTCCGCCTCTAGCCTTCACCACCTGCTTTTGTGCAGGGTTCTTGCGGGCAAAGGAAGAAAACAAGCCGGGGGCGGGTCGTGAATCATATAGCTGAGATTAAGGTGAGGGCGGTGTCTGACTATGCGCCGGAGGATGCGGCGCTGCTCTGTGCCGTGGGTCGTCTGGTCTGTGCCTGGACGATGCTGGAGCAGAGTCTGGAGGCGAAGATCGCCATGATGCGGGAAGCCATGGGTGACGTGCGAACCGTCGGCACCCGGACGCGCCCCGGCATGGCGAAACTGATGACGGAACTTCGCACGATGGTGGCGATGCGCGACAAGCGCAATGCCAGCGCCTTGACGGAAATTTCGGATATCGAGCGGCACATGCAAAGGATAGATCGCTTCCGCGCGCTCATCATCGGCGGCTTTCAGCAGCCAGCACCCGGCGGCTTCACCTGCCGCGATGCACGGAACAATCACACGCATGTCTCGCTTGATCACCTCGATGCGGAAATCTCTTCGCTCGAAACGGTGGCGCAGCGCCTGCTGGCCGTCTGACCGGGCGAGGTAATCCTCCCGCTATACTTGACCTTTGACGCGTGGAGGGCGAAGCCTTTCCCGCACGTCTAGCGAGAATGGAGTAGCATGCCTTACAAGCCGATACGCAAAGCCGTGTTCCCCGTCGCGGGCCTCGGGACGCGCTTCCTGCCCGCCACCAAGTCGGTGCCCAAGGAATTGCTGCCGGTCGTCGATCGTCCCCTGATCCAATATGCCGTCGACGAAGCGCGTGAAGCCGGGATCGAGCAGATGATCTTCATCACCGGTCGCGGCAAAGGCGCGATCGAGGATTATTTCGACATGGCGTTCGAGGCCGAAGCGACCCAGCGGGAACGCGGCAAGGACCTGTCCGCCCTGGACGGCACTCGCCTTGCCCCCGGCCATGCGGTGTTCCTGCGCCAGCAGGAGCCGCTGGGCCTTGGCCATGCCATTTGGTGCGCCCGCGACATTGTCGGCGATGAACCCTTCGCCATCCTGCTGCCCGACGA
>CAMPHR010000032.1 GCA_946886075.1 uncultured Novosphingobium sp. | reverse complement strand
TCGGCGATATAGGCGATGCGGCTGTCGAAGAAGGGGCTCTCGCCCGACAGGCGCGCATAGATGGCGTCGGCGCATTTGTGCGCGGCGCGGCGCCAGTCGCGCGGGGCGACGACATAGCCCTGCCGCGTCAGTTCCTGCTTCAGCGCCACATCGTAGAGATAGCAGCCGACTGTGATGTCGGCTTCCCCGCCGGTGGTGCGGACGAAGCCCTGCACCAGCGCTTGATAGGCACCCCATTTGTCATAGGCGGGGTTGGTGACTTCGGGAAAGCCGATGGCGGGGATGCCCGCGGGGCCGGAAGGATCGAACAGGCCCGATCCCTTGAGGTCCTGGGCAATCACTTCGGCGATCTTGCGCCCGAGTTCGGAAGAAGAGCCTGCGGGCGTAGAGACTTCGGCCTGCGGCGGCAGGGCGGGCACGACGATCTTGAGGTTGCTGTCGATATCGCCGGTTACGTCCACCGAAAGCTGCGCCATCGCGGGGCTGGAAAAAGCTGCGCAAAGGGCGAGCAGTGCGGGTATTCCAAAGCTTCTCATCGCGCTTTCCTTGCGTAGACTCTCAACGGTTTGAGCCATTTCCACTGTTCATAATATTCGTCCGGCAGCCCCTTGAAAGGGGATGCCTGCATGACGGCCTGCACGGCGCGTTCCTTGTAGATGGAGATTTGCGGACTGTTGCTGGCTGTCTTACCCTGCACGTCGATCACCTCCGGCCTGCCGATCACCCGGCCGTTGCGGTCGATCTTCACCTCGAGGAAGGCCACTAGCTGCTCGACGTCCGCACCGGAGGGGAGCTTCAGGTGCCGGTATATCTGGTCGCCGATCAATCGGTCGAGCGCCGCCTTTTGCGCCGGGCCCATGGCTGCGGCAGGGGGCGGCGCGGCTTTGCGCGGAGCATCGGACTCGGTGTCGATGCCCTTCAGGAAATCCTTGCCGAGCAGCGAACCCTTCGGCTTTTCCGCCTTGCCCTGACCCGAGGCGCGGGCGGGGGCATTGGGCTTTGCCTTCGCGGCTGGCTTCTGCGCGGCTCTCGCAGGAGCGGGCGCGGCAGCGGCGGGCCTTGCCTTGGACGGGGTCGGCTTGGCGGCTGGTTTTTCAGGTGCGGGCCGGGGCTTGGGCTTGACCTTCGCCACCTCCTTCTTTGCCGGAGCCGGTTCGGGCTTGGCAGGCGCGGGCTTCTCGACCTTCTTGGGCGGAGCGGGCTTTGGCGGGGGCGGCGCGGGCGTGGGTGTGGGCTCCGACACGGGCGCGGGTTCAGGGACGGGCGCGGGAGCGGCATCCTCGGTCGGGCCTTCTTCCGGCGCGACGCTGGGCGGAGGGGGCTGGGTCGAGACTTGCGGCGCGGTGGACTGGAGCGCCGCCTCGTCCACCAGGCTGACGTCCATCGGTGGGGAGTTGAGCTTCAGCGGATTGGGCGTTGCCAGGAACCCGGCCGACAGCAGACCGAACAGCAGGACATGTCCCGCCGTCGCGACGCCAAGGCCGATCTTCTCCGCGCGTTCCATACTTAAACCCTATGGCCCCTATTCTGAACCGCTGCTGGAATCCTCGCCGCCGGTGCTGACCAGCGCGACCTTGTTGAGCCCGGCGCGGTTGAGTTCGCCCATGACCCGCATGACCCGGCCATAATCGAGCCCCGTGTCGGCGCGCAGGAAGATCTGGGGCGGTTCCGCCTTCCCGGCGTTGGCGGAGACGATCTCGGCCAGACGATCCGGTAAATCGGCGTCACTGATCTGCGTCTCGTCGATATAGAGGCCACCGTCGCGATCGATCGAAACCACGGTCGGCTTGTCGTCCTGATCAAGCCCCTTGGCGCGGGTTTCGGGCAGGTTCACCGGCACGCCGGTGACGAGCAGCGGCGCCGTCACCATGAAGATGATGAGCAGCACCAGCATGACGTCGACCAGCGGCGTGACGTTGATGTCCGCCATCGGCGCGCGGCCACGGCCACGGCGGTGGGATGGAGGGCCGGACATGGCCATTATTCTTTTCCCGTCATCCCAGCGGAAGCTGGGATCTCAGGAGGGAGGGGGTCAGCCAAGAGGCACGAGATCCCAGCTTTCGCTGGGATGACGGGGTGGAGGAGGAGCGGGCGCATGTTCACCGCTGCGCCTCCAGCTCCCGGCTGAGCGTCGAGTAAAAACCATCGGCAAAGCGGGTCAGCTTCGATTCCATGCGGTTGATGCCGTGGCTGAAGCGGTTGTAGGCGATGACCGCCGGGATCGCCGCGAACAAGCCGATTGCGGTGGCGAACAGTGCTTCGGCAATGCCCGGCGCGACGACGGCGAGCGAGCTGTTCTGCTCCTTCGCGATCGCGGTGAAGGCGCGCATGATGCCCCAGACGGTGCCGAACAGGCCGACGAAGGGCGCGACCGATCCGATGGTGGCGAGGATGTTGAGCCGGTCGGACAGGCGATCGACTTCGGCCGCGATCATGCTGGACATGGCGGTGGACAGCCGGTCGCGCGTGCCGTCGCGGTCGATCACTTTCTGCGCAGTCGAGCGGCGCCATTCGGTAACGCCAGCGGCCATCACCTTGGCTGCGGGGAAGTCCGACGACTTGCCGCGCGCTTCGTAAAAGCGGTCGATATCCTCCGCTTTCCAGAAATCATCCTCGAACGCGCTGCTCTGGCGGCTCGCCTTGCGCAGCGTGAAGCTGAAGCCGATGATCATCGCCCAGGTCCAGATGCTGGCGAGCAAAAGCCCCAGCATCACCAGCTTCACGACGATGTCCGCCTGAAGGAACAGGGCCAGCGGCGAAATGGTCGCGGCTTGGGTGGCAGCGCCCACCGCCGCGCCAACGTCAGGCATCGAAAGGCTCATGAGTTGATGTCTTCCCCTCTCATCAAACGGCTGAAAATGTCGATCCAGGGCTTTGGTTGCCGGGTCGGGCGGCCCACAAGTGTCAAGAAGGCGACAGAGACTTCGCCGTCCGTCAGTATTTCATCGCCGCGCCTGACTCTTTGATGAATGGTGCAGGCGACGGGGCGGATGTTTGTCACATGGCTTTCCACTAGCAGGTCGTCATCGAGCCGCGCCGGGCGCCTGTAGTCGATGGTGAGGCCGGTGACGGCATAGACGCCAGTACCATCTTCCTGCGCGGCGCGCTGGTTGATACCGGCGACGCGCAGCATGTCGGACCGCGCGCGCTCCATATAGCGCAGGTAATTGGCGTGATAGACGACGCCGGACAGGTCCGTATCCTCGAAATAGACGCGCACGGGAAAGTGATGCACGGCGGCAATGAACCTTCCGGCCGCCGGCTCGGGCATGGGCGCTGTTACGAACATGCGCGGCCTTTTAACCATCATGCGGGCGGCAGGCAAAGCCGGAAATGAAAGAGGCGCGCGCGCCCTGCCGGACAGCCGGGGCTATCCGTCCCATAAACAGGGCGCGCTCAGCCTGCATTAACACAGTGTTCGTTGTGCTTGCCGATCAAAAGCGCTGGCTCCCCGCCTGCCATGGCGCTAGTGGGCAGCAAATTGGTTTTTCAAGGACAATGGCATGACCGACATTCAGACTATAGGCGTGATCGGCGCCGGTCAGATGGGCGCTGGAATTGCGCAGGTCAGCGCGCAGGCTGGCTATGATGTAATCCTGTGCGACGTCGATCTGGCGCGCGCGCAAAAGGGGCTGCAGGATATTTCCAAGCAGCTCGGACGGGCTGTGGAGAAGGGGAAGATCAGCCCCGAAGACTCCGAAGCGGCGTTCGCCCGCATCCGCCCGAGTGGCGACCTGGCTCCGCTGGCTGGCGCACAGCTTGTGATAGAGGCGGCGACCGAGCGGGAAGATATCAAGCGCACGATCTTCACCAATGTCGGCGCGGTGATCACCCCCGGCACGATCCTGGCGAGCAATACCTCGTCCATCCCCATCACCCGACTGGCGCAGGTGGTGCCCGATCCGGCGCTGTTCGTCGGCATCCACTTCTTCAACCCCGTTCAGGTCATGGCGCTGATCGAACTTATCCGGGGTCTTGCGACTTCGGATGAGACGGTTGCAACGGTGGAGGCCTTCGCCGCGCGTCTGGGCAAGAATGTCGTGCAGGCGTTCGATTCCCCAGGCTTTGTGGTCAACCGCATCCTGTTGCCGATGATCAATGAGTCCATCTTCGCCCTGGGCGAGGGCGTCGCCAACATCCGCGACATCGACATGGGCGTGCGCGTCGGGCTCAACCATCCGATGGGGCCGCTGACGCTGGCGGACTTTGTCGGGCTGGATACCTGCCTTGAGGTGTTGAACGTGCTGCGGTCGACCACGGGCGATTCCAAATATCGCCCCGCGCCGCTGCTGGTGAAATATGTCGAGGCAGGCTGGCTCGGGCGGAAGACCGGCAAGGGCTTCTACGACTATTCCGGTGCGGAGCCTGTGCCGACGCGCTGATCCGCGCGGTCGGGGCCCAGGCCATGCTTTTTCATGCAATGGCGTAGCTGATCATAGCTTAGGCCCAGCGCCTTGGCTGTGGCGCGCTGGTTGTAGCGGTGGCGCTGGAGTGTCGCCTGGACGATCGCGGCTTCATGCGCGTCCACGGCGGCGCGCAGGTCACTGACGGGGGCGAGGCTGGGCGCGGGTGCGGGCGCCTCGCTCGTCGTCGCGATCGGCTGCGCCTTCCAGGGGGAGGCGAAGGGGTCGAAGACGATCTGCGCCACCGGGTGGACGGGCTGGTTCCAGCGGTAGACGGCGCGCTCCACGACATTGCGCAGCTCGCGGACATTGCCGGGCCATGCATGGGCTTCCAGCTCGGCGAGGCAGTCGGCGGAAAAGCCAGGCCATTCGGGCCACCCCAGCTCGGCCGCCATCCGCCTGCCGAAATGATCGGCGAGCACCGCGACATCCCCCTCACGTACCCGCAGCGGCGGCAGGGTGATGACTTCGAAGCTCAGCCGGTCGAGCAGGTCGGCGCGGAAGCGGCCCGCCTCCGCCAGCGTGGGCAGATCTTCGTTGGTGGCGGCGATGATGCGGACATCGACCGTCATCGGCCGCGATGCGCCGATACGGGTCACTTCCCCATATTCAATGACCCGCAGCAGCCGCTCCTGCGCGGCCATCGAGAGCGTCGCCAGTTCATCGAGGAACAGGGTGCCGCCATGGGCTTCCTCAAACCGTCCGGCGCGGGCTCGCGTGGCGCCGGTGAAGGCGCCCTGCTCATGGCCGAACAGCTCCGCCTCGATCAAGGTTTCGGGCAACGCTGCGCAATTCATGATGATCAGCGGCTCGCCCCAGCGGGGCGACAGGCGGTGCAGGCGCTCGGCGATCAGCTCCTTGCCAGTGCCGCGCTCGCCCACCACCAAAATCGGTCGGTCAAGCTCGGCTGCTCGGCTGGCTTGCTCGACCGCGTCGAGGAAGGCAGGCGATTGACCGATGAACTGGGTGTTACGCTCCATGCCCAATATATGGCGATAATTACCATCTGTTGGCAATGAAGACCGGTCTACCTCTTAAAGAAATGCGCGTAAAATGCGCGGTGCGCCCATTTGGCACGGCTTCTGCAAAGGAGTGGCAAAGCCGCTTTGCACGGAAGGATCGCAGTTCCGATGGGTATTTTTTCTCGCACGCGCGACATCATCGCCGCCAATGTCACCGACCTGCTCGACCGGGCCGAAGATCCGGCCAAGATGATCCGCATGATCATCCTGGAGATGGAGGAAACACTGGTCGAGGTGCGCGCTTCGGCCGCGCGCACCATCGCCGACCAGAAAGAGATGCGGCGCCATATCGGCAAGCTCAACGCCTTGCAGGACAGCTGGACCGAAAAGGCGCAACTCGCGCTCAGCAAGGATCGCGAGGATCTGGCAAAGGCCGCGCTGGTCGAGAAGCAGAAGGCGGCCGACATGGCGGCCCAGCTTGGCGGCGAGATCGAGCTGCTGGACGAAGCGCTGAAAGCTTCCGAGGAGGACATCGCGAAGCTGCAAGCCAAGCTGCGCGAGGCACGGACGCGCCAGAACAGTCTGGTAAGCCGGATGGAAAGCGCGCAAAACCGGCTGCGCATGCGCGAGGCCTATGCGGGTGAGAAGGTGAATGAGGCCTTTGCCCGCTTCGACATGCTGGAGCGGCGGGTCGACATGGCCGAGGGACGGGCCGACGCTCTCAATCTCGGTCAGGGTCAGAAGACGCTGGAGGAAGAGATCGCCGAACTGCAATCGACCGAGAAGGTCGATGCCGAACTCGCCGCGCTGAAAGCCAGCATGAACCGGCCCGCCTGAACAGGGGAGATTGACGCATGGAGGATGTGTTTCTGCCGATCATGATCTGCGGCATGCTGTTCATCGGCATGCCGTGGCTGATCCTGCATTATACGACCAAGTGGAAGCAGGCGCCCAAGATCACTGACGAGGATGAGCGGCTGCTGGACGAGCTGCACCTGCTCGCCCGGCGGCTGGAGGACCGGCTGCAGACGGTCGAGCGGATCGTTGCTGCCGACAATCCCGATTTCCGTCCGGCGCGCCCGGCGCCCGACGATGCTTATGATTTTGACCGCCAGGATATCGGCAGGAGGAACTGACATGGCTGCGCGCCGCACCAAATTCTACCTCGACAAGCAGAATGGCAAATGGATGGGCGTATGCGCAGGCATCGCCGATTATACCGGCATCGACGTGACATGGGTTCGCGTCGGCGCGGTGCTGGTGACGCTGATGGGCGCCTTTCCCTGGTCGCTGATCGCCTATTTCGCGGTCGCCTATTTTGGCGAGAACAAGCCGCTTGGCCTCTATGCCGACCGGGATGACGAGAAATTCTGGCAGGGCGTGCGGACAAACCCGGCACGGTCGGCGCGGGACGTGCGGTCGAAATTTCGCGACATTGACCGGCGGCTGGCGGACATCGAGACTTTCTACACCAGCCGCAACACAAGGCTGGCGGATGAAATCGACAGCCTGCGCTGAACGGGCGTGCGGAGGATGATATGCAGGAACTGGCCTTTATCGCCGTAAGCAGTCTGCTGGCGCTGCTGATCGTCGCGATGGCGGCGCTACGCGGATGGGACGGCTGGCTGGCGCTCAAGCGCGCCGAGCTTGCCCACCCCACCGACAGCGTTCCGATTGTGGGAGGCAGGATCGAGATGGCGGACCTTAAGGAACGTATCCGCAAGCTGGAGGCGATCGCGGCGGGCGTCGATCCGTGAGATCAGGAAAAGCGGCTTTCGCGGGCCGCTTTTCCGCCTATATGCGGGCTATGACATCTGCCCCCGCCCTTGCCGATCTTCAGGAAGAATATGAATTTCTGGACGCGGACGACCGCTACCGGCTGCTGATCGACCTCGGCCGCGCGCTGGAGTCGATGCCTGACGCGCTCAAGACCGACGCGACGCTGGTGCGGGGCTGTTCGGCGGCGGTGTGGGTCTATCCCACCGTGCGGGACGACGGGCGGCTGCATTTCCTGGCGGACAGCAATGCGGCGATCACCAAGGGGATCATCGCGCTCGTCCTGCTGACGGTGCAGGACAGGCTGCCAGCAGAGATCGCGGCGGCAAACATCGAAGGCGACCTGGCGCCCTTCGACCTTAAAAATCAGCTCAGCTCCAACCGGACACAGGGCATCCCCAACATGATCGCGCTGATCCGGCAGACCGCCGAACGCTACAGCTGAGGCGGGAAACCTCCCGACGTACCGGCGTTCTCCTTCCGTGATCGAAACGGATGAAGAGGAGATGCGCGATGCGAAGCCTATGGATGCTGGCGGCGATCGGCTTTCTGGCGGGCTGCTCTGGCAGCGACAAGGAAGGGCCGACGCAGCGCGAGCAGATCGGCCAGCAATGGAAGTATGAAGGCGGGCAGGCGGGCAAGCCCAAAGTCGCCTATATCGGCAGCGCCAACAGCGTCCAGACGATGACCGCCGAAGATACTTTCTCGGTTCTGCTGGTCCAGCCGATGGCGGAAGGTGGAGCGGAGGTGACGGTGAAGCTGGTCGGCGCGCCGTTCAGTTGCGACCTGTCCGACTGCCGCGTGACCGCCGTGACGGACGACGGCAAGACCCATGAATGGCGCGGGCGGATGACGGAGAACAAGGACGGCATAGAGGTGCTGCCCGCGGCCAAGGCGGATCAGGCGATCAAGGGGAGCAAGCTGCTGAAGGTCAATCTGGTGGTTGGCCCGAAAGACAAGACCTTCCCGTTCCAGTTCAACGTCGCGGGGTTGGATTTGAAGGGGTGAGGTTCATCCTGTCTCCCCACTCCGTCATCCCAGCGGAAGCTGGGATCTCGTGCGGCTGCGCGCTGAGGCCTGAGATCCCAGCTTTCGCTGGGATGACGGGGTAGGTGGAGGGGCTTACTCCTGAAGCGAAACCCCAGGGCTCCTCGGATCGGCCGCCCCCTGCCACCGCCCGTCGGCTTCGCGTTCCGCCGCGTTCGCCTTCAATCCCATCGGCGCGATCGTGACCTTATGACCCCAAGCCTCCAGCGGCGCTTTCATCGCTTCGAGCGCCGTCCCCTTCTCCAGCACCAAACCATTGCCGTCGAAAAATTCGAGGCCCATGGCGATCGAATCCTGCGCTGACAGGCCCCAGTCGAAATGGGCGATCAGCGCTTTTGTCACCTGCATGATGATGGTCCGTCCGCCCGCCGCGCCAACGGTGAAGACCGGTATGCCGTTGCCATCATAAACGATGGTGGGCGACATGGAGGACAGCGGCCGCTTGCCCGGCTCCACCCGATTGGCGACCGGCGCGCCATTTTTCTCGGGCGTGAAGCTGAAGTCGGTCAGTTCATTGTTGAGGATCACGCCATCGGCGATCAGCTGGCTGCCGAAGAAGCTCTCGATGGTAGACGTCCAGGCCGCTATGTCGCCATCCCGGTCGATCGCCACGAAATGGCTCGTGCCGCTTTCGGGCTGTGGCGCGGCGGCGGTGCGGGCTTCAGCGCCCGGTGGCGTGCCCGGGCGATAGTCATTGAGCGAACGGCCGAGCGCTATGAGCGCCGATCGCTTCTTGAGATAATGTGGATCGATCAGCCCGGCGATCGGCACGGACACGAATTCCGGATCGCCAAGCCATTTGTCCCGATCGGCATAAGCCAGCCGCATCGCCTCACCGATGACATGCCAGGAACGCGGATCATCCTTGCCCCAGTGCCGGAGCGGAAAGCGTTCGACCATGCCCAATATCTGCAGCACGGTGATACCGCCTGCCGAAGCCGGGCCCATACCGCAAATGCTGTAGCCGCGATAAGGGCCGCAGACAGGCTTGCGCGCCTTCACCTGATAGGCGGCGATGTCGGCCTCTGTCATCGGCACCGGGTTCTTCGGCGCATTGGTGACGGTGGCGGCGATCATCCGCGCGGTTTCGCCTTTGTAAAAAGCATCGGGCCCTTCCGCTGCGATGCGCCGGAAAAGGGCGGCGAGCGGCGGGTTCTTGAGCATTGTCCCGATCGGGGCGGGGGCTCCGTTCACCCAGAAATACTTCTGTATCTCCGGGAAATCAGCCCAGATCGGCGCGGCCGCCCTCATCGCCGTGTCGAGCCGCTGGCGCACCTCGAACCCCTCGTCGGCAAGGCGGATCGCGGGCGCGAACAGCTTTGCCCAGGGGAGCTTGCCCCATTTGCGATGCGCTTCCCAGGCAAGCCGCAAATTGCCCGGCACGCCCACCGAATAGCCGCCCGGCCAGGCGGAACGGAAATCGAGCGGCTGGCCGTTAGCATCGATAAAGCGATCCGGCCGCGCCGCTGCGGGGGCGGTTTCGCGCCCGTCGATCGACTCAAGCACACCCGTCTCGCCGTCATGGTGCATCAGGAAGCCGCCGCCGCCGATGCCGCTATTATGCGGCTCTACCACGTTGAGGGTGAGCATCATGGCGATCGCGGCGTCGGTGGCGCTGCCGCCCTGACGCAGTATCTCCTGCCCCGCCGCCGCCGCGCGCGGATCGGCAGCGGACACGGTCGCGCCGAGCGATACAGGCTCGCGCGCCGCAACCGGAGCGGCACAGGAAATTGCGAAGGCAAGGGGGGCCAGCAGGCCAGCAAGGCGAGGCGTCATGTCTTCACCCTATCGTCCGGTCGGGCCGCCGCAAGTCCCCTGGGATCAGCCGCGACGATCAGCTGTCGATGCCGATGACCTCACTGATATGCCCGAAGCCATCGCGCGCCATCAGCTGCTTCAGCCCTGCATTGATGCGCTTGGCGAGATAAGGTCCTTCATAGACTAGCGCGCTGTACAGCTGGACAAGGCTCGCCCCGGCGCGGAGCCGGGCATAGGCCTGTTCCGCATTGCCGATGCCGCCAACCCCGATCAGCGGCAGGCGATTGCCGAGCACCGCCCGAAAATCCTTGAGCCGCTGGAGTGACAAGTCGGTGAGCGGCGCGCCCGACAGCCCGCCGCTTTCTTGGCGCTCGGCCGAACGGAGCGGGGGGCGGGAAATGGTCGTGTTGGACACGATCAGCGCGTCTACGCGATGGTCGAGGCAGGCGGCTGCGATATCTTCCACATCGGCGGGCTCCAGATCAGGCGCGACTTTCAGGAAGATAGGCGTGCGGTCCGCCCCCCGTGCGGCCATGACCGCCCCCAGCAACTGGTCCAGCGCCGCCCTGTCCTGCAATGCGCGCAGGCCCGGCGTATTGGGGGAGGAGATGTTGACCGTCAGATAATCGGCCAGCGGCGCCATGCAGGTCACGCCCGTCACATAATCGGCGATGCGATCGGCTGCGTCCTTGTTCGCGCCGATGTTGATGCCGATCACTGGCCCGGTGCCGCTGCCAGCGGGTTTGCGCCGCTTGGCGACCCGTTCAGCGGCTGCGGCGAGGCCGCCATTGTTGAAACCCATGCGGTTGATGACGGCGCGATCCTCTACCAGGCGGAACAGGCGCGGCTGGGGATTGCCCGTTTGCGGCATCGGCGTCAGCGTCCCCAGTTCGGCAAAGCCAAAGCCCAGGCCATGCATCTTGTGCGCGACCAGCCCTTCCTTGTCATAGCCTGCGGCCAGCCCGACCGGATTGGGAAAGCTAATGCCAGCGACGGTCTGGGCCAGTGCCGGGTCGGCCGCTGACGGATGGGGAAGCGGCATCATGCGCAGTAGGGCGACCGAAAGATGATGCGCGCGCTCCGCATCAAGCGCGAAAAAGAGCGGGCGGATAAGCTGATAGGACATGGCGGCGCTATGCCATCGCCAACCCTTTGCGTCGAGTCGCTGTGGCAACCACGCAACAGTTGATCGATAAGGATAAATTTAGCTGCAAAATCATTCATTTTAGTCGCATTCCAGCGCGCTTAATGTCCGATTCATCCAATCACTTTGAACCGATTCGGACTTATGACCGTGCTGCGACCCGAAGGCTCTTGGCCATATGGCTAACGAGACCTTTTACTGGCCCGGCGTGTAAAAGCGCCGGGTCATTTTTTTCGAAGTCGATTCGAAAAAAACATTCGTTGCCTCAGTATCTCTCTTGCGCGGGAGGAAAGAAGCTTCATACTGTGCTTGTGGGGTGAATATGGGGCCGCATCGCGACGGAGCATCCGGGGGGATGCCAGACAATATAGACACGGACGGTGAGCCCGCGCTGATCTATGCGGTAGAAGCGGCGCAAGGTCCTGTGAAACTGCGCTATTTCGCTCCGCCCGAAGCATTGCGCACCTATTTCGGCTCCCTCTATATCTTTACCGAAAGTGCCGACCGCTACCTGGATGTCACCCGGGCCGATGTGCCGCAATTGCGCTTCATGGTTCAAGGCTCGGGCAACTATCACTTCCATGATGGCGGAGTGTCGGCGACGCCGGAAATATGCCTGCTTGGCCCAACGCTGGGTGCGACGCGGTTCGAACTGGACGGGCCTGCCTGCGTGATCGGCGTTTCGCTGCTGCCAGCGGGTTGGGTCAGCCTGGATGGGGGCGATGCCAGCCTGCTCGCTGACCGGCTGCGCGACATGAGCGCAGAGAAGAAAGGCGCGATGGCCGCGCTTCTGGCCCGACTCCAGGGCATGCATGATCCGGATGCCATCGCCGCCCACTGCTGGTCCGTGCTGGCGCAATGGGTGCGGCCATTGCCGGACGCAAGCTGGCGTCTGCTGGAGGCGGTGGACGCCTGGCTGATGGGCGAGGGATCACCCCGGATCGAAGCGCTGGTGGAGCAGACGGAATTGTCGCCGCGCCAACTCGCGCGGCTGACCAACCGCTATTATGGCTGCCCGCCCAAGCTGTTGGCGCGCAAATATCGTGCGTTGCGATGCAGTGCCCGGATCGCGCTCGACCAGCATAGCTGGCAGGAATTGTGCGAGGACGGCCGCTTTTACGACCAGTCGCATTTCATCCGGGAGATCAAGCATTTCATCGGCCTGACCCCGCATCAATTGCAGACCGAGCCGACCGCCGTCGCCCAGCTTACCCTGTTGCGCCGATCGCTGGGCGGGGATGTAGCCGTGTTGAACCGTTTCAGCTGACGTCACTGCGCCGATAGAAATGGCTTGATTCCGCGTGCCCGCGCGACCACATGCGCAATCGGATTGATTCGATCCGATTTGAGAATGGTTCGCAACCGGGACGCTTGGCCGAGATGAGGCTTTCCAGTTTCGCAGATTATGCCGTGGTGCTGATGTCGGCCGCCGCTCGCCATTGCGGTGCGGCCAAGATGAACGCGACCACGCTTGCCAGTGAGACGGGCATTCCCTTGCCGACCGCGCAAAAGCTGGTGAGCCGCCTGTCGGCTGCAGGCCTGCTGGAATCAAGCCGCGGTACCGGCGGCGGCGTGCGGCTTGCGCGTCCCGCGGCGGCGATCACGCTAGTGGATGTCGTGGAAGCGGTGGAAGGGCCGATCGCCATGACGGCCTGTGCCGAACAGGGCGCGCATGATTGCACGCTGGAACATGGTTGCCGCGTGCGTCCGCATATGAACGTCGCGAACAATGCGATCCGCTCGGCCCTGGCCGGGGTGACGATCGCCAGCTTGACCCGAGAATTGGCCTGACACGAGAAATGGCATGACCGAAGAGACGACCACTGTTCGCAACCTGGAAGCGCATGAGGCCGCAGAGCGCGCCTCTGCCTACGAACATGGCTGGTCCTCCGCCATCGAGCAGGACTTCGCGCCCAAAGGGCTGAACGAGGATACCGTCCGCTTCATCTCCGCCAAGAAGAAGGAGCCGGAATGGCTGCTGGAATGGCGGCTGAAGGCCTTTGCCATGTGGCAGAAGATGGAATCGCCGGATTGGGCCAAGCTCAACATTCCGCCGATCGACTATCAGGACGCCTATTATTACGCGGAGCCCAAGAAGAAGGCCGAGCTGGAGTCGCTCGACGAGCTCGATCCGGAAATCCGCGCGACCTATGAAAAGCTCGGCATCCCCATTGCCGAACAGGAAGTGCTCGCCGGTGTGAAGAGCAGCCGCAAGGTCGCGGTTGACGCCGTGTTCGACTCCGTCTCCGTCGCCACCACCTTCCGCAAGGAATTGGAGGAGGCGGGCGTCATCTTCCGCTCGATCAGCGAGGCGGTGCGCGAATATCCCGAGCTGGTGAAAAAGTGGCTGGGCAAGGTCGTGCCGATGCACGACAATTATTTCGCGACATTGAACTGCGCGGTTTTTTCCGACGGCACGTTCGTCTACATCCCCAAGGGCGTGCGCTGCCCGATGGAACTGTCCACCTATTTCCGCATCAACGCGGAGAATACCGGGCAGTTTGAACGCACGCTGATCGTCGCGGACGAAGGCAGCTATGTGTCCTATCTGGAAGGCTGCACCGCGCCGATGCGGGACGAAAATCAGCTGCACGCCGCCGTGGTAGAATTGGTCGCGCTGGATGATGCGGAGATCAAATATTCGACCGTCCAGAACTGGTACCCAGGCGACGAGCAGGGCAAGGGCGGCATCTATAATTTCGTGACCAAGCGGGCGCTCTGCCAAGGCCGCAACAGCAAGGTCAGCTGGACCCAGGTGGAAACCGGCTCCGCCATCACCTGGAAATATCCGAGTTGCGTCTTGAACGGCGAGAATAGCGTCGGCGAATTCTACTCGGTGGCGCTGACCAACAACATGCAGCAGGCCGACACCGGCACGAAGATGATCCACAATGGCAAGGGCTCGCGCTCGACCATCGTGTCCAAGGGGATCAGCGCAGGCCGTTCGAACAACACCTATCGTGGCCTCGTCCGCGTGGCGCCGGGCGCGGAAGGCGTGCGCAACTTCACCCAGTGCGACAGCCTGCTGCTGGGCGACCAGTGCGGCGCGCACACCGTGCCCTATATCGAGGTGCGCAACCCGAGCGCGCAGATCGAACATGAGGCGACGACTAGCAAGATCAGCGACGACCAGCTGTTCTACGCCTTGCAACGCGGGCTGGATCAGGAAGCCGCGGTGAGCCTGATCGTCAATGGCTTCGCGCGCGAAGTGCTGCAGCAGTTACCGATGGAGTTCGCGGTCGAGGCGCAGAAGCTGCTGGGCATCAGCCTTGAGGGCAGCGTGGGATGATCTTTCTTCGTCATACCGGACTTGATCCGGCATCCCGCTTCTTCTCCTAGGCAGCGGGACCCCGGATCAAGCCCGGAGTGACGAATATCAAAATGTGAGGACGAAAAGTTGAGCGACGAAGACGATATCCAGGATGCCCTCGCCGATTTCGCGGAGGATGTCAGCAATGGCCAGTCATGGACCGCCGCGATCCGCATTCTGACCGAGGATTATGAGCTGGAAGAGGGCGAGCTTGCCGCCCGCGCCGCCAAGGATTTCGGTGATCTCGACGCGTATGAAGCGCAATGCCGCGAAGCGCTGGAGAAGGGCGACACGGCCTTCACCGACAAGCTGAAGAGCGACAAGGCGTTCCACAAGGCGAAGGCGCCGAACCTCGCCCGCATGGGCCCGGTGACGGAATTCGTGACCGGCCTGCTGGAAAAAGGCTCGCCCGAACCCGGCGCGGACTGGTGGCCCTACATGCCGATCAAGCGCCACATCGACACGCTGTTCCCCGCGCCGGGCGATGTGCGCGACATGGCCTTCTGGACCGCGCGGACGCTGCAGCGCGCGCATAAGGGTTGAAGCATGCTGAGAATTGAAAGCCTAACCAATGAAATCGACGGAAAGCCGATCCTTAAAGGTCTGTCGCTGTCCATTAACGCGGGTGAAATCCACGCGATCATGGGGCCGAACGGCGCTGGCAAATCGACCCTCGCCTACACATTAGGTGGGCGGCCGAACTATGAGGTGACCGGCGGCAGCGCGTCTCTGGACGGTGTGAACTTGTTCAGCTTGGAGCCGCACGAGCGCGCCGCGGCGGGCCTGTTCCTCGGTTTTCAGTACCCCGTAGAGATACCGGGCGTGTCCAACCTGCAATTCCTGCGCGAGAGCCTCAACAGCCAGCGCAAGGCGCGCGGGCAGGACCCGCTTTCGGGCGGCGAGTTCATCAAGCTCGCCAAGGAAAAAGCGGGTCTGCTCGGCCTCGACATGGAGATGCTGAAGCGCCCGGTGAATGTCGGCTTTTCGGGCGGTGAGAAGAAGCGCGCCGAAATGGTGCAGATGGGCATCCTCGATCCCAAGCTTGCGATTCTGGACGAGACCGACTCCGGCCTCGACATCGACGCGCTCAAGATCGTGGGCGCAGGGATCAACGCGATCATGCGCAAGCCCGACAAGGCCGTGCTGCTCATCACCCATTATCAGCGCCTGCTCGACTATGTGAAGCCGGACTATGTTCATGTGCTGGCTGGCGGCCGAATCGTGAAGT
The DNA here is from genome assembly GCA_946886075.1 of uncultured Novosphingobium sp. The sequence goes on along the minus strand of CAMPHR010000032.1, from coordinate 23,341 downwards.
CGGGCGGCCCGGAACTGGCGCTGGAACTGGAACGCGAGGGCTATGCGGAGGTGGTTGCCGCATGAGCGCCGCAGGCCCTTCTTCCTTCTTTCTGCGCAGAGGACGCAGAGTGTCTGTTCCGCACGGTTTGGCAGGTGATCGGGACCTTCTCCGCGTCTCCGCGTCTCCGCGTGAACATATAGGACTCACGCGGAGACGCGGAGACGCGGAGGAATCGCGCCCATGAACGCGCTCGCCTTGCCCACGCGTCGCCAGGAGGAATGGCGTTATAGCGATCTTGACGCCGTCGCCTCTGTCTGGCCTCTGCCCGCGCCGACGCGGATCGATGTCGCCGCTGGTGAGCAAGCACGCCACCATCTGTTGCAGGATGCGAGCGAAGGCGCGGCGGCGGTGCATGACTATGTCATCAGCATCGCCGCTGGCGCACGCTGCGATTTCCATGTGCTGAACATCGGCGGCAAGCTTGGTCGGGTGACCTTTGCTGTAAAGCTGGGCAAGGGCAGCCATTTCGAACTCAACGGCGCGATCATCGGCGGCGGGGATCAGGTGTTGGAGATCATCACGTCCGTCACGCATGCCGAGCCCGACGCGACCAGCGGCCAGACGATCCGATCGATCCTGGCACAGCGCGCCACCGGCAGCTATCTCGGCTCGATCAATGTCGCCCGCGATGCGCAACGTACCGATGCATTCCAGTCGGTGAAGGCGATGCTGCTTGATCGCACCGCGACCGCCAATGCCAAGCCGGAACTGGAGATCTACGCCGACGACGTCAAATGCGCGCATGGCGCGACCGTGGGTGAACTGGACCGCCAGGCGCTGTTCTACATGGCGTCGCGGGGCATGGACCCGGCGACCGCGAAGACGCTGCTCTTGAAAGCGTTCGTCGCTGGCGTGTTCGATGACGTGGTGGACGAGGCGGTGAAGGACAGGCTGGAAGCGGCTGCGCTCGCCAAGCTGGAGACGCTGGTATGAATGGCGACCACTCCTCCGTTCGCCCTGAGCCTGTCGAAGGGCTGCACTTTTCTTCCAAGAAAGGGGAGGGCTTCGACAAGCTCAGCCCGAATGGGTTCTTGAATTTGCGCCACGATTTCCCCGGCGTCGGCGACTGGCACTATCTCGACAGCGCCGCCACCGCGCAGAAGCCCAATGCCGTCATTGACGCCATCTCTCGCGCCTATGGCCCTGATTACGCGACCGTCCATCGCGGCGTTTATGAGCGCTCTGCCAACATGACGCTCGCCTATGAAGCGGCGCGGCGCAAGGTCGCGCAGTTCATCGGCGCAGGCTCCGACAGCGAGATCGTCTATGTCCGCGGCGCGACCGAAGGCATCAACCTCGTCGCGCATAGTTGGGCGGGTACGCAGCTGAAAGCAGGCGACCGCATCCTGCTCTCCATGCTGGAGCATCACAGCAACATTGTGCCCTGGCAGATCGTCGCTGAACGCGTGGGCGCCGCGATCGACGTCGTGCCGCTCACTGCCGAGGGCAAGATCGACCTCGACGCCATGCAGGCGATGATCACGCCGCAGCACAAGCTTGTCGCGCTCGCCCATGTGTCGAACGTGCTGGGCAGCGTCCTCGACGTCCGCCGCGCCGCCGACATCGCGCACGGCGTCGGTGCAAAGATATTGATCGACGGCTGTCAGGCCGTGCCGCGCCTTGCCGTCGATGTGCAGGCGCTGGACTGCGATTTCTACGTCTTCTCCGCGCACAAGCTTTACGGCCCGACCGGCATCGGCGTGCTGTGGGGCCGCAAGGAACTGCTCGACGCGATGCCGCCCTATCAGGGTGGCGGTTCGATGATCGACAAGGTGACGTTCGAGAAGACGACTTACGCCCCCGCGCCGACCCGGTTCGAGGCAGGGACGCCGCATATCACAGGCGTCGTCGGCCTTTCCGCCGCGATCGACTATGTGCAGGCGATCGGGCTGGACGCGATCCACGCCCATGAATGCGCGCTGGTCGGCAAGGCGCGGGCTGCGCTCGAGAGTCTCAACAGCGTCAGGGTCTTCGGGCCGGAGGATAGCGCGGGCATCCTCTCCTTCGAGGTCGAGGGGGTGCATCCGCATGATGTCGGTACCATATTGGACGAAACGGGTGTCGCGATCCGCGCCGGACATCATTGCGCCCAGCCGCTGATGCGCCATCTCGGCGTCGAAGCTACGGCGCGGGCCAGTTTCGGCATCTATAGCGACGAGAGCGATGTCGATGCTCTCGTAAAGGGCATAGAGCGAGTGAGGAAGATCTTCGCCAATGACTGAGGCAAATTCCGGGGAACGCCAGATTGTGGTGGAAGAGGTGGACGCCGTCGATGCTCCGCCCAAGGCGCGTGTGGAGGAGACGGCGGCCGATGCCGCCCCACGCCAGCGCGACTATCTGGACGGCTTTCTTGCGCAAAAGCCCGCTGAAGCGCCAGCGGGCGAGCCGGGCGGCAGTCTCTATGATGGCGTGATCGATGCGCTGAAGGAGATTTACGACCCCGAAATCCCGGTGAATATCTATGACCTCGGCCTGATTTACGGCGTCGATGTCACCGAGGACGGCCATGTCGTCGTCACCATGACCCTCACCACGCCGCACTGCCCCGTTGCTGAGTCGATGCCCGGCGAAGTCGAACTGCGCGTCGGCGCGGTTCCCGGCGTCGGTGACGCACAGGTGAACCTCGTCTGGGACCCGCCATGGGACCCGCAAAAGATGAGCGACGAGGCGAAGCTGGAACTGGGGATGCTCTAACCATTTCCCCTCCCGCCTGCGAGAGGGGAGAAGAGGAACAAGATGACCGAGACGACCATCAAGACCCGCGCCCGCCCCGCCGCCGTCATCCTGACGCCGAACGCCGAGGCCCGCATCGCCGACCTGATGCGCCAGGCTCCCGAGGGGGCGATCGGCGTCAAGCTGTCGACGCCCCGGCGCGGCTGTTCGGGCCTTGCCTATTCCGTCGACTATGTGACCGAGGAAGCGAAGTTCGACGAGAAGATCGAAACGCCGGGCGGCACTTTCTATATCGACGGCGCGTCGGTTCTTTACCTCGTCGGATCGACGATGGACTGGGTGGAGGACGATTTCACCGCCGGGTTCGTCTTCAACAACCCCAATGCCAAGGGCAGCTGTGGCTGCGGCGAAAGCTTCACCGTTTAACTCAGGGGAGAGCCGCCATCCCCCATTTGCTGATACTCGGCATGGGCTACACGGCCTCACGCCTTGCGACTCGCCTGCGCGGTGAGGGCTGGCACGTTACGGGGGTACGCCGCGCGGCCGACGCCGATGCCCTGGCTTTCAATGACGATGACGCGGTCCGCACCAGCATGGCGCAGGCGACCCACATCCTTTCCTCCGTCCCGCCGGAAGGTGAAGCTGACCCTGTCCTTACCCGTTACGGCGCGGCGATCGCGGCTGCTCCTGCACTCTGGAGCGGCTATCTGTCCTCGACCGGCGTCTATGGCGATGCTGCCGGAGCGTGGGTGGACGAAGCGAGCCCGATCGGCTCAGGCCGTCGCGCCGCGCGAGTTCAGGCAGACAGGGATTGGCGCGCGCTTCGGCAAGACATGCGCTGTTTTCGCCTGCCGGGCATCTACGGCCCTGGCCGGTCAGCGATCGAGCGCGTGCGCGAAGGCACGGCGCACCGCATCGACCTGCCCGATCAGATTTTCAGCCGCGCCCATGTCGATGATATCGTCAGCGGCATCATCGCTTCGTTTGAAGGGCCGCCGGGCACCTATAATTTGTCCGACGATCTGCCCTGCGCGCAGAATCGGCTGATCGAAGCGGCCTGCGCCATGCTCGGCGCGCCGCTGCCACCGCTGCTGACGCTGGAGGAAGCGCGGCTTTCCCCCATGGCGCTATCCTTCTATGCGGAAAATCGGCGGGTGGCGAATGGCCGGGCCAAGCGGCTGCTGGGCTGGTCCCCACGCTATCCTACCTATCGCGAAGGTCTTGCCGCCTGCCTGGCCGAGGCAGAATGACTCAGGCCGCCGCGTCGCTTACGCGGCGTTAACCAAAGCGCCCCATGGATGGTCCCACAGCTTTTGCAGGACTTCTCGCCATGGAACGGATCGACCGCAACTTCGCCGCGCTCAGCCAGCGCATGAGCCGCCTGGCGATGCCCGAAGCGGCCATCCCCGCACCGGAATCACTCGCCAGCCTGATCGATCGGGTGAACGCGGCGAAGCGCCATTATGAACCGGGCGCTCGCCGTTAGGCCGTCTTCGCCCGAAGCGCGATCACCATGCCAGCCACCGCCAGCACCGCGCCCGCGACAGACAGCGTCGACCATCGATAATCCTCGAAGACGGTGGAGATCAGCATCGCGATGACGGGGATCAGCACGCTGCTATAGGCCGCCCGCCCTGGCCCCACCCGCTGGATCAGCTGGAAATAGAGCGGAAAGGTCACCACCGACCCGGCGATGCCCAGCCAGACGATGCCGAACAGATAACCCGCGCGCCACTCGATCACCGGCGGACCCACCGTCGCCCAGGCATAGGCCGCATCGACCGCGCTGCCGATCAGCATGCCCCAGGTGAGCACCGCCGCCATCGGCAGGCGGCGGGCGATCTGCATACCCTGCATAACATTGGCGCTGGACGCACTGACCAGGCCAGCAATGCTGAGCGCGATGCCGACCAGCACCGCCTCTGCCGACACTGGCGCGGCGCGATATTCGCGCAGCAGCAGCAACATGATGCCCGCGATCGCAACCAGCGACCCCAGGATGAAGGCGCGGCTGACCGGCTGGCGAAATGCGATCCAGGCTAGAATGCTGTTGGGGATCAGCAGCAGCGCATAGACGGTCGCGACGACGCCGGAGGTCAGATAATGCTCGGCCCGATAGACGAAGTTGAAGTTGAGCACGAACTGCGCCACGCCCAATGCCCCCGCAAAGGCGATTCCCGCCGGTGGCAGGCGCAGCGGCACCCGGCGGATCGTCGCAAACAGCGCCATGCCGGCCGCGCCCAGCAGGAAGCGGTAGCAGACCGACCAGCTTGGCGGCACGGCGCCCAGCTGATCGCGGATGACGATCCAGGTCGAACTCCAGATGAGCGTCACCAGCAGGAAGGGCAGGATGACGCCGCCGCGCGCCTCCGACGATCCGCTCATGCCAAGGCCCGGAGTGCGTCAGCGAGCGGCCGGACCGCATCGGCATCCTGCGCCCAATTGGTGACAAGGCGCGCGGCTCCCTCGCCCCAGTCGTAATAATCGAAACCTTGTGTGCGCAAGCTCTCAGCCTCGGGGGGGGAGAGGTGGATGAACAGCTCATTGGCCTCAACTGGATGCAGCAGCCGGTCCGGCACCGCCCCCGCCAGTGCGGCAGCGGCGGCATTGGCCGCGCGGGCATTACTCAGCCACAGGTCGTCTTCGACCATCGCCAATATCTGCGCGGCTAGATAACGGCCCTTGGACAACAGATGACCGCCCCGCTTGCGCCACCGCGCTGCTTCGGCCGCGCGAGCGTCCGCTTGCGGGCCGAAGAAGAGCAGCGCTTCGCCGACCATCCCTCCATTCTTGACGCAGCCAAAGGTCAGCACATCGACGCCCGCGCGCCAAGTGACATCGCCGGGATGGCACCCAAGATGCGCCACGGCGTTGGCGAAGCGCGCACCGTCCATGTGCAGGCCAAGGCCGTGGCCCCGCGCAACATGTCCGATCGCGGTGACCTCTTCGGCTGTATAGACGCGGCCATATTCGCTGGCCTGCGTGATGCTGATCGCGCGGGCGGGGATCTGGTGCACATCCGGGCGGATCGCCTTCAGCCGATCGATCAGCAGTTCGGGGGAGAGCTTCGCGCCTTCTCCCGGCAGGGTCATCAGGCTCGCGCCATGGGTGTAGAAGCCGGGCGCACCGCATTCGTCCACCACGATATGTGATTCTTCGTGGGTCAGGATGCCGCCATAGGGCGGGCAGAGGCAGGCAAGCGCGATGCTGTTCGCCGCCGTGCCGGTCGCCACCCACAGCGCGCGGACCGGGGTGTCGAACAGATCGGAGAAGGCGCCGTCCAGCCGGGCGCTCCATGCGTCGCCATCATAGCCATGGTCCGCGACATCAGCCGCCGCCATCGCCGCCATCACCTGCGGGCAGACCGGGGTCGCATTATCCGAAAAAAAGTGCATGGCCGGGGCATAAGCGCGCCGCCGCTTCACGCCAAGATGCCAGCGGGCAGCGAGCGGCCCTTTCGAAACCGCAACAAATTGGTCAGTATTAATGACCCATTGTTTCGGGCAGCCGTTTGTGACATAGGCGGCCGGTCCTACCGAAGGAGCATTGATCATGGACGTCCAGCAGAAGTCGCGCTTTACCGTCAACCCGAGCAGCAAGGCTGTATCGGCTGACCAGCGCGCGGTCTTGCTGGAGGACCCAGGCTTTGGTCGCCTGTTCACCGATCATATGGTGACGATCCGCTATAGCGAAGGGCAGGGGTGGCATAGCCATGCCGTCGGCCCGCGTGAGCCGTTCCAGCTCGATCCGGCCTGCGCGGTGCTGCACTATGCGCAGGAAATCTTCGAAGGCATGAAGGCCTACCGCCTTGAGGATGGCAGCATCGCGATGTTCCGGCCGGAGGAAAATGCCCGTCGCTTCGCCGAATCGGCAGAACGCATGGCGATGCCCGTCCTGCCCGAAGACATCTTCATGGAAGCCGTCGAGGAACTGGTGAAGATCGACGCGGACTGGGTCCCGGGCGGTGAAGGCAGCCTGTATATCCGCCCCTTCATGTTCGCGAGCGAGAACTTCCTCGGCGTGCGCCCGGCGGCGGAATATATTTTCTGCGTCATCGCCTCGCCCGCAGGCGCCTATTTCAAGGGCGGCAAGAAAGCGGTTACGCTCTGGGTATCCGAACATTATACCCGCGCGGCTAAGGGCGGCACGGGCGCTGCCAAGTGCGGCGGCAATTATGCCGCGAGCCTGGTGGCGCAGTCCGAAGCGACCAAGCATGGGTGCGACCAGGTCGTCTTCCTCGATGCCGCCGAACATAAGTGGGTCGAGGAATTGGGCGGCATGAACGTCTTCTTCGTCATGGAAGACGGGTCGATCATCACGCCGCCGCTTTCGGGCACCATCCTGCCCGGCATCACCCGCAACAGCATCATCACGCTCGCTCGCGCCATGGGGCATGCAGTGCGCGAGGAGCCTTACAGCTTCACGCAATGGCGCGACGATGCGGCGAGCGGCAAGCTGCGCGAGGCTTTCGCCTGCGGCACGGCGGCGGTCGTGACCGCGATCGGCACAGTGAAGAGCGTCGATGGCGACTTCACCATCGGCAATGGCCACGGGGGCATCGTGACCGAAGCCCTGCGCGCAGAGCTGACCGGCATTCAGCGCGGGACGGTGGCGGACCCGGCTGGTTGGGTGCGTAAGCTGTAAGCCACCGCAAGGAATGGGGAGTGGTGCTTTCCATTCCTCGACCAAGCGCCTAGAAGAAGCCCATGCAACGTTTTGACGTCGTCATCTTGGGCGCGGGCCTGGTCGGCTTAACCTTGGGCATCGCACTTTCCGGCCATGGCGTGCGCTGCGCCGTCGTCGATCCTGCTGATCCGGTGGAAACCAGCGCGGCGGGTTTTGACGGGCGCGTTTCGGCTATCTCCTCCACCAGCTATGCCATGCTGTCCGCCATTGGCGTGGCTGAACTCCTGGAGGGGAAGGGCTGCCCCATCGATCGCATCTGGGTCAGCGACGGGCTTGAACCGGGCGCGCTCGACTTTGCGCCCGATGCCGATGATGGCGTCATGGGGATCATGTTCCCCAATCGCGACTTGCGCATCGCTCTCGCTCAGGCGGCGGAGAAGGCGGAAAATCTGACGCGCTTCCAGCCGGACCGCGCCATCCATGTCGATCGCAATGTCGATGGCGTCAGCCTGACGCTCGCCAGCGGGCAGGTCCTCCACGGCGCCCTGCTGGTGGCGGCCGAGGGCCGGAACAGCCCCACGCGCGAGGCGGCGGGCATCCGCACGACACGCTGGCAGTATAAGCACACCGCCATGGTGACGGCGATCGATCATGAGGTGCCGCACGCCAACACGGCATATGAGATTTTCTATCCCGGCGGTCCCTTCGCGCTGCTGCCGATGCTGCCGGGCACGCGGTCGGCGATCGTATGGACCGTGCCGACCGAGCAGGCCCCAGTGATGCTCAAACTATCCGACCGGGCCTGGCTGGCCGAAGCGCAGAAGCGCATGGGCGGGTTCCTCGGCGAGATATCGCTTGCAGGGCCGCGTTCGAGCTACCCACTTGGCTTCCACCATGCCGCGCGCATCACCGATACCCGGCTGGCGCTGGTCGGTGATAGCGCGCATGCGATCCATCCCATCGCCGGGCAGGGGCTGAATCTCGGCTTTCGCGATGTAGCCGCGCTGGTGGAGGTGCTGGTCGATGGCATACGCCTTGGCCTTGACCCCGGCGACGCGCAGTTGATGGCGCGCTACCAGCGTTGGCGCGGATTGGACGCGATGTCGGTCAGCGTTGCCATGGATGGACTGGTCCGGCTGTTCGATGTGCCCGGCCGCATTCCCTCAGCCGTCCGCCGCTTCGGCCTAGCCGCCGTGCAGCGCACGCCGATGCTCAAGAACCGCTTCATGGCGGAAGCGCGCGGCGAGTCCGGCGCGCTGCCCAAGCTGTTGATTGGGGAATTGGTCTAGAAATCAAAAGCCTTGATAGCCACGGCAACCTTCTCCTGCTTATGGCGGGTGCGCGGCAATTTCGCCGTGTCATCGAAGGAGAAGTAAGCAAGTGTCATTTGCAGATGCGTGCATCGCTCTTGGAGTGATGATCGCCTTTGCGACCTTGGTCCTCAAGATCGTGGAGGTTTCGCGCTCCAAGTAGGTGTGCGTCGGGCGGAGGGGCGTTGCCGCGCCCCTCCAAACGATTGAGCCCCCGCCATTGCCGTGGCGGGGGCTCTTATCATCGAAGGCAAGACGCCCGTGACATTTGCTTGGCTAATCTAGCCCAAACGCCTGCAAATTTCAATCCCTTGCGCGGATCGGGCTACCCCAGCATCCGCCGCAGCACGTCGTCTCTCAGGATGAAGTGATGGCGCAGCGCAGCCGCGATGTGCAGAATGAGGAGCGCAATCCAGAAATAGGCGAAGATCTCATGCGCCTCGGCGGAAAAGCCGACGATCGCATCATCCTTCGTCACGCCGAACTTCGGCATGTCGAACAGGAAGAACCAGTTCAGCGGATATTTTCCCGCCGAACTCATGATCCAGCCAGTCAGCGGCACCAGCAGCATGAAAGCATAGAATGTGTAATGCGTGACCTTTGCCGCTAGCTTTTCCCAGGCGGGCAGCCCCTCGGGCAAAGGTGTTTGCCGGTGGGTCAGACGCCAGACCAGCCGTAGGATCGCCAGGGCAAGCACGGTCAACCCGACCGACTTGTGTACCGGCATCACCTGCCAATCGCGGGGCAGCGATTCATGCGCCAGCCCCAGCCACAGGTTGAAGAGGATCAGGATCGCCATGATCCAGTGCAGCGCACGGGCAACCAGGCTGTATCGTTCCAATGGCGTCTCCTGATCCGCGTTCGGCGTCATCCTTGCCTGTTGGCGACCAGATTATCCACCACGGACGGATCGGCAAGGGTGCTCGTGTCGCCCAGCGCCTGCGCCGACACTTCGCCCTCCGCGATCTTGCGCAGGATGCGGCGCATGATCTTGCCCGACCGGGTCTTGGGCAGGCCGGGTGCGAACTGGATCACGTCAGGCGTGGCGATCGGGCCGATTTCGGTGCGGACCCAGGCGACCAGTGTCTTGCGCAGATCCTCGCTCGGCTCTTCGCCGCTGTTCAACGTGACATAGGCGTAGATGCCCTGCCCCTTGATGTCATGCGGGAAGCCCACGACCGCCGCTTCGGCGACCGCTTCGTGCAGGACCAGCGCGCTTTCGACCTCGGCCGTGCCCATGCGATGGCCCGACACGTTGATGACGTCATCGACGCGGCCGGTGATCCAGTAATAGCCGTCGGCATCCCGACGCGCGCCGTCGCCGGTCGTGTATTTGCCGGGGAAGGTGCTGAAATAGGTCTGGAAAAAGCGCTCATGATCGCCCCAGACGGTGCGCATCTGGCCAGGCCAGCTATTCGCGATGACAAGGTTACCCTCCGCCGCGCCGTCCAGCACCTTGCCTTCGCCATCGACGATTTGCGGCACGACGCCAGGCATGGGCAGAGTTGCGGAGCCGGGTTTCAGGTCCGTCGCGCCCGGCATCGGCGCGATCATCGCCCCGCCGGTTTCCGTCTGCCACCAGGTATCGATGATCGGGCAACGATCTTCGCCCACGACATGATGATACCAGCGCCAGGCTTCCGGATTGATCGGCTCGCCCACGGTGCCGAGCAGGCGTAGCGACTTGCGGCTGGTGAAGCGCACGAAATCGTCGCCCTCCTTCATCAGCGCGCGGAGCGCCGTGGGCGCGGTGAAGATGGTCTGCACCTGATGCCGGTCCACCACTTCCCAGATGCGGCTTGCGGTTGGATAATTGGGAACGCCTTCATACATCAGCGTCGTCGCGCCATTCGCCAGTGGGCCATAGACGATATAGCTGTGGCCCGTGACCCAGCCGATGTCCGCCGCGCACCAGTAGATGTCGCCGGGCCGATAATCGAAGCAAAGCTCATGGGTGAGGCTCGCCCACAGCAGATAGCCGCCGGTGGTGTGCAGCACGCCCTTGGGCTTTCCGGTGGAGCCGGACGTATAGAGTATGAACAGCGGGTCTTCCGCGTTCATCGGCTCAGGCGCGCAGTCGGCCGAAACCTTGGCGGCTTCTTCATGCAGCCACAGGTCACGTCCTTCCTGCATGGCGACGGCGCCGCCGGTCGCCTGCACGACCACGACCTTCCTGACGCTCGGGCAATCCTTGAGCGCGGCATCGACATTGGCCTTGAGCGGAACCTTCTTCCCCGCGCGGCAGCCTTCGTCGGCGGTGATGACGATGGTGGAATCGCAGTCGGTGATCCGTCCAGCCAAAGCCTCGGGCGAAAAGCCGCCGAACACGACCGAGTGGATCGCACCGATGCGGGCGCAGGCGAGCAGGGCGAATGCTGCTTCCGGGATCATTGGCAGATAGACGGTGACGCGGTCACCCTTCTTCGTGCCTGCGGCTTTCAGCACATTGGCGAAGCGACAGACTTCCTCATGCACCTGGGCATAGGTGTAGCGGCGCGGCTCGGCATCCGGCGCGTCGGGTTCCCAGATGATCGCGATCTGGTCGCCGCGCTCGGCGAGATGCCGGTCGATGCAGTTGACGCTGACGTTGAGCACGCCATCGGCGAACCACTTCACGCCGAAATCTGCTTCGTTGAAGCTGCTTTCGTCGGTCTTGCTGGGGAAGGTCAGCCAATCGAGCCGCTTGGCGCGCTCCAGCCAATAGGATTGCGGGTCGTTTATCGACCGCTGATAATCTGCCTCACGTCCGTCCCGGTCGAGCAGCGCCGAAGCCGCCCATTCCGAAGGTACCGGGAAAAAATCGTCAGACATCGATCATCCTTTCCTGTGCGTTGCCTGACCCTCTAGAGGGTAGAGGCGATCATCGGAAGCCCGGATTGCCTCTACGCAGCCAAAGTTTCCGCGATGACCGGCGCGCAATTAAGCAGGGGCCAGCCATTTTGCCGCTTTTCGCCAGCCCTGCCTCCGCTTAACAGGAAGCCATGTGGCAGCTCTTCCAATTTCCGCTTTGTCCCTTCTCCCGCAAGGTGCGCCTGCTGCTGGGCGAAAAGGGGATAGGATATGACCTGGTGCGCGAATCGCCGTGGGAAGCGCGCGACGAGTTCCTTGATCTCAACCCGGCCGGGACAACGCCCGTCATGGTGGATCAGGAAAAGGGATCGACGCTGATCGACAGCCAGGCGATCTGCGAATTTTTCGAGGAGACGGTGGAGAAGTTCCCGCTCATCTCTGGCACCGCCGCAGGGCGGGCGGAGGTGCGGCGGCTCGTCGCCTTCTTCGACCAGAATTTCTACGGCGATGTCGTCGGCCCGCTGCTGCACGAACGGATGAAGAAGCGGCTGATTGAACGCGCGCCACCGGATGCCCGGGTGCTGCGCGAGGCGATGAAACGCGCCAATGTGCATATGGACTATATGGACTATCTGCTCGACCACCGCAGCTGGATGGCGGGGGGCACGATGAGCCTTGCCGACATAGCGGCGGCTGCACATCTGTCAGTTGCAGACTATTTGGGCGGGATCGATTGGGCCGGGCATGAGACGGTCAAGCGCTGGTATGCGGGCTTCAAGTCGCGCCCGTCCTTCCGGCCTTTGCTGTCGGAGAGGATGGAGGTGATTACCCCGCCACCCCATTATGAAAAGCCGGATTTTTAAGCTGAGGCTAGGGAAATCGGCTCGTCATCCCGGGCTCGACCCGGGATCCCGCTTTTCTTCCGTTCGCGCGCGTTGAAGGACGCGGGACCCCGGAACAAGTCCGGGGCGACGATAGTAATGCGAGACGTCGCGGACGTTCACTCGCCCTCGACCGCGAGGTAAACCCGGTTGCGGCCATGTTCCTTGGCCAAATACAGCGCGCGATCAGCCGCTTTCAACGCCGCGCGGGGATCGTCATGGGCCAGCACATTGGCGACGCCCGCTGAAAAGCTCACCCGCTCCATCCGCTCGCCATTAGTGCGGTTGACGAGGCTGCGGGTCGCCAGATCCTGGCGGACATTGTCCACGACCTCGCATGCTTCAGCCGCCGTCTTGCCGCGAAACAGCATGACGAACTCCTCGCCGCCGTGGCGCGCGACGTGGCATTGGTCATCGCTTGCCTTGGCCAGAAGGCCCGCGACGAACTTCAGCACCCGGTCGCCCGTGTCATGGCCATGGGTGTCGTTGATAACCTTGAAATGATCGATGTCGCAGAAGGCGACGGCAAGGGGCTCGCCTTCTTTTTGCGCCGTAGCGACTTCCTCGCGCAACCTGCCCTCGAAGGCGCGCCGGTTGGGCAGGCCGGTCAGATGGTCGTGCTCCGCCGCGCGCCGCGCATTGGCGAGGCTTGAGCGAAGCGCATGGTTCTGCTTCTGGTTCTGGCGCAGCTGGCCTTCTACCTGCCGCGTCTTTTCAACCATGGACCGCGTGAGGGCGACCAGCCGCGCAAGGACGGGTTCGTTGTTCGCACCCGCGGTTAAGCCCTTCACCTCTTCCTGCAATGCCGCGCCATAATCCTTGGCGGAATTGCGCGATTCGGTCATCAGGCCGGTGAATTCGGACAGATTCTCCTCGACCTTCGCCAGCATGGTGGACAGTGCTTCGGGCGTCACTTCGTCCGCGCGCTGTTCAGCGACGATCTCTTCCACCCAGCTGTTGCTGATCTTGCCACGCTCCGCCAGCACCGCCCTGATCGCCTTTTCAACGCCGATCTGCGATCCCGTCAGATAGTCGTGCGCCACGCCGAAGTTGAGCGGCGTCAGGTCAAGATCGTGCGCGAACAGGAAATTGCCTATCTCGTCATATAGCTTGCGGCGGCGGTTGACTTCGCGATGTGCCGTGCTGCCCGAACGGGCGCGCTGGGGCTCGGCTTCGTCCGGCTCTTCGTCCTCTGCCTCAAGCTTGCCGGACAGGCCGCGCGCCCACCGCGTCAGGCGGTCGGCCAAGCCGTGCTGCGGATTTACGGATGGTGATGCCCCAGTCATGCGCCTCATAACGGCGCGGGCGAAACAAGGTTAAGGCGTCACTCGCCAAAAATGGCCAAATCGCTGATCGGCAAGCGATATTCGGTGGGGATCAGATATCGGCGGCGATCAGCCAGTCGCGGAAAATGCGCACGGACCGCGTCTGCAAGGCACGCGGGCGGCACACGAAATAATAGCGATAGGGGCTTTCCACCCGCGTTTCCGGAAACAGGCGGACGAGGCGCGAGTCTGCCGCTTCCTTGAAGTGGCTCGCATGCATGACTGCAACGCCCAGCCCCTGCGCGGCGGCCTCAAGCATCAGCTGGCCTGAATCATAATTGTCGATCGCCAGCGGCTGCAGGTCGGGCAAGCCCACGGCATCTTTCCACGCGTCGAACGACAGGTTCATGTCGCGGTGAAGCAGGATCGTATGCTGGGCAAGATCCGCCGGAGACGCGATCTTCTGCGACGATTCGAGCAGCGCCTTGCGGCCGATCAGATAGACCTCGTCATGATCAAGCTCATGGGCGTAGAGCGCCGGATCGATATCCTTGGCAAGGACGATCGCCGCATCCAGCCCTTCGCCAAGCCGGGCCACGGCATGCGGCGTCGTTTCAATGTCGATATGCAGCTGCGGGTGCTTCTGCCGCAACGCGCCGAGGTGCGGAAACAGCCGCTGCGTCGCGAATAGCGGCATGACCGCGAGGCGCAGGCGCAGCTGGTTGCCGCCGCTCTGGATATTCTCCAGCGCTTGGCTGAGCGAATCCAGCGCCGGGGCGATATCGTCCAGCAGCTTCTGCCCATCGGCGTTGATTTCCAGCGCCTGATGCTTGCGGTCGAACAGGGGGCGGCCAATGAACCGCTCCAGCGCCTGGACGCGGCGGCTAAGCGCGGGCGTCGACAGGGCAAGTTCTTCCGCCGCAGCCTTGACCGACCCAAGCCGGGCTACCTGAACGAAGGCCTCTAGGGCAGTAAGGGGCGGCAGTCTGCGCATAATCTATCTAACCGTCAGGCCACTTCTCTGCTGCGACGCGTCATCGTCGAGGTTCGGGCAGAGAGCAGCCCGGTTTCAGTCATCCTCTTTTCACCAGCATGAAAAAGCGTCAACCGGTAAGATGCAAATTTTGCAACTCTTCAACCCCTTTCGCAATTGCAAAATATCATGCTGCAGCGCACATAGGAAAGGCCTTTCAGGCATCCTCTCCTAAAACTTTCCGGGCTGGCCTTTCGGGTCAGCCCTTTTTTTATCCCGGGTTATCATGATCGCGGGGCCCTTTCCTCAAGCTTCGACGTTTCCTATCTCGTTACGCAGTGACAAGAATGGGGATGGCAATGGCCGAACAGGAAAGCCCGGGACGCAGGATTCAGGTCGCCAATGCGCGGCCTGAAGACGCAGGACGCGGGCTCGCACGGATTCCGACCGCGGTGATGGCGGAGCTTCAGCTTGCTGAAGGCGATGTGATCGAGATCGCTGGAAAACGCTCAACGCCCGCCCGCGTGGTGCGGCCCTATAAAGAGGATGAGGGGCTCGACGTCCTCCGCCTGGATGGTTTGCAGCGTGCGAATGCCGGTGTCGGTTCGGGTGATTTCGTCCAGATCAGCAAGATCGAGCCGCGCCCGGCCCAGCGCGTTGTCTTCGCGCCCGCACAAAATAACCTGCGGTTGCAGGGCAATCCAGAGGCTTTGAAGCGGGTTTTCTTCCAGCGCCCGCTCGCGGCCGGGGACGTAGTTGCCACCGCCGGCCAGCAGCAGGTGCCCCCCACCGACATGCCGCCCCAACTGCGCCAGATGCTGGCGGCTCCCGCTTATGCGCTGCAGGAAATCAGGCTGGTCGTCGTCTCGACCACGCCCAAGGGCTTCGTGCAGATCGACGCGGATACGGAAATCGACCTGCGCGCCGAATATGAGGAGCCGAAGGAATCTCGCCGCGCTGACGTCACCTATGACGATGTCGGCGGCATGGCCGAAGCGATCGACCAGCTGCGCGAGATGGTGGAGCTGCCGCTGCGCTATCCCGAACTGTTCGAACGTCTGGGCGTCGATCCGCCCAAGGGCGTGCTGCTCCATGGCCCGCCGGGCACGGGTAAGACGCGCCTTGCTCGTGCCGTAGCGAACGAGTCCGAAGCGGAATTCTTCCTGATCAACGGGCCGGAGATCATGGGATCGGCCTATGGCGAATCGGAAAAGCAGCTGCGCGAGATATTCGAGGCAGCCGCAAAGTCCGCGCCCTCGATCCTGTTCATAGACGAGATCGACTCGATCGCACCCAAGCGCGGCAATGTGACTGGCGAGACCGAAAAGCGCCTCGTCGCACAGCTGCTGACGCTGATGGATGGCCTTGAACCGCGCACCAATCTCGTCGTGATCGCCGCCACCAACCGGCCCGAAGCGATTGACGAGGCGCTGCGCCGTCCGGGCCGCTTCGACCGCGAGATCATTGTCGGCGTTCCCGACGAACGCGGGCGGCGCGAGATCATGGGCATCCACACCCGCGGCATGCCGCTTGGCGAGGGCGTTGACCTGGGCGAACTCGCCCGCATGACCTATGGCTTCGTCGGCGCTGATCTCGCCGCCCTGACCCGTGAGGCGGCGATCGAGGCAGTGCGCCGCTTCATGCCACGCCTCAACCTTGAGGAAGGCACCATCCCGCAGGACGTGCTGGAGGAACTGTCGGTCACGCGCGACGACTTCATGGCGGCGATCAAACGCGTCCAACCGTCCGCCATGCGGGAGGTGATGGTGCAGGCGCCCAATATCGGCTGGTCCGATATCGGCGGCCTGGATGATGCCCAGATGCGCTTGAAGGAAGGGGTCGAGCTTCCGCTGAAAGATCCCGACGCCTTCCGCCGCATCGGCATCCGCCCGGCCAAGGGCTTCCTGCTCTATGGTCCTCCTGGAACCGGCAAGACCCTGCTGGCCAAGGCGGTTGCGCGGGAGGCGCAGGCGAATTTCATCGCGACCAAGTCCAGCGACCTCCTGTCCAAATGGTATGGCGAAAGTGAGCAGCAGATCGCCCGCCTGTTCGCCCGCGCGCGGCAGGTGGCGCCCACGGTCATCTTCATCGATGAGCTCGACAGCCTCGTTCCCGCGCGGGGCGGCGGGCTTGGCGAACCAGCCGTGACGGAGCGGGTGGTGAACACCATCCTTGCCGAAATGGACGGGTTGGAGGAGCTGCAATCGGTGGTCGTCATCGGCGCGACCAACCGGCCGACGCTGATCGACCCCGCGCTGCTGCGGCCGGGGCGTTTCGATGAGCTTATCTATGTGCCGGTGCCGGACAAGGCCGGGCGCAAGCGCATCCTCGCGATCCACACGGGCAAGATGCCGTTGAGTGAGGACGTCGATCTTGATGATCTGGCGGAGCGGACCGAGCGGTTCACTGGCGCGGACCTGGAGGATCTCGTCCGTCGCGCCGGTCTCATCGCTCTGCGCAAGTCATTGTCCGTGGAGCGCGTCGAGCAGGCGCATTTCAATGAGGCGCTGGAAGAAACGCGCGCGTCGGTGACGCCGGAAATGGAGCAGGAATATGAAAAGATCCAATCCCAGCTGAAGCAAAGCGCGATGCGGGTCGATCCCATCGGCTTCGTTTCGCCGGGCATGCTCCGGTCGCGCGAGCGTCCGTCCTAACAAAGGATAGCGGACTGCGGATTGAACCCATCCGCAGTCCGCGCGTTCGCTTACCCATGGCCGGGCCGAGGCCCGCCAGTGCAAAGCGGCTTGCAAGGCTCGCCGTTATTTGCAAGGCCCAGACAGAAGGCAGACAGGCGAGTATTGATGGCCTCCATTCCCCTGAAGACAAAAGCAGCTCCAGCCTCATTCCTTGGCCAATGGAGCATGTTCTTCCGCCAGTTCGTGAAACATCCCGGTATGATCGGATCGGTGATCCCGTCCTCTCCGGCGCTGGTGAACAGCATGCTGGACCAGGTGGATTGGCAGCGCACGCGCCTGTTCGTGGAATATGGACCGGGCGTCGGCACCTTCACCCGGCCGATCCTGGAACGCATGCATCCCGACGCCAAGCTCATCGCGATCGATCTCAACCTCGACTTCGTCGCCTGGCTCGAAGCGCAGATCGATGATCCCCGCCTGCGGGTGGTCCATGGATCGGCGGCGGATGTGCGCCGCTTCATCAGCGAAGCAGGTCATCAGCATGCCGACTATATCCTGTCGGGCATTCCCTTCTCGACCTTGCCGGATGGTGTCGGCGAGCTGATCTGCGCGGAAACGCAGCGAGCTCTGCGACCGGGCGGCGAATTCCTGGTCTATCAATATTCGGCCTTCGTGCGGCATCTGCTCGCCGGGCAGTTCAACGACATCGCCGAGCGTGTCGAATGGCGCAACATCCCGCCCTGCCGCACCTTCCGCGCAATGAAGGCGGAACGTCTGGCGCAGGCTGCTTAAAACCCCCCCTATCATCCGTTCGCCCTGAGCTTGTCGAGCCGCAGGCCGGCGAAGCCAACGACTTTTCATCTTTTGAAGAGAAGGGAAGGGCTTCGACAAGCTCAGCCCGAACGGGTTCACTTAGATCGAGATAATCACGCTAACGCTATAGCGAAGCTCGGGTCCGCCCACCGCCTTCCGTCCCGCCACCCTTTCATGCTAAGGGCGCGCTCGAAAGGCTCGACCCAATGAATGACCTGACTCAGACTCCCGAAATGCTCATCGCCGCGATGGGAGCGCGTGCCCGCGCCGCTGCCGTGACGCTCGCGAGCGCAAGCGACGCGCAAAAGATCGACGCGCTGCGCCGCGCCGCCCAGGCGCTTCGGGATCAGGCGCCGCAGATCCTTGCCGCCAACGCGCGCGACGTGGAAAACGCCGCCGCCAATGGGCTGTCGCCAGCCATGCTCGATCGCCTGCGCCTTGACGAAGCCCGCGTGGAAGCGACCGCCGCTGGCGTCGATCAGGTCGCGAGCCTCGACAATCCGCTTGGGCGTGTCATCGACAAACAGGTCCGGCCCAACGGCATGGAGCTGTCCCGCGTCCGCGTGCCGCTGGGCGTCATCGGCATCATCTACGAAAGCCGTCCCAATGTGACCGCCGACGCCGCTGCGCTGTGCCTGCGGGCGGGCAACGCGGTCATCCTGCGCGGCGGCAGCGAGGCGAAGGAAAGCAACCGCGCCATCCACGCCGCCATGGCCGAAGGCATCGCCGCCGCTGGCCTGCCCGCCGACGCGGTGCAACTCGTGCCGACGACGGATCGCGCCGCCGTGGGCGCGCTGCTCAAGGCATCGGACTTTATCGACCTCATCGTCCCGCGCGGCGGCAAGAGCCTGGTCGCGCGCGTGCAGGAAGAGGCGCGCGTGCCCGTGCTTGCGCATCTCGACGGCATCAACCACAGCTATGTCGATGGCGCAGCCGACCCGGACATGGCGGTCAAGCTGATCGTCAACGCCAAGATGCGCCGCACCGGCATTTGCGGGGCGACTGAGACGGTGCTGATCGACAAGGCGTTTGGCGCAGCACTCGCGATCGTGAAGGCACTGCTCGACGCAAAATGCGAAGTGCGCGGCGATGAAGCGGTGCAGGCGCTGGATGCGCGTGTCATCGCTGCTTCGGATGAGGATTGGGATGCCGAATATCTCGACGCCATCGTCTCCGTGCGGCTGGTAGATGGGCTGGACGAAGCGCTCGCCCATATCGCCGCCCATGCCAGCCATCACACTGACGCGATCATCACCGAAGACGCGGAGAAGGCCGAACGCTTCCTCAACGCCGTCGACAGCGCGATCGTCATGTGGAATGCCTCCACCCAGTTCGCCGATGGCGGCGAGTTCGGACTGGGCGCAGAGATCGGCATCTCGACCGGGCGGCTGCATGCACGGGGGCCGGTGGCGCTGGAAGGGCTCACCACCTACAAATGGCTCGTGCGCGGAACTGGCCAGACGCGGCCGTAAAGCGATAATTTTGTTCACGCGGAGACGCGGAGGCGCGGAGAAATTAGAGCTAGTCTCCGAACCTCTCTGCGTTCGCTGCGCCTCTAAAATATTTTCTACGCAGAGGACGCAGAATGGATAAAAAAGTGCTGCGCTACTCCCCTCCGCGTCTCCGCGCCTCCGCGTGAACCCCTTATCCCTTCACCACCGCATCAATCGCTTTCAATTTTTCCAACAACGGTCCCATCCACTCCAGCGGCAGCATCACCGGCCCATCCGAAGGCGCGCGATCAGGATCATCATGCGCCTCGGCGAAGATCGCCGCGACCCCCGCCGCAACAGCACTGCGCGCCAGCACCGGCGCGAACTCGCGCTGCCCGCCCGAGGCAGATCCCAACCCGCCCGGCTGCTGCACCGAATGGGTTGCGTCGAACACCACCGGATAGCCTGTCTCAGCCATCACCGGCAGAGACCGCATATCGCTGACCAGTGTGTTGTAGCCAAAGCTCGCCCCTCGTTCCGTCAAAAGGATTCGGTCATTGCCGGTCGAAGCCACCTTCTGCGCCACCGCCGCCATGTCCCAGGGCGCAAGAAACTGCCCCTTCTTCACATTGACGACAGCCCCTGTCCGCCCCGCCGCCAGCAGCAAGTCCGTCTGACGGCAAAGAAAGGCCGGAATCTGCAGAATATCCACCGCCTGCGCCGCTGCCTCCACCTGACCCGCGTCATGCACGTCAGTCAGCACCGGACAACCAAGCTGCGCCTTCACCTCAGCCAGGATCGCCAGCCCCGCATCAATCCCCACGCCCCGCTGACCTGACACCGAAGTCCGGTTTGCCTTGTCGAACGAGGATTTGAAGATGAACGGCACGCCCGCCTTCCGCGCGACCTCCGCCAGCTTCTCCGCTATCATCATCGCATGATCGCGGCTCTCGATCTGGCAAGGCCCGGAGATCAGGACGAAGGGCAGATCGTTGCCGATCGTAACCGGTCCTATGGAAACATGCTTGGGATTGTTCATGCCGCTCACTTCGGCGCTTTCGCGAAGCGGCGCAAGAGTTGTCCCCGCCACAGGCCCTTGCCCGGATGATAGTTCCAGCAGAACCAGCCGAAGACGAGGCAGGCGAGCAGCGCAGGCAGCGCCATGGGATCGCCATTGCCGCGCATGTGCCGGTAAAAGGCGAGGTCCGCCCGCCACCGATCCCGCTCGCTCCCGCCGCCATTGATGCCATAGGCATTGTCATGTTTCCGGCAGCCGATGTTTCGGTTGTATTTGCGGTGATCTATGAAATAGCAGTAATCGCGTTCGGGTGTCGTCATGGCCCGATGTGGAACAGGGCCGTGCAGAAGTTCAAGCGTAAAGTCTTCTACCTAGGCGGATTCGATCCGCGCGGGGTGCGTTTTTATCACCAACTCTATCGTGAGCAGGCGGAGCGCTACGCGCGCCTCTCCGGTGAGCAGGTGGAGGTCAGCGCGCGCCGCTCAGGCCCCGCATCATCTGCGATCTGGACCGTCACCAACCACAGCGCCGGGGTGGAAACGGATTATGAGTTCCTCCGCTGGGAGGATCTGGTCGGCAAGGTGTGGATCCGCAATCCGCTACTCCTCGCCTGGCGATCAATCGCGACCTATGCCGCCCACGCCCGGCACATGCAGTTTCTCCGGATGCGGAAGCTGCGACCCGGCCCGGTCATCACCATCCTCTACCCGCCGCTGCTCGCGATCCTCATCCCGCTCGGGCTCGCGCTGATCCCTGCCTTGCTGCTGTCGCTGCTCATGCCGTTCTGGGCGGCGGCACTGATCGGGATCGGCATCAGTGCATTGCTATCGGGAAAGCTGCTAAACAAGCTGATCGTCCCTTGGCTGCTGCGCTTCATGTATTACAACCACAGCGTCGCCGCGCGCGGTCCCGGCGCAGAGATGGACGCCCGCCTCGACCAGTTCGCCGCCCGCATCGCGCAGGAGATTGAGAGCGAGTGGGACGAGGTCATCTTCGCCTCCCACAGCAACGGCACCATCTATGCGATGAGCGTCCTGCGCCGCATCCTCGAACTGCGCGGCGGCAAGCCGCTGCCCGATCATTTCACCGCCCTGACGCTGGGGCAAGTCGTCCCCGTCATCGCCCTGCGCAAGGACGCCCGCTGGTATCATGCGGACCTGAAGGCGCTGGACGAAGGTCAGTTCCGCCTGGTCGACTTCTCCGCCCCGCCCGACGGCGCCGCCTATCATGACGTCCACCCGATCCGGCTGGTTTCGGATCGTTGCGCCGCGCGGGTGGACCTTCTGTCCCCGCGCTTCCACGTCTTTTACGACCCTGAAAATTATCACAGCGGCTGGTCGAACAAATATGAGGCGCATTTCGATTATCTGCGTGTCGGCGATCGCCTCTCGCCGGTGGATTATGTCAGCCTGACCGCTGGCCGCCGCACCATCGACCAAGCCATCGCAGCCTTCAGGGCCATCCCGTGACCGAACCCTTCACGCCTCCCTATCCACAGCCGCCCCGGACCCGCCGTGGGCTTTTCAAACGCTTCCTGCGCGGCTGGCATAGCTGGATTCACGTGTTGTTTGAGAAAAGCTATACGATGAAGCTGGGCGAAATCCGCATGCCCGGCCAAATCATGTATATCGCCAACGAACTGCCGCTGGTGGACAAGATCCTGCGCGGCGGCACGGCCTTCCCCAAGCATCGCGAGCTGGTGCGCAACCTGTCGCCGCTGATCGGCAACAGCGTCTTTTCCGCCAATGGCGAGGATTGGGAAAGCCAGCGGGCCATGGTGAACCCGGCCTTCGCCCATACCGCGCTTAACCGTTCCATGCCACTGATGGTCGCCGCCGCCGACGATCTGCTCGCCCGCATCGATGCAGCCGATCGGAGCAAGCCCGTCGATATCGACCCGATGATGACCCATGTTGCGGCCGACATCATCTTCCGCACGCTCTTTTCCGAGGCGTTGGATGAGCATCGCTCCAACATCATCCACAATGCCTTTGGCAAGTTTCAACGCTACGCCCACAGTGCATCGATGCTGCGGCTTTACGGCTTTCCTGCGCGCTGGTTCGAACGACGCTCGCTGAAACCTGCGAAGGCCATTCACGACGTCTTTCGACCGATCGTCGGAGCCCGCTACCATGGTTTCCACCAGCGCGGCGAGTCTCCGCACAAGGACATTCTCCAGTCCCTGATCGAAGCCAAGCATCCCGAAACCGGCGAGCCTTTCACCCTGCAACAGGTGATGGACCAGGTCTCCACCGTCTTCCTCGCGGGCCACGAAACATCGGCCAGCACCATGACCTGGGCGCTCTATATGCTCGCGGAATGCGCGCATATCCAGGACGCCGCACGCACCGAAGTCGTCGCGTTGGCGGGCGAAAATGCGCTCACCGCCGCGATGCTCAAGGACATGGGCCACGTCCGCAATATCTTCCGCGAAACGCTGCGCCTTTATCCACCCGTCGCCTTCTTCCCGCGCGAAGTGCCTTGCCCCATGCCCATGCGCGACAAGCAACTGGAGGAAGGCGCGATGCTGGTCGTCGCGCCTTGGCTCACGCAGCGGAACAAGGACAATTGGAGCTGCCCGCACAGCTTCGATCCCGATCGCTTCGACGATCCCGCCAATGCCGAGATGGTGAAACAGGCCTGGTTCCCCTTCGGCCGGGGCCCCCGCGTCTGCGTGGGCGCAGGCTTCTCCCAGCAGGAGGTGATGACGGTGATCGCCAGCGTGGTGCGCCGCTACCGCCTGTCGGTGCCGGAAGGGTTCAAGCCCGAACCAATTAGCCGCCTGACGATCAGGCCGAGGACAGGCATGAAGCTGATGTTCGAGGCATAAGCTGTTCCCCCCTCCCGCAAGCGGGAGGGGGCTAGGGGGTGGGCTAGCGCA
>CAMPHR010000031.1 GCA_946886075.1 uncultured Novosphingobium sp. | reverse complement strand
GATCCGACATCAAGGTCACAGCAGACCTCCTCCACATCATGCGCGGCGGCGAGGCGCAAGCGAGCATGGCGCTGCTCAACCACCCCGCGGTCGCCATCGCCCAGATCTCCGACGGGCCACAAACCATCGATCCCGACCAGATCGAACATGAAGCCGGCATAGAACGCCTCCTCCCCGGACAAGGCATGTTCGACATCACCACGTTCCTCCACGCCCTCAACCCCAGCACACCGCTCAGCGTCGAAATACCACAGCAAAACAACATCGACGCAGGCGTCACCGCCATAAATCGCGCGCAAAACGCCGTGAAATCAGTAAGAAAATATACAGAATAAAACAGGAGAGAAGAATGCGTGACATGGTCGATCCAAGCTTGTTGCCGGGGCTGGACTTCATGCCCCCGCTCGACATCACGGTGGAGAACCTGCCTGCCATCCGGCAGGGCATGGAGCAGATGAGCGCGATGGCGCCAGAACCGCAGGACAGCGGCGTCGAATGGCGGGATGAGCGGATCATCGCGCCTGCGGGGCATGAGCTGTTGGTGAGAATCTATCGCCCGATTGACGCGGAGGGCGAGCTGCCAGCGATACTGCATGTTCATGGCGGCGGCTATGTGGTGGGATCGGTGACGACAAATCATCTTTCCAACATCGAACTTGCGCTATCGACTTCCGCGCTCATTCTTTCGGTGGACTATCGGCTTGCGCCCGAAACGGTGGCGCCGGGCGCGGTTGAGGACTGCTATGCCGCGTTGCAATGGCTGCATGACAGCGCAGAGCAGCTGGGCATCGACCGGGCGCGGACTGCCGTGCGCGGGGAAAGCGCAGGCGGCGGTCTGGCGGCGGCGCTGGCGCTGTTGGCACGCGACCGGGGTGGCCCGGCGATCGCGCACCAGAATCTGATTTACCCCATGCTGGACGATCGGACCTGCATCACCCGCCTGCCTGAGCATCTGGGCGCGTTCGTGTGGACGCCGCAGGCGAACAGCTTCGGATGGCGGAGCCTGCTGGGGCAGGAGCCCGGGTCGGCGGATATTTCCCCCTATGCCGCCCCGGCGCGCGCGGAGGACCTAGCGGGATTGCCGCCGGCCTTCATCTGCGTGGGTGCGCTCGACCTCTTCCTGGTCGAGGACATGGATTATGCGCGCAGGCTGATCGAGGCGGGCGTCGCGGCCGAGCTGCATGTCTATCCGGGCGCTTATCATGGTTTTGACGTGCTGCAGGATGCGCCGCCTGTCCAACAGATGAAGCGTGACGCTGTCGCTGCCCTGCGCAAGGCGCTCCATCCTGCCTGAATTTGGCAGGATAAGCGGCGAAAAAATGAGCAAATGGCGGTGACAACAGCTTTGAGTCTGGTGCTGTGCGTAAGTGCGCGCTATTAAACCAGCTACATTTTTGAAGGCGGGGCAAGAATGCAGATCAGAAGCGGGCGGAAAACGACGCCGCCATCGCTGGATACGCTCGACACGAATATCATAGAGATACTTCGGACCAATGGCCGCGCGACCAACCAGGAAATCGCGGAGCGGCTTTCCGTCACCGCCGCCACGGTTTCGGCGCGGCTGCAAAAGATGGAAGACGCCCGCGCCATGCGCGTGGTCGCGGTCACGGATTTTGCCGCCCATGGCTATAATGTGATCATCGCCCTGGGCGTCAAGGTCCAGGGCCGCAGCGTTCAGGATGTCGGCCGCGACCTGGCCGACTTGCCCGAAGTCTTGAGCGTCAACATCATGAGCGGCGAACATGATGTGGAGCTGCTGGTTGCGCTGCGTGACTTTGGCGAGGTACAGCAAATGCTGTTCGATCAGATTGCCAGTGTCGACGGGGTCATTCACATAAGGTCGGGGGTGGCGGTGGACATTGTGAAATATGAATTCAACGTGGTGCCGCTGTGACCGGGAAGGCTGATTGGGCGCGCCTGGACAAGCTGGACCAGGGCATCGTCGAAAAGCTGGCCCGTGACGCACGCATTTCAAACCGGGCGATCGCCGCGGAACTGGGCGTCACCGAAGGCACGATCCGCACGCGCGTCAAGCGGTTGCAGAATGAAGGGCTGATCCAGTTCACGGTCGTCACCGACTTCCGCATGGCGGGGTCGCCCAATCTTTGCATGATGGGGATCGATGCCGATCCGTCGCAGGTATCCGAACTGGCGCGCAGCCTGTCGGATCTGGAGGAAATCACCTGCGTCATCGTGCTGCTGGGCCGTTACAGCCTGTTGGCGATGGGCCTGTTCACCAATATCGAACAGTTGAACGATCTGGTGACCGAGCGCATCCGGCCGATGCCGGGCGTGCAGCGCGTGGAGACATCGGTGTCGGTCCACAACCTGAAATATGAGGCTGGCATCGCGAAGATCACGCGCGACACCGTTGGAGCCTGAACAAAGACCGGTCAGCCAGGACCGGATCATCTGCAAATAACAAGGGGCCAAGCCCCAAGGAGAGTATCATGTCGATCAGTTTGGAAGACCTTGCCGCGCGCGTCACGGCATTGGAAGATGTCAACGCCATCCGCCAGCTGAAGGCACGCTATCTGCGCGCGTGCGACCTGAAGCTGGTCGATGAATTGCGCGAGACATTCCTGCCGCAGGGTATCAGGCTGGATTACCAGAATTTCCCGCTGTTCACGCAGCGCGACGAATTTATCGCCATTTTTCAGAAAATGGCGATGGCGGGCGGCGTCTATGACATTCACCATGCGACCAATGCGGACATCGAGCTGATCAGCCCCGATGAGGCACGGGGGCGTTGGTCGCTGAACTTCCGCACGATCATCCTTGCAACCCGTTCGGTCACGCGGCTCGCGGTGGAATATCAGGATGTGTACCGCAAGCAGGATGGCCGCTGGTGGATCGCGGAGTCGGTCAGCCGCATCACCTCGATCCTAACGGAGGAGATCGGCGAAGACGGCTCCCCACGCTATGTGGCGATGGGCGAATTGCCCGCCGCTTCATGATGCCCTGAAGGGGAAGCCCCGCGATTCCAGTTGCCCTCGATCCCGCCGGGGTTTATCCACGCGTATAGAGCCGCCGACACGGATAATAACGCTGTTATGCGTAACGATCGGCGGGATAAGCGATGGAGAGGCGGGGATCTGATGGGCCGTTTGCAGGGCAAGGTTGCAATCATCACGGGTGGCGCTCGCGGCATGGGCGCCGCTACGAGCCGCCTGTTCGCAGCGGAAGGCGCGAAGGTCGCCATGACCGATGTGCTGGAAGAAGATGGCGCGCAGCTGGCCGCTGAGTTGGGTGGGGCAGCGCGCTTCTATCGCCATGACGTGACGAGCGAGCAAGGCTGGGCCGA
Source organism: uncultured Novosphingobium sp. (assembly GCA_946886075.1). Next base: position 35,743 of record CAMPHR010000031.1, on the reverse strand, counting down.
CCTGGTCCGGGCGGTTGAGGCGGACCTTGGCCCCGTTGACATATTGGTGAACAATGCAGGCATCCTGCTGTTCCGCACATTGCTGGACACGACGCTGGCCGAATATGAGCGGGTGCTGAAGGTCAACCTGACCGGTGAATTCCTGGGCATCAAGGCTGTCGCGCCCGGCATGATCGCGCGCGGCAAGGGCGCGATCGTCAATATCTCTTCAGTCGATGGCATGAAGGGGGCGAACGGCCTTGCCGCTTACTCGTCGAGCAAATGGGGCGTCCGGGGGCTGACCCGCGTCGCTGCGCTGGAGCTTGGCCATCGGGGCATCCGCGTCAATTCGGTGCATCCCGGTGGGGTGGACACGGTGATGACCAACCATGATGGTTCGACGCGCGAGAAGGTGAACGAGCGCTTTGGCAATGTGCCGTTGCAGCGCGTTGGAGCGCCCGAAGAAGTCGCGCGCGCGACATTGTTCCTGGCGAGCGACGAAGCCTCCTATCTCGCCGGGGCGGAGATTGCTGTCGATGGCGGCATGCTGACCGGCCAATATTATGCGCAGTTTCCGGGAGCGCCGGGAGTGGATTGAACAGCCAACGGTGAACAAGATAGCGACATAAGGAGAGATGCCATGATCCGTATCGACCTACCCGAGCAGGATGCCGCCGACCCCTATGGCTATGCATCGCGCAATCATGCGCGCGAGATCATGGCGGCGGCAGGCGGTTTTTCGAAGGCGGTCTATCAGCATAGCCTGTTGTCGCTGCGGGAGTTTGAGGGCGCACGGTCACGCACGGCGCAGATCAATGGTTGCGTGATCTGCCAACAGTTCCGCGCGGCGCGGGATGCTCAATCGATGTTCGCTGCATCCGGGCAGCGGCCGGGGCATACGATTGCCGACAATGGGCCTGCACCGGACGAGGACTTCTACGCCGCTGTCGAGAATTGGCGGACGTCGCCGCTCTTCAGTCCGCGCGAGCGAACGGCGATCGAATTTGCCGAACGGTTCGCAGAGGAGCCCAAGGTGATCGCCGAGGATGAGGATTTCTGGGCACGGGCGCATGCGCTGTTTTCGGACGAGGAGATTGTCGACCTGGCGCATAGCGTTGCGGCCTGGGTTGGATTGGGCCGCGTGGCGCATGTGCTGGGGTTTGATAGCGTGTGTTTGCCTTTTGCTGAGGTGGCTTGATTAGGGGGCGGTTGGTTTGCCTCTGTTAGTTTCAAGCGTTTTTCTGAAGGCAGGCAGTGTGGCCGTAGGGTCAGTTGCTCCCTCTCCCCTTTAGGGGAGAGGGTTGGGGAGAGGGGAATGAGCAGAGGTTGCCTTTACAGGCCCCTCTCCCGCCTTCGCTGCGCTCGGCACCCTCTCCCCTGAAGGGGAGAGGGGAACGCGCTCTCGGGTTTAGGTCCCTCTCCCGGCTTCCCCCGGCCTTCGCCGGGGTCGGCACCTCAGCCAGAGTCACGTGCCTCTGGCCGACCCCTGAAGGGGAGAGGGGAGTTTGGGTGTCAGCCCAAATTCGCCGGCTCAGCGTGCAGGATCATCGGGTCGCCCGTATGCGCGGCCCAGATGGCATCGCGGCGGACGATGCGCCAGCCTTGGGTGCGCCTTTCCCACTGATCGACATATTCGCCGTTTGAATCGAAAATGGGTCCGGCAGGGTTGTCCACGCGCTGATGCCGGGCCTGAACATAGGAGCGGCTCGTCGCGCGATCGCCGTCGACATCGACCAGGATGCTGCCGATCAGATGTTGCGTGCCGCCGCAGCGGTCGAGGTAGCGGCGCATGTTGGCGGTGAGTGCGGCCATGCCATGCTGATCGCCGCCCGTGCCGTAATCGAAGCTGAGATCGTCGGCGAACACATCGCCGAGGCGGTCCCATTGCTTGGTGTCGAGGATGCGGGCGAAGCGGGAGAGGCCGCGGATGATGTCCCGTTCGTCCAGCAAGGCCTGGGGGGTGATGGCGCCGGGCGCGTCCGAGGCTCTTTCTTCGACCACCATCATGCGGGTGGCCGGACGGTCGAGGAAATTTTCCTCATCCTGCGCGATCTGCCGGGCTATGTCCTCTTGCGTGGCGGCGGCGGTGAAGCGGTCGTAGGCGGCGCGGTCGGCCAGCCATATTTCGGTGATGACGTCGAAGTCGATGGGGGCGGCGCCGGGGAAAATGAACGCGCCATCCAGTTCGACATAATTGCGCCGGTAATCGACTATGCCGGGCAGCAGGCGCTGGATCAGGGGCGCATGCTGCCTTTCATAATAGTCGATAAAGGCTTCGCGGGAGAGATCCGGCCTGCGCCGAAGCAATGCTATGCATTTGAACATCCAGCCTCTCCCGCCAGGATCAGGGCGCCATCCACTGGCCGCCATTGACGTCGAGCGAAGCCCCGCTGACGACGCGCGAATAGTCGGAAACCATCATGAGCACGGCGCGGGCGCAATCATCCTCCGGCGGGATGATGCCGATCGGGATATTCTTGGTGACGCCAGCGACGACGTCTTCGCGCTTGAAACCGGCATCGACCTGCGAGGCGATGAAGCCTTCCACCGGCTCGCCGTGGATCCAGCCCATGCGGCAGGTGTTGACGCGGATGCCGTGGCGGCCAAGATCGCTCGCCATATATTTGCCCAGGGTGTTGAGCGCGCCCTTGGCTACGGCATAGGGCATTTCCATCCCGCCTTCGTGGCCATAGGGGTTGACGCTGGCCATGGTGGACACGTTAACGACCGCGCCGCCGTCGCGCAGATAAGGGATGCAGGCGCGGGTGAGGCGCAGGGCGCCGACGCAGTTGACGTCGAACGCCTTGGTGAAATCGCCGATGTCGGCATTGTCCACGAAGCACCAGTCGCCGTGATAATAGGCGCTGTTGACGAGGCCATGGACACGGCCGCCAAATTCGGCGGCGGCGCGTTCGGCAAGAGCCTTGCATTGTGCTTCATCGCTGACGTCGCAGGCGACGGCGACGGCTTTCCCGCCCTTGGCCTTGATGTCGCTGCACACTTCATTGAGGAACGCCTGGTTGCGGGCGGCGAGCACGACGCTGGCGCCTTCGGCCGCGGCGATGCGGGCGAGCGCCTGGCCCATGCCGGGGCCGACGCCGCTGACGATCACGACTTTATCCTTGAGCAGCATCCTCTTTCCTTTCCTGATCCTCGCGCCCGTTTCCCCGGTTCGGGGTCGAGCTTTGCGGCGCAGGATAGGAGAAAAAAACATTTGTTCAATGCGATTCTTGCAGGAACGGGAAGCTCAACGGGGAGATATGCGTAGCCAAAGGGGCTAATCGCGCACGAAAGAGGTTGTCGCTGTGGTTGACTGTGTTTCCCGGTGCGGGGATAAGGCGGAGAGCATCGAACGCGGCCGAGCAGAGCCGGCGCGGTTGGATAAAAGCGAGACGAAGAGGAGAGGACGATGCGCTTTCACCTGGGCGAGTCGATGACCGCGATCCAAAATTATGCGCCGCTCGCCAAGGCGGCGGAAGCGGCGGGCTATGCCGGGTTCACGGTGCCCGACAGCCTGATCTATCCGAAAAGTTCCGGCACCAAATACAGCTATACCGACGATGGCGGCCGGGAGTTTCTGGAGAACAAGCCGTTCCTGGAGTCTTTCATCCATGTGACCGCCATGCTTGCCGCGACCGAAAAGCTGGAGGTCACGACCAATGTCGTGAAGCTGCCGGTGCGGCCGCCGCTCTATGTCGCGAAGATGGTGGCGTCGATCGAGGCGCTGTTCGACAACCGCTTCAACCTGGGCGTGGGCCTGAGCGTATGGCCGGAGGACTATGCGGTGATGGGCGTGCCGTGGGAGGGCCGGGGCAAGCGGTTCGATGAGTGCATCGACATCGTGCGCGGCCTCACCACTGGGGGTTATTTCGAATATAAGGGCGAGTTTTTCGACCTGCCGCCGGTGAAGCTCAATCCGGTGCCGACGAAGCCGGTGCCTATCCTGATCGGTGGGCATTCCGACGCGGCGCTGAAGCGGGCGGCGCGCAATGATGGGTGGATGTATGCAGGTGGCGGCTTCGACATGTTGCTGCCGATGCTGGAGAAGCTTGACGCGTATCGCGACGAGCAGGGCCGTAAGGACGCGCCGTTCCGCGTCTTTGCTTCGGCGCTTGGCGACCCCGATCTGGATGACGTCCGCCGCCATGAGGATGCGGGCGTGACGGACATGGTGGTCGTGTTCCGCAACCTCTATGCGGTGGAAGAGGACAGCCAGCCTTTGCAGCAGAAGATAGACGACCTCAACCGCTTCGCCGAAAAGGTCGTCCGCCGCTATTGATCAGCTTTCCCCGCCGTCTGGCGCCGTTCGCGCCAGCGGGTGGGGGATGAGCCGGTCCATTGCTGGAAAGCGCGGCGAAAGGCGCCGGTGTCGCTGAATTGGGTACGGCGGCCGACTTCGGTGATGGTGAGGCGGGGGTCGTTCAGCAAGCGGGTGGCGAGCGCGCGGCGGGCTTCGGTTTTTAGCTGGACGAGCGAGGTGCCTTCGTCCGCGAGGCGGCGCTTCAAGGTGGCGATGCTGATGCTGAACTGGCGCGCGAGTTGCGATGCGGTGGCGGGCGCTTCGCCGCTGGCGAGCATGGCGCTGAAGAGGTGCTGGATGCGCTCCGACAGCGGGGCGTCGAGCGATTGCGGCTGTTCGACGTCGAAGGGGAAGCGTTCGAGCAGATGCTCCAGCTCATGGTGGCTGCGCAGGACCGGGCGGTCGAGATAGCTGGCGGGGAAGCGCAGGCTGTTTTCGGGCGCGCCATGCTGCATCGGTACGGGCATGAGGTAGGAAATGGTCTGCTCGTCCAGCAGCGGAGGATAGCGCATGGCCGCGCCGAGCAGGGGAATATCCTCGCCGATCAGCCAGCCGAATAGCCGGTAATAGGTGGAGAGGCCCGCGAGGTCGGACACATAGGCGCTGGCGTTTCTGATCTGGCGCGGGGTTGCCATGTCGAGCCGGGCGACGCCGTCATCGACCTTCAGCCGCAGCCGCCCGGCGCGTGGGCCGATAAGGGCGGAAAAGCGATCCGTGCGATCGATCACATCCGCCAAGGTGCGGCAGGTGATGATGCAGTGGCAGAGCATGTCCACCCCCGCCTTGGTCAACGGCTCGCGGCCTTCCTGACGGGCGGCCTGAGCATCGAGAGCCCAGGTGCAATGGGCGTAGAGGCGCGTGAAATCATCCTGCGAAAGCCCGCGATGCGCGGCGGTTCCGCCGATCGGCGGCCCTATGAGGTGGGGGAGGCTCGCCTGCCGGAGAAGCTCGGCGGGGTCGACGCCGATTTCCGCCACCAACCGTAGCAGATCGCGGGCGATGGCGACGGGGACATGCGTTGCCACCGGGCGGGACAGATGTTTGGCGTTGAGCTTTTTTGTCATGACCTTTGAGCTATTCTGGCATTTCCAGAGGTGGGGAGAAAGGGGAAACAAAGGCTTCAAATAGAAAGGATCGAGAGGGTGGCGGACGAGAGCCTGATTGCGCGCATAGACCGGTTGGAATCGCTGGACGCGATCCGGCAGTTGGCCGCGAAATATTCGCTGGCGCTGGACATGCGCGATTCCGATGCCTGGGTGAACCTGTTTCCTGAGGATGTGAAGGTCGGCGGCGGCAAGCAGGGACGCAAGGAATTGCGCGACTGGTTCGACGAAACCCATTCGATGCAGTTCGACGGCACGTCCCATCACATTGGCGGCCATGTGATCGATTTCGACGATCCTGATCATGCGCAGGGCGTCGTCTATTCGAAGAATGAGCATGAGACCGGCGCTGAGTGGGTCATCATGCAGATGATGTATTTCGACAAATATGAGCGGATCGATGGCCGCTGGTATTTCCGCCGTCGCCTGCCGCTTTATTGGTACGCGACTGACCTCAACAAGCCGCCAATCGGTGATCGCAAGATGCGCTGGCCGGGCGTGCAGCCCTATCATGGCAGCTTCCACGACCTGTTCCCGAGCTGGAAAAGCTATTGGGACCGGCATGGGCAGCCGCATGACGGCCCGGTCGATGCGCCCGCGCCGCTGGAAAAATTCATTGAAACGATGCGGCGCGGCGCTCCGCTGCCCAAGCCGCGCGTTCGGAGCTGAAGGATATGACGGATATTTTCTCGCCCGTGACATTGGGTGACATCGCGCTGGCCAACCGGATTGTCATGGCGCCGATGACGCGCGATCGGGCTGGCCCTGGCGATGTCCCGACCGACATCATGGTCGAATATTATCGCCAACGCGCCAGCGCCGGGCTGATCGTGACGGAGGGGACGCAGCCTTCGCCCACGGGCAAGGGATATTGGCGCACGCCCGGCATCCATAGCGAGGCACAGGTCGAAGGATGGCGCAAGGTCGCGGACGCGGTGCATGGTGCTGGCGGGAAGATCGTCATGCAGTTGATGCATGTCGGCCGGGCGGCTGTGCAGGCGAACAAGGATGCGGACGCGGAGACGGTGTCGCCATCAGCCATCCAGTGCCCTGACAAGATCCCCGGCCCCGACGGCGTTCCCGTGGAAACGGTCGTGCCGCGCGCGCTAGAGACGGACGAAATTCCCGGTGTCATCGCGGAATATGTGACGGCGGCGCGCAACGCGATCGCTGCGGGTCTGGACGGGATCGAGCTGCATTGCGCCAGCGGTTACCTGCCGATGCAGTTTCTCTCGTCCAACACGAACCAGCGCACGGATCGCTATGGCGGGTCGGTGGAGAACCGCATTCGTTTCGTGGTGGAGTTGCTGGAAGCGCTGGCCGACGCCGTGGGTGCGGGCCGGGTCGGCTTCCGCATCTGCCCCGGCGTCAAGTTCAACGGCATGGACGACGCGAACCCGCATGAAACCTACGCGGCGCTGCTCAAAGCCATTGACGGCAAAGGCCTGGCCTATTGTCACCTGATCCACATTCCACTGGACGGGCAGGACGCGCTGGAACTGGTCCGCGCCAATTGGAGCGGGCCTGTCATCGAGAATGGCGGGCTGAACCTGGACAAGGCATCGGCGGTGATCGCCGAGGGGAAGGCCGAGGCCGTGTCCTTCGGTTATCTCTACATCGCCAATCCCGACCTGGTGGAACGCTTCCAAAAGGGCGCTGCGCTCAACAAGGCCAACAAGGCCAATTTCTACACTGGCGAGGGCGACGACCGGGTCGGTTATCTGGATTATGCGCTGCTGGACGCCTGAGCGTCGAGCAACGTCACAAGAATATAGGAGAGGTTGAATGGCAAAGTTGCTGGAAGGGCGCACCGCGCTCGTCACCGGGGGCGGGCAGGGCGTGGGGCAGGGCATCGCCCGCGCGCTTGCCGCTGCCGGAGCGAATGTCGCGATCGCGCAGCGCAAGGCTGATCAGGGTGAGGAAGAGGCGCAATATCTGCGCGACACGCATGGCGTCGACGCCTTTTTCATCGGTACCGACGTGACGCAGCGCGCCGAGGTGGAAGCGATGGTCGACGCCGCGCACCAGCGCTTCGGGCGACTGGACATATTGGTCAATAATGCTGGCGCCAGCTTCCCCAAGCGGATCGAAAAGCACACGGACGAGGAGATGGAGGGTTCCTTCGCCCTCAACTATTATGCCGTGTTCTGGGCGATGAAGGCGGCTTTCCCGATCATGAAGGCTCAAGGGTTTGGCCGCGTCATCAACCTGGGATCGCTGAACGGCGTCAACGCGCATATGTTCACCGTCGCCTATAATGCCAGCAAGGAAGCGATGCGCGCGCTGACCCGGACGGCGGCGGTGGAGTGGGGGCCGTTCGGCATCACCTGCAACACCATCTGTCCTTCGGCGACCAGCCCGCAGGCGAAGGAGTATTTCGCCGCCAATCCGGAGATGACGGAGGCAATCCTGAAGCAGGTTCCGGCGGGGCGCTTTGGCGATGCGGAACAGGATATTGGCCCGGTCGCGGTATTCCTGGCGAGCGAAGGGGGCGGCTATATGAGCGGCAATACCCTGTTTGCCGATGGCGGCGCGCAGGTGAACGGCGTCGCTTGGCGTCCTGAAGTAGAGGATTGATCCTCATGGAACGGCTGAAAGGAAAGCGCGCTGTCGTGACTGGCGGCGCGCAGGGGATCGGTGCGGCGATTGCCCGGCGTCTGGCTGCGGAAGGCGCGACGGTTGCGGTGCTTGATCTGGACGCGGGCGCGGCCGGTGCGGTGCTGCCTACGCCGCATGTGGGGATCGCTTGCAATGTCGCGGATACGGCTTCGGTGGATGCAGCCTTTGCGCAGGTGAAAGAGGCGCTGGGCGGCGTCGATGTGCTGGTCAACAATGCCGGGCGGGGAAGCGCGGCGGGCGACGGCATGGACCGCTATTATGCGGCGCAGGCTGAGCGGGCAGAGCAGATCTCGCGTGGGGAAGAGCCCACGACCTTTGTGGATCAGACCATCTATTGCGAGGATGAGGGCTGGGCGGGCGTGCTGGCGGTGACGCTGGACGGGACGTTCAAATGCAGCCGGGCGGCGGTGCGGCTGATGGCCGAGCAGGGGACGGGCGGCAGCATCGTCAACATCGGATCGACTTCCGGCGTAAAGGGCGATGGACCGATACCCTATTGCGCGGCGAAGGCGGCGGTGCTGGGCATGACGCGGGCCATGGCGCGGGAGCTTGCCGATCGGGGTATTCGCGTGAATGCGGTCAATCCCGGCGCGACCGAGACGCCGATCTACGCGACGCTGCCTGCTGAAATGAAGGACATGATCGCGGCCGACAGCCTGATGAAGCGTCTCGCCCATCCCGACGAGATAGCGGGGGCGGTGGCCTTTCTGGCGGGGGATGACGGCAGCTTTGCCACCGGCAGCATCGTGACGGTGAATGGCGGGGCTTACTTCACATAAATAGAACGGATTGGAGCAGGATATGACGGCACTGGAAGGCAAGGCGGCGATCGTGACGGGTGGCGCGCGCGGGGTCGCCAAGGGCGTGGCGACCGCTTTCGTCAAGGCGGGCGCGCGCGTCCTGATCGTCGATCGGGAGGAGGAGCTGGGCCGCGCGACCGAGGCCGAGTTGCGCGCGCTGGGCGGCGAAGTGCATTTCTTGGCCGTCGACCTGGCGCAGCGGGCGGAGTTGCCGAAGATTATCGAGGCGGCGGTCGGGCACTTCGGCGGGATCGATGTGCTGGTGAACGCGGCTCAGGCTTCGCGCCAGTTGCCGATCGCCGAGACGACCGACGAGGCCATGGAGATGGCTTTCGATACCGGGTTCTGGCCGACTTTCGTGCTGATGCGCGAAGCCTATCCGCATCTGGTCAAAGCCAAGGGCTCTGTCATCAACTTCGCGACGGGCGCGGCGTTCGATGCCATCCCGACGCAAGGGTCCTACTGCGCGGCGAAGGAAGCGATCCGGGCTATCTCAAAGATCGCGGCGAACGAATGGGGCGCGCAGGCGGTGCGGGTGAACATCATCTGCCCGTTCGCCAACTCACCCGGCGTGATGGCGTGGAAGGAGTGGGCGCCCGCCGACTATGATACGCAGATCAACAAGGTTTCCCTAAAACGCATTGGTGACTGCGAAAAAGATATTGGAGCTGCCGCCGTTTTCTTGGCAAGCGATGCGGCAGCCTATATCACCGGCCAAACGCTGATGGTGGACGGGGGCCAGACAAAGGCTTTCTGATCTTCACCGACCAAGAGAGGACCGTCTTTCGTGACTGATATTTCGCTTCACCGCCCTTATCCCGCCAGCAAGGTTGAACAGTGGGATTTTGAAACCGACGTGGCAGTGATCGGCTTCGGCGCGGCGGGTGCATGTGCGGCGATCGAAGCGGCGTCCGGTGGCGCGCGGGTCATGCTGTTCGAACGGGGTTCGGGCAGCGGCGGCGCGTCGGCTTTGTCTGGCGGTGAGATCTATATCGGCGGCAGCGGCGGCACCGACGCCCAGCGCGCGGCGGGGTTCGAGGACAGCACGGAGGATCTGGCCGCCTATCTGAAGGCGGCGGGTGGCCCCTGCGCGGACGAGGCGAAGTGCGACCTTTATGCGCGGGAATCGCTTGGTCATTATGGCTGGCTCAAGGAACAGGGCATCCCCTATCGGGGCAACTTTCTGCCCGGCAAGCATATCGAGCCGGTCGATGATTCCACGCTGATCTGGTCGGGTAGCGAGGCGGCATGGCCCTTTTGCGATCTCGCCAAGCCTGCGCCGCGCGGCCATGTGATTGCGCATGAAGGTTGGGGCGGCGGGCGGCCGATGATCGACTTGCTTGAGGCTCGGGCGAAGGCGCTGGGCGTCGAAGTGACGACCGATGCGCGGGCGGTTGCGCTGGTGCAGGATGATGCGCGCCGGGTCGTTGGAGTCATCGTGCGGATCGACAATATGAACCGCTTTGTCCGGACGGCGAAAGGCGTCATCCTGTGCACGGGCGGCTTTGCATTCAACGAGGATATGCGCCGCCGCTATTGCCCCGAGACGTTCAAGATCAGCAGCCCGATCGGCGATCAGGATGATGGCGTGGGTATTGAACTGGGCGTCGGCGCGGGCGGTGATGCCGTCCATATGGAGCAGTTCTTCACAACTTGTCCCTGGACCATGCCAGAACCGCAGGCCTATGGCGTCTTTGTCAACCAGGCGGGTCAGCGCTTCATCAATGAGGATTGCTATCACGGCCGGGTCAGCCGCGTTTCGCTCGACCAGCTGGGGGAACGGGTCTATCTGCTGCTCGACATCGCCCATTTCGACGAACCGCTGCCGATGGCGGGGATGACGATCGCGGGGACTGGCGATAGCTGGGAAGAGGTCGAGGCGGAATTGGAGATGGCGCCGGGCACGCTGTCGGCGACCATGGCTTTCTATAATGCCCATGCCCATGAGGGGCGCGATCCGTTGTTCCACAAGCGCGCGCCGATCCTGACGCCGCTGGATCAGGGGCCGTTCGTGGCGCTGGAGCTGAATTTCGCGACCAGCTATTTCAGTTTCTTCACCCTGGGCGGGTTGCGGACGTCTATCGATGGCGAAGTGCTGGACCGGACCGGCGCACCGGTCGCGGGCCTCTTTGCGGCGGGGCGCTGTACTTCGGGGCTTCCGGCCTGGGGGCATGGGTATAGCTCCGGCCTCAGCCTTGCCGACTGCACCTTCTTCGGGCGTCAGGCGGGACGGAAAGCGGCGCGCGGCTGACGGTCGCGATGGCGCACGCCTGCCGGTGAGGGTCTGATCCATTTGAATGATGCGCGGCGCTTGGTCGCGCGTCATCATGCTGGGCAGGAACACAGCCGACAGGAGAGTGACTTGTCCATCGATCAGGGCCGCAAAGGCCTGCGCTTCGCCGTCATTGGAGCAGGCATGGCCGGCATCCTTGCCGCCATCCGCCTGCACCAGGCGGGCGAGGATTTCACCGTCTATGAAAAGGCCGGACGGCTGGGCGGCACCTGGCGGGAGAACCGCTATCCGGGCCTGACCTGCGACGTGCCCGCGCACGCCTATACCTATAGCTTCGAGCCCTATGCGGAATGGGACGCCTTCTATGCCAAGGGCGGCGAGATCCAGACCTATTTCGAGAAGACGGCAGAGAAATACGGCATTATGCCGCGCGTCCGCTTCAACAGCGAAGTCGTGTCGACGGTGTGGGATGAAGGCGCTGGTCTGTGGCGCTTGGGGCTGATCACCGGCGAGGAGGTCGAGGCGGAAGTCGTGATCGCCGCTTCGGGCGTGCTGCATCATCCCAAGCTGCCCGACATCGAAGGGCTGGACAGTTTCGAGGGGCAGGCTTTTCACAGTGCGCGATGGCAGGATGATGCTGCGATCGATGGCGCGCGGGTGGGCGTGATCGGCAACGGATCGACCGGCGTGCAGATAGTCACCGCGCTCAGCACGCGCGCGTCCAGCCTGGTGCATTTCCAGCGGTCACCGCAATGGATCATGCCGGTGCCCTATTTCCAGTATAGCGAAGAGGAAAAGGAAGCCTTCCGCCGCGATCCCGCGCTGATCGAGGACATCCGCAACAACAAGGATTATTGGGACAGCATCTTCCGCTTTACCCACGCCATCACCGACACCCATGGTCCGGAGATCGCGGCGATCGAGCAAGTCTGTCTCGACAATCTGGAAAACAGCATCCGCGATCCGAAGCTGAAGGAAAAGCTGCGCCCCAACTATCGGGCGGCGTGCAAGCGGTTGATCTACAGCTGGTCCTATTATGACGCCGTGCAGTCACCCAATGTCGAGGTGGAGCGTGACCGCATCGCCCGCGTGGAGCCCAAGGGCGTCCGGATGGAAGACGGCAGGCTGCACGAACTCGACACGCTGGTGCTGGCGACGGGGTTCCATGCGGATCGCTTCATCCGACCGACGACGGTGCTGGGCCGGGATGGCGTGTCGCTGGATGATGCGTGGTCGGTGCGCCCGACCGCCTATTATGCGGTGACGATACCGGGCTTTCCCAACTTCTTCATGTTGAATGGCCCGACGGGGCCGGTCGGCAACTTTTCCCTGATCGACATTGCGGAGAAGCAATGGGCCTATGTCGATCAGCTGATCGATCTGCTGCGGTCGGGGGAGGCGCGGACCATCGAGCCGAGCAGCGCTGTGCATGCCGATTATGAGGAAAGGCGTATCGCGGCGGCGCGCACGACGATCTTCGGGTCGGGGTGCAACAGCTGGTATCTGGATGCCACCGGCGTCCCGGCGAGCTGGCCCTGGAGCTATGAAGCCTTTGCCGATGCGATGGCGGCGCCGGTTATGGGTGATTACGAGGTGGAGGCTGCTGCTGAACTTGTGGGGCGTTAGGGCGTAGCGCGTTGGCGTGATCGGCTTACGCGGATGCATGGGGCTCCTTTCCGTCACCCCGGGCTCGACCCGGGGTCCCGCTGCCTTGGCAACGTCAGATAAGAAGCGGGACCCCGGATCAAGTCCGGGGTGACGATCACTCCAAGATGATCATGCCCTAAATCACTTCGCGTAACGTTTGTCTTGGCCTGCCGAAGAACGGGGTTTTAGAAGTGGAGCCCTTCGACAGGCTCAGGGCGAACGGGGTGAGTGGTGTTGATAGAGAGCCGCTTAAATAAAAAGGGGAGCGTTGCGGCGCTCCCCTTTCCTTTTACCTTGCAGGTCTGATCAGCGGCCCATTGCCGCCACGGCTTCAGCCGCGCCGCGGATCGCGCCTTCGATATAGGTGACGCCGGTGCCGTCGCCGACCTCGACCACATCATGGCCTTGAGCGCGCAGGGCATTGGCGAGGGTGGAGTCGCCATGTGCGCCCATGGCCACGACGACATGATCAGCAGCGACGCTCTTTTGCTCACCGTCGGCGCTGGTGAAGTTGACGCTGTTCTTGCCGATTGCGATGCCGCTCGCGCCGGGGAACATCGCGACGCCATGTTCGCGCAGCTCCGCCAGCAGGCGCATGCGGCGCACGAGCAGCAGGCCGCCGCCGAACTTCGCTGCTTCGCCAACAACCGTGACCTCGCGGCCGCGCTCCATGAGGAATTCGGCGAGCTCTACACCCACCAGCTCACCGCCGATGATGACGACCCGCTTGCCGAGCGGCATCCAGGCGTGGGTCGCCTTACGCACGAGATCGAGATTGGCGGTCGCACCAGTCGCCGCGCCGAGCTTTGTCGCCACGCGGGTGGTCCAGCTGGTCTTGCGGCGGATTTCAGCGGAGTCCTCACCCAGCATCATGCCGCGCAGGTCATCGCCCGACAGTACGAAATCCTGATCATTGCCGGGGATCGGCGGCATGTCGCGGACAGCGCCGGTGGCGACGATGACCTTGTCGGGGTTCAGGCTGGCGATCAGTTCCGGGGTCGCCACCGTCTTCAGGCGCACATCGACCTTCGACTGGCCGATCTGGTCGCGCAGCCAGTTGAGCAGCCGCTCATTGGGTTCATAGGCGAGACCGGCGAAGCGCAAGGTGCCGCCCAGGCGATCCGACTTTTCAAGGAGCGTGACGCGGGCGCCTGCAAGGTCGAGCCTGCGCGCAGCCTCCATGCCGCCGGGGCCGCCGCCGACGATCACGACATGGCCGGGGACCTGCGCCGGGGACCAATCCAGATCCTCATAACCGGTTTCCGACCGGACGGCGCAGCGCACCTGTTCGCGGAGATAGGCGGTGCTGACGCAGGTATAGCAATAGATGCAGGGGCGGATGTCGGCGATGCGCCCTGCTGCCAGTTTGTTGGGCAGGTCGGGGTCGGCCAGCAGCTTGCGGCCCATGGCGAGGAAGTCGAATTCCCCTTGGGCGAGGCCCTTGTCCGCACGGTCGATTTCGACCCGGCCCGATGCGATCACCGGGATGGAAACGGCCTTCCGGATGGTGGCAGCGGCCTCCAGGTTGAAGGCGGGGTCATGCGGGATGTTGGAGCCGGAATGAAGTTTCCCCTGGCCCACATCATGATAGGCGGTGATGGTGAGCGCGTCGGCCCCGGCTGCTTCGATCAAGGGCGCGAGTTCCAGCGCATGGTCGATGGTGATGCCGTTCTTCTTGCCAATTTCGCGCGAGTCCATCTTTACCCACACCGGGAAGTCGGGACCGACCGCCGCGCGAACGGCGCGCACGACTTCCAGCAGCAGGCGCGCACGGCCCGGCACGTCGCCGCCATATTCATCCTGACGCGTGTTGGTGGACGGCGACACGAAGGAGGAGAGCAGATAGCCGTGGCCGCCATGAATTTCGAGGCCGTCCATTCCGGCGCGCTTGGCCCGTAGCGCAGCCTCGGCAAACTGGCGGACGGCTAGATCGATGTCCGCCTTTTCCAGCACCTTGATCTGCGGCACGGCGCCGCCGGCGAAGGCGGCCATTTCTTCAGGCAGGAAAAAGTCGGGAAAGTCGCCCGCGAATGGCGGCGGGTAGGCCGGACCCCAAAGGGGATGGCCGTCCTGTGCGCTATGTCCAGCAACCAGGCCGCCATGATGAAGCTGCGCCGCGATCCGCCCGCCTGCTGCGTGGACGGCATCAACCAGTTTCGTGAGGCCCGGCAGGAAGCGATCGTCGGAAATGGCCGTCTGGTTGGGCTGTACCGCACCCACCGGCCATGCGACGCCGGTCACGCCCATGATGATGAGGCCCGCGCCACCCTTTGCCTGGGCGACATGATAGTCGATCAGGCGCTGGCTCACCATACCGTCCGGGTCGGCCAGGCTGACGCCCATGGCGGTGACGATGATGCGGTTGGAAAGGGTGAGCGTGCCGATCTGGCCGGGCGTGGTGAGAGATGCAGGCGCTGCGCCCGATCGGGATTGTGAAAGGGCAGGGGCAGCAGTCATGGCAGTCTCTCCTAAAATCACCACATGCGTATGGTTTTCACCTCTTTTATCGCGTTTCTTTCAGTTAGTCAGGTGAAAATAACGGCCATCGCGTAAGAATTTATGCAATTCGTTCCAGATTGCCGCTTCGCGTAGGAACGGTCGGGAGGACCCACGAAAAAAGGGGGCGATCTCTCGACCGCCCCCTTCATTCTTTCCAGGTCTTGAAAATCAGCCGATCTTCAGAGCAGCCACTTCGTCGGCCGACAGCGTTAGTGAGGCGGCCTTGACGGCTTCCTCGATGCGGGCGGGGCTCGACGCGCCGAAGATGGGGATCACCTGCTGCGGCTGGTTCAGGAGATAGGCGAGGGCCACGTCCGAAACGCTGACGCCATGCTTGGCGGCGACGTCCTTGGCAGCGGCCAGGCGGTCCTTGTTGACCGGGTTGTCGTAGAAGCCCTGGAGATGCTCGGGCACTTCGCCCTTTTCAGCGAAGGCGAAATAGCCGCGGCTCTGCGAGCAATAGGGGATGATGGCGAGGCCAGCATCCTTGAGCTTGCCGCCATGATCTTCGAAATACATCTGATAGCCCTGGGCGGTGGCAGCCTCTTCATTGGGCTTGGCGAGGCCCCAGAAGGGTTCGACCGCGACGAAGCCGGCCTTGCCGTTCGCCTTGGCATAGTCGTTGGCTTCAAGCACGCGGGCGTCGGACCAGTTGGACGCGCCGAAATAGCGGATCTTGCCCGCATTCTTGGCGTCGTTCAGGAAGTCGACCAGTTCGGCAACCGGCGTTTCCGGATTGTCCATGTGGACCCAGTAGAGGTCGATCGTGTCGACACCCAGATGGTCTAGGCTTTCGTTGAGGTCACTGCTGATGTCGGTCGGGTTGACGCGGTTGCGATAGTCGCCCGCGCGCATGTCGAAATGGCCGCCCTTTGTCGCGACGATCACGTCTTCGCGCTTCTTGCCCTTGAGCCAGGCGCCGATCGCGCGCTCGCTGGCACCCTTGGGCGCGTCGGGCATCCAGTCACCATAGGAACGGGCGGTGTCGACGAAATTGCCACCCAGCTCCAGAAACTTGCCGAGGATCGCGTTGCTGCGGTCCTGGTCGATCGACCAGCCGAGCATGTTGGTGCCATAGCACAGACGGCTGACCGAGAGGTCGGTATTGGCGAGCGTGACCTTTGAAAGCATGGCTAACTCCTGCATGGCGGCGTCTCTTGCGGGTGCAAAAGCCTGCCCTGAAACTACCCCGCGGACCGGGACGGATCGCATCCGAACCAGCGTTGAGCGCCGTTCCGGACATTCCGCGACACGCGGACAATCCCTGTCGCGCGCGTCATGGCGAGAGCGGACAGTTACGCAGCGATTGGCGAAAAGGAAAGGGGGATTGTTGATATTCGTAGACGGTACGGCCGGGCGGGTCGCCGGGGCGGTCAATAGCTGCCGTTGGTGACGATCACCGTCGCGCCGAGCGTGGTCGAGGGCAGCGGAACGAAGCTGGCATAACGTATCAGTGGCGAGCCGCTCATGTCGTAGCGGACCTGCACCTTGAACTGGCCGATGCCGTCCGGCTGCGCCTGGATGTCCGGCGTCCCTCCCGAACCGAGCAGGGTGCCATAGCCGTTGATCACCGCCTGCGCCCGGGCGCGGGCGAGATCGGCGCGCTCGCTGCTCGACAGGCCAGCCATCGCCGCCCTTGCGCCTTCAGCTGCGGCATGGCGCACACCGAGCAGGGCGGAGAACCAGAAGGAATAGATGATGATCGCGAAGATCAGCATCAACAGCGCCGGAGCGACGAGCGCGAACTCCAGCGCTGCGATTCCTTTTTGGCAGTGGAGGAGCCGGAGCGCGGGGGCGCGGCTCCTCCTGTAACGAATGATCATCGGCGGGTCAGCTGACGCTGTTGAAGAGGGCGGTGAAGGCGCCCTTGAGGCCGTTGGTGAAGTCGGTCTGGAGCGCGGTGATTGCGGCCACGATCACGCCGCCCAGCACGGCATATTCCACGGCGGTCAGGCCCTTCTGGTCGCGCGCCAGGCGCTTGATGAACTTGTGTAGCTTGTCGATCTTCATCGTCTTCTTCCTCATGTCCCTCCGGTGGAAGAGTGGCGGCGCGCGGAGGGGATCGCGCCGCCGATCTCGCTTAGATCAGCACAGGCACGCCGCAGCGCGCGCCCGTGACCCACACGGTCGCATGGCCAAGTTGAATGCCCAGCGCGGCAAGCAGATTGTCGAGCAGCGGGTCGGCGGTGTTGCCGAGGAGCGCGCCCAGCGGGGTTGTGATGGCGCCGAGCAGTTGGGAGCGCGTCGCGGTCTCGTCGCACAGGGGCCAGATGCAGAGGTTGAGAGCCTTGACCTGTAGTCCGTTTGGGGCGCTGAGGCTGTTGGTAAGGGACGTCAGCAGCGTTCCGGTTTGTGATCCGTTGCCGATGCTGGCTGGCACGCCGGGCGTTCCCGGGCGGCCGATCGTTCCCTGGCCGCTGGGCCCGAAGACAAGCGTGCCGCTATTGCCCATGACGGGTTGCGCTACTGCGCGCACGTCTGCGGTGATGAGGTTGAGGACGCTCAGGATCCGGGCGGGGGCGATGTCGCTGGCGGAGAGCGGCGGCATCGGGCGGGTCATCGCGTTGGCGGGGGCCTGGCCAATATAGGCGTTGATGAGGCCGGAACTGGCGAACACGCTGACGCGGCTGTCGCGCGCCTGCTCGGCGGTGTTGGCGCAGTCGATGGCGCTGACGTCGGCTCGGGCGGCGGCGACGTCTATGAGGACGGGGACCGCGCCGACGCTGATGCCGAGGATGTCGAGATTGAGGCCGAGGTTCAGCTGCAAGCGCAACGCGGAAGTGCTGGCGCTGGTCTCGCCTGCCGGGCCGAAGGCGAAGCGCGGGCGGTCAATCGGGCCGGTAGCTACGGCGGCGAGGCGGATCGTGCTGCCCGAAGCGACGCGGCTGATCGCGTCGGTGAGGTCGATGCTGCCCTCGCCCGCCTGCACGGCGAAGGTGAAGAGCTGATAGGCGTTGATGCCCGCGCGCAGGCCCGGTTGCTCATTCGCTTCGCCGACCGGCATGTTCTTCCATACGCCAAGGCCGAAGAGGCCCTTGAGCGGCACCGGATAGCCGTTGGTGATCCGGCCTGCGACGAGGGTGAGGGTTGCGGCGGTCGCGGGCTGGTCAGCGGCCTCTGCGGCTGCCAGCATCAGCGCGCGCAGATCGACGGTGCGGTCGGTGAGCGCGCCATAGGTGCCGGTTTCGCCGACGCGTGCGGCTAGGGCGTCGAAGAAGCGGCCGGCATCGACATAGCCGTTCGCGAGCGTTTGTACGTCATTGGTGCCGAACTGCAACTTGATGCCGAGCAGTGCGCCGAGCAGGTCATTGACGCTGTTCACCAGTGCGTTCGTGACGGTGAGGATGCCGGAGCTGACGCCGACGCCCGCTTCGTCCACGCGCGCGGCGGTCGCGACGGCGGACAGGGCGGGGATGGGATTGGCGCCGCCCAGGACGCGGGTGAAGAATTGGCGGCTGGGCTGGCCAGTCTGGATGCGGACGGCAGTGGATTGCCCGTTGCCTGGGCAGCGGGTGAAGCTGGCGTCGAAGCGCTGCGAGGCGGGGACGGCTGCGTCGGCACAATAGCGGCCGAGCACTACAGAACGCAGGATCGCAGGATCAAAGCCGTTGCGGCTGAGGCTGTCGCGGGCGCGCGCTTCGGCTTGCGCGGGATACATTGCGGCGGCGAGGGCGGCGCTTTCGGTGGCGGCGCGCAGGTCGCGGCTCCCGGCATAATAGAGGCCAGCGTCGAGCGCGAAGCCCATCGCGCCGACCAACGCTGCGCCGAATGCCGCCACCATCGGCGCGACGGCGGCGCGTCGGTCATGCCAAACGGGATAGAGGCGGCGGAGCAGCATCATGGGATGGTGATGGTGTCGTGATCGGCGGAGCGGGGCGGGCGCTGGCCGATCGATTGCAGGTAGCGGCTGCGGATGGCCTGCGCTTCTTCGGCGCTGAGGCCGGTGCTCTCTTCGGCGCGGGGAGGCGCGCGTAGCTGCCATTCGATCACGCGCCGGGCCTGATCGGGTTGGGGCGCCGCAGGGGCGGAGGCCAAGAGGAGGAACAGGCAGAACATCAGCGGTCCTTCGGAGCGGGGAGGCGAGCGGCTTCGGTGGCGATCTGACGACGGAGCGTATCCCGTTCACGCCCGTCACGGACGGTAGAGAGGAGGGCGTCGGCCTCGGCATTCTGACCGGCTGCCTTGAGCGCGAGCAGCAGGTTGTTGCGGATCACAGCTGCCCCCGGCGACAGGTCCAGCGCGCCGCGGAGGCTTTCCGCCGCATCTGTTGGCATGCCTGCACGCAGCTGTGCGAAGCCGAGTGCGTTGCGGAGCATGGGGTCGGCTGGACTTGCCTGAACCGCTTGTTGATAGGGCGCGATGGCTTCGGACCAGCGTCCGCGGGCGGAGAGCAGGTGGCCGCGTACTGCGCTGCCGCCGCCATCGGGGAGGGCTGCTGCCGCTGCTTCGGCTCCATTGAGGTCGTTGAGGTCGAGCAGGCTGTTGACGCGCAGGATGCGGGCGTCTCGGTCGCCGGGATAGCGGCGGTCGAAATCGTCGAGATAGGCGATGGCGGCGCGGGGCCTGCCATCGGCGCGCGCCTGATGGATGAGTTGGAGATAGAGGTTGCGGGTCGAACCGGACATGTCGGCGGCTACGAGCAGCAGGGGGAGGAGCCACATCATCGCGCGCTCGCCCGCAACGTGTCGAGGATGGCCACGACGGGCGGTCCACCGAGCACGATGAACAGGGCGGGCATGAAGAAGAGGATCATCAGCACGACCATGCGGACGGTGATGCCGCCCATCGCTTCGCGGGCGCGGGCGACGCGACGCTGGGTGAATTCGCGGGCAAATTCGCGCAGGGCAGGGGCCAGCTCGATCCCCTGGAACATGGCTTGGCGGAAGAGGGATGCGAGTTCCTTGGAACCGCTGACCGCGACGCGCGCGGCCCAGCGGTCGAGCGCCAGTTCGTAGCGCATGCCTCGGTCTAGATCGGTCACCAGAAGGCCGATCAGCTGGCCGTGGTGCGGCACCGCCACCTGCTCGTCCCGCGCGATGGAGCGGAAGCATTGGTCGAGCGATACGCCGCTTTCCAGCATCATCAGCATGAGGTCGAGCAGGAAGGGGAATTCGGCGGTGATCTTTCTTGCCCGACCCGAGGCGAGCAGGTTGAGCGCTTGCCGTGCGCCGACGAAGGCGAGGCCTGCGGCGATGATGATGAGCATCGGGCGCGACAGCCAGCCGCCCCAGGCGATGCGGGACAGGAGGGCGACGAGCAGCGCCGCCAGCAGGGTCACGGCGAGCCGCAGCCAGAGGAACTGGTTGACCGCGCGCGGGTCCTGATAGCCTGCGAGTTGCAACTGCCGTTCAAGGCTCGTGCGGTCGCGGCCTTCTGCTCCCAGGATGGTGGGCAGGCGGATAGCGGTCTTGGTATGTCCGGTCGGCGCAAACCGGGTCAACCGCGCCTCCAGCCGCCGCTCGGCAACCAGCATCCGGCCGCCGAGCAAGGCGATGCCAATGCCCATGCACGCCATGAGGACGCAGGAGAGGAGAAAGGCCGAGGGCATCAGAAGGCGAGCCTCATCACGCGGCGCATGACCAGCATGCCCGCGATCTGGAGCCCTATTGCGATGACCGCCATGCGGTGCCCGCGCGCGTCGTCCAGGAAGAAGTCGATATAGGCGGGGTTCGACGCCATCAGCAGCGCCATGGCTACGACGGGCATGGCGATCAGCACGCGCGAGCTGACCTTTGCTTCGGACGTCGCGGCCTTCAGCTCGCGGGCGATGCGGATGCGTTCGCGCAAGATGGCCGACAGGTTCGACAGTACCGCGCTGACCGGCCCCCCGTAGCGCATGTTGGTGCGGATCGCGGCGGCGAGCATCGACATTTCAGGAACGTGCAGGCGGTCGGCGAGCTGCTGCATCGCCTCGCTCACCGGCGCGCCGAGTTCGAGGCGGCGGGCGGCTGGCGCAAGATAGCTGCGCACGATGGCAGGAGCGTCGGGCAGCGACCGTTCGAGGGCCTGGGGCAAGGAGCTGCCGACCGCCTGCATCTGGCGGACGGCATCGATGTAGAAGGGGAGCGCTTCGATAAGGGCGTTTACCCGGCGCTGCGCCCGCGTTCTTATCCACAAGAACATTAGGGCGGGGGGCACGGGCAGCAGAATGACTGTGGCGACCGGACCGGCGGCCAGCAACGTGGCAAGGGCGAACAGGGCCAAGCAGCCGCCGAAGATGCCTATCGCGCGCGTGGTGATCTCCAGTTGCGCGCGGGCCAGCAGTGGCGCGGCGAGGCTGGGCACCGTGAGGCGGACGCTTTGCCGCAATGCGGGGGCATCGCCGGGGGCGAGAGCCGCCAGCCGCCGCGAAAGCCGCGCCTGTTCCCGCGCGCGCAGGGCCAGCACTGGCGAGGCCGCCACAGCCAGCGTCAACAGCGCAAGGAGGAGGAACGCCGCTGCCTTCACATCAAGCCCTGCTTGGCAGCGCCCGGCGCATAGTCGCGCAGGCGCGGGGCGAAATAGGGGCGGGGCGAGTGGCTGCGAAATTCGCCCATGCCGGACATGGCGGGCTGTTCATGGAAGCTGAACAGTTCGTTGAAGGAATAGGCCTCGCCCTCGACGCCGGTGACTTCGGTGATGCCGGTCACGCGGCGGCTGCCGTTTGCGAGGCGCTGGATATGCACCACGACATGGACGCTGCTGGCGATGAAGCGCCGGATCGCGCGCATGTCATTCTGGACCCCGGCAAAGCCCATCAGCATCTCCAGGCGGGCGAAGGCATCACGCGGGGAGTTACCGTGGAGGGTCGCCATCGATCCGTCATGGCCGGTAGACATGGCTTGCAGCATTTCCACCACTTCGACCCCGCGCACTTCGCCCAGGATTATGCGGTCGGGCCGCATGCGCAGCGCGTTGCGGACGAGTTCGCGGGCGCTGATTTCCCGGTTGCCATCGACGTTGGGCGGGCGGGTTTCCAGCCGGACGACATGGTCCTGCCGCAACTGCAATTCGGCGGCGTCCTCTATGGTGATCAGCCGCTCCCGGTCGCTGATGAAATGGGACAGCATGTTGAGCAAGGTCGATTTGCCAGCGCCCGTGCCGCCGCAGATCAGGATGTTGAGCCGCGACCGCACGGCTGCGGCGAGATAGGCGGCCATTTCCGCGCTCATCACTTGACGGTTGATGAAATCCTCTATGCTGAGCGCCTGCATGCGGAACTTGCGAATGGACAGCATGGGGCCATCGAGGGCGACCGGGGGAATGACGATATTGACGCGAGACCCGTCGGCAAGGCGCGCATCGACATAGGGGCTGGCTTCATCCACGCGGCGGCCGATCGGCCCGACAATCCGCTGGATGATGTTCATGAGGTGGGCGTCGTCGCGGAAGCGCCGGTCTACCTTCTCCAGTAGGCCGCTGCGTTCGACATAGATGGTGCCGGGGCCGTTGACGATGATGTCGTCGATGCTGCCATCGCGAAGCAACGGCGCGAGCGGGCCGAGCCCGGCGACCTCGTCCTCCACATCCTCGATCAGCAGCAGCCGTTCCGCTGCGTTGAGGGCGAGCTGGCCGCGTCTGCTGCGGCTGGTGATGACCTGCTCGATCTCCGCGCGCAGGGCCCGGGCCCCGAGCATTTCGGCGGTGCTGCCGCGCGCTTCAAGCTGTTCTATGACTTGCGCGCAGGTTTGCGCCATGACCGCCTGGTAGCTGTCGCTCATCCGCTGGGCGGCTGGTTGCGCTACCGGGGCGGCGCGTGCGGTGCCGCGCGGCAGGCTGACGTCGGAGAGCAGGCTCATGCGGTGGGCTCCACGGGCCGCTGGAGCAGGCGGCGGAGGCGCTCAAGGTGCTTGGATGATCGCTGCGGATCGATGCCGCAGGCGGTGCGGATCGCGCGCATGTAGCGGTCTGGCGTGGCTTCCATCGCAAGCGGGCGGCCTGCGTTGAGGGCGTTGCGCAGGCGGATCGGGTCGATGGGCAGTGGCAGGGTGCTGCCGCTGCGCAGAATGTCGGCCATGCGGCGGCTGTCGAGAAGGATTGCGGGCTGATGATCCCAGATGAGCAGCCTTGTGCGGGCAAGCGCGATCTCATCCTCGCCGATGCGGTCGAG
The DNA here is from genome assembly GCA_946886075.1 of uncultured Novosphingobium sp. The sequence goes on along the minus strand of CAMPHR010000031.1, from coordinate 12,474 downwards.
CAGGCGGCGGCAGGCGTCCATCTCGCGGATCGATTGCGCGCAGACCAGCTCGATATGGTCGGCGAGCGAGGCCAGCGTGCGCAGCAGCCCCTGGTGGCGCAGGCTGCCCGCGGAGAGGATGAGGTCGCCGCAACAGGCACGGAGCAGGCGGACGAGAGCCGCAATGTCGGCTGGCGCAATGCCTGCGGGCTCGGTGCCCGAACCGCCGTCGAGCGTCAGGAGCATCAGGCCGCTTTCATCATGGCGGGCAAGCGCGCTGGACAGCAGGCTGGCGTCCAGCCGCTCTATGTCGGCGATGGCGGAGGCGATGCCGTAGCTTACCGGCAGGTCGAGATAGGCTTCGGCGGCGCTGGTCGGCATGGTGCAGTCGATCAGCAGCGTTGACGATCCGGCGCGGGAGCGGCTGACCGCCATGTCGGTGGCAACCATCGCGGCGGCTTCCGGGTCTGCGCCCAGGATCAGGGTCAGCCGTCCGCCCTTGCCATGATCGGCCGTGGAGCGATTGAGCAGGCGGCCGAGGATGGCGACGATCTCTTCGCCTTCAGCCTCGCGGGGGATGACATCGTCGGCGCCGGAGCGGATGGCCTGCAATATCTCGTCCGCGCCGGTTTCGCCGGTGACAAGCACGATCGGCCGCCCGGCTGCGCTTTCGCTGATTGATGACAGGGCCGTGGCTATCGCGCGTTCGGGCGGGATTGCGTCGCGGTCCACCAACAGAACGCAGGGGCCTTCGATGAGGTCAGGCGTGACCGACTGCGCCAGCTCCACCGCCGCGCGGCCCGCCATGGCTTCGCTGATCCGCCCGGCGAGGCTGTGGTCCACCGATAGAAGGATGATGCGCGCCATCGTCATGGCCTCACCACGCCGAAGGGGACGACCGGGTCCTTGGTGTCGAGCAACGATCCGGGGAGCGCTGGCATGTCCTTCGCCTGGATCGGCCCGACCAGACGCGGCGTTGCGACGATGACCAGTTCCTGCCGCTCCTTCTGAGTCTGCTGGCGGCGGAAGAAGGCGCCGATGACGGGAATGTCGCCCAGCACGGGCGTTTTGTCGCGGGTGGTGGACTGGCTCGAATAGCTGAGGCCTGCGATCACGAAGCTCTGGCCGCTGCCCAGTTCCACCGTGGTTTCGGCCGAACGGCGGCGCAGGCCGGGCACGACATAGCCCTGCAGCTGGACGCCGCTATTATAGTCGAGTTCGCTGACTTCCGGCGCGATCTTCAGCACGATCTGGTCGGGGGACAGGACGAAGGGGGTGACCGAGAGGCGGACGCCGAATTCCTTATATTGGATGGAGATTGCGTTGCCGCTGCCCGATGCCTGGGGCACGGGCACGGGAATTTCCCCCCCGGCTAGGAAACTCGCCTGCTCGCCAGAGCGGACCAGCAGGGTGGGCTGGGCCAGCAGTTCGGACAGGCCGTTCGAGGAAAGGGCGCTCAGCACTGCGTTGATGCCGCGATTGGGTGCGGACAGGAACAGGTTGAACGCGTTCTGGATCGGGACGCTGGCGTCGAGTGAGGAGCCACTGGGCGCGAAGCTGGCGCTCTTGAAGCTGCTGGGGGAGATGACCGCGCCCTGTATGTCGCCGCTGAGCTTTGAGAAGTTGAAGCCCAGCGCCTTGAGGGTGGAGGAGGAGACGGCGGCGAACTGCACATCGACGGCGACGATCTGCTCGCCTGCAACGATGCGGGGGCCGATCAGGGCTCCGGGCTCCCTCGCGCTCGCGCCGGATGGGGAGACCGCGAAGAGCGTTTCGGCCATCAGCGCCCCGTCGCGGCCGAACACGCTGATCGTGGCATTGCCTGCGCCAATGCCGGTGACGCTCAGCGACCGGGCGGTCGGCGCGGCGACAGTGATGACGTCGTCGCGATCCACCTGAATCCGGCCGATGGCGCGGGGATAGGTGAGCGTGCGTTTCTGCTGAATGCTGAGCGGTCTTTGCTCCTGCGCCTGAAGGGTTTGGGGAGCGGTCATGGCGAGCGCTGTTGCGAGGGTCAGGATGAGCTTCAACGCTGGGCGCTCCCCGAATAGATGGTTTCGCGCCGGTCACCGATGACCAGTTCGATCGGCTGGCGAGGGGCGGGAGTGGGACGGGTCTTTGCGGGCATCGGCAATGGCTGCGCGGGCATGGGTTGAGCGGCTGGAACGGGATCGGGGCCTTTCGAGCTGGCGGGGGCGACTGCGACCTGCTCGCTGTCGATCGGGTTGCGTAGAGAGAGGGTGAGCGCGCCGGTGCTCTTTGCGAGAGACAGGGTGGAAACCTGCTGGGGATCGAGCGCCAGCGTCACCGTGCGCGCTGGCAAGGGGGCCGAAGACATGGCGTCTTTCGTGCCGGAAGATGGAGCGGTTCCAAGAACAGCGTCGCCCACCGCAAGCACCTGGACCATCTGAAGCAATGTCTGCGCACGGCTGCGGCCTGCTCCGCGTGCGCCGCTGATGGCGTCGGCGCCGGGATAGACGACCTGGACATCGACGCGGTCGCCGGGGCGGACAAGTCCTGCGACGGCGATTTCGGCCGTGGTGTCGATACTGATCGCCCGCATGCCGACGGGCACGCGGAACGCGAGCTTTTCTTCGCCGCCGACTGCGTCACGCGGGATGAGCGCGCCTGCGGCAATCGCGCGGGTCGCAACTTTGCCGATCAATTCTGCCGGTGTTGCGGCGGAGGGATGGCGCGCCGGGTCCGCCGTGGCGTTGCGGATCATGGCGGCGGTGATCGTTTCGCCGGTCCTGATTGGGCGCGCTGCTGCTGCCAGGACGGTAGGCTGCGGGGATAGCCCTGCCGCAGGTTGCGCGACGGGGACCTCAGCGGCGGATGACCGCTGCATTTCCCGCATGCCCAGCGTCAGGAACAGCAGGGCGGAAAGCGTGCCCGCCACCATCATGATCCTGGCTTTCCATCCCAAATGCATCAATTCCCCCTTGCTCTTGCGCCCACGCAAAATTCGGTGCGCCGCGTTGGCCAAGAGCCCGTTTCAGGGGGGATGTTATGCTTTATCCGACGCTTAGTGGATCGGAGATGCCGCCGATTTGAGGGGATCGGCCAAGCAAAGATACCGGCGCGTTAACTTCTTTTCCGCCGGTTGCGTGGAAGCTTTGGGCCAGCACGATTTCCCGCGTCCGCTTTATTACTGCAGATGATCCGATATGGCGCAATTTCGCCGGAACGGAGCTATAGCGCGGCGCCTTCAGTGCGCCAGGAACAGCGGAACTTGCGCCTCCCGAAGCATCGTCCGGGTCACTCCGCCGAACACCAATTCGCGCCAGCGGCTGTGCCCGAAGGCGCCCATGACTATCCAGTCCGGCTTCAGGACACCGATGGCGGCGTTCAAGGTCGCCTCTACTGTGCGGCCGTCCTGCGGCCAGCTATGGAATTGCGTTTTTATGCCGTGGCGGGAGAGATATTCGGGCGCGTCCGTCGCCGGGAAGGGGTATTTGCCCGCTTCCTCTACCGTGACGACATGCACTTCCGTGGCATGCTTCAAGAGCGGCACCGCCAGCCTGAGCGCGGCCGAAGCCTCTCGCGACCCCTCCCATGCGACGAGCGCGCGGCCGGTGATGGTGATCGCCCGGGCGGCCTCCGGCACGGCAAGCACCGGCGTGCGGCCGCCCAGTGCGAGGTCCGCCGCGAGATGCAGCGGATCGCTCATGTCCCGCCGTGAGCGGGCGGGCAGGGTCACGATCATCAGGTCGCAGAGCGCGGATGCGGACAAAAGGCCGTGGACGATATCGCCGTCCGCGTGCCGCCAGTCCCAGCTTACCCCTTCCCGGTGCAGCTTCTGTTCCAGCCGTTCACGCATCCGCGTGTCGATCTGATGCAGCTCCGCCATGATCGAAGGGGCCATTGCCGCCCCGCCATAAACATCCCCGGCGACGAGCGTGGGCATGGCGGTAATCTGAACACAGTGAATATGCGCGTCTGTCGCCCGGGCAATGTCGCAGGCTGCCTGCAAACGGCTTTCCATGCCGCTGTCATCATGGATGTGGAGCAGAATGGATGTCATGGCATCTCTCCATAAGCTGCTGTGCTGACGGAACCTCGCTCCGCAAGCTGTTTCCTTATAGCGTCTTTCCGTCGATCTCAGGTAGCAACTTTTTGAAGCCGTCGGGCTGTGTCGCGCGTTTATTGTAGCGGACCGACGCGGAAACATGTCCGCTCGCCGGTTGCTTGTTGCGAACTATTCGGATGTGCAGGAATAAAAATTTAGCAGTAGTCTCGTTGCAAGGGCCTGTTTTTGCAGTCTCATGCGTATTATATTCGTAACATGACTACTGCGGCGGGAGTCGTCAGTGACGAAAAACGAACTGTTTTCGAGCTTCACGCGGAATTTTGACGAACGGCGTCAGGCCGAGATGTCGATTGAGGATTATTTGCTGGGATGCCGCAATGATCCTCTGATGCACGCATCAGCACCGGAACGCCTGCTGGCGGCGATCGGCGAACCGGAGATCATAGATACTTCCCGCGACCAGCGGCTCGGGCGGATCTTCATGAACCGCACCATCCGCCGCTACAAGAGCTTCGCTAACTTCTACGGCATGGAAGCGACGATCGAACATATCGTGAGCTTCCTGCGCCACGCGTCCCAGGGCCTGGAGGAGCGTAAGCAGATCCTCTACCTGCTCGGTCCGGTCGGTGGCGGCAAGTCCTCGCTCGCCGAGCGGCTAAAGTCGCTGATGGAGACGCATCCCATCTATGCACTCAAAGCAGGGGACGAGATCAGCCCGATCTTCGAAAGCCCGCTCGCCCTGTTCGATGCGGAACAGCATGGCGCCTTCATCGAGGATAATTACGGCATCCCCCGCCGCCGCCTGACCGGCATGATCAGCCCATGGGCGCGCAAGCGGCTGGATGAGTTTTCTGGTGACATTTCCCAGTTCAAGGTCATCCGCCTGATGCCCTCGCGCATGCGGCAGATCTCGGTCGCCAAGACCGAGCCGGGTGACGAGAATAATCAGGACATCAGCTCGCTGGTCGGCAAGGTCGACATCCGCAAGCTGGAGATGCTGAGCCAGAATGATCCTGACGCCTACAGCTATTCAGGTGGGCTCAACCGTGCGAACCAGGGCATGCTCGAGTTTGTCGAGATGTTCAAGGCGCCGATCAAGATGCTCCACCCGCTGCTGACGGCGACGCAGGAGGGCAATTATATCGGCACCGAGAATATCGGCGCGATCCCCTTCAACGGCATCATCATGGCGCATTCCAATGAATCGGAATGGGCTAATTTCAAGAATAACAAGAATAACGAAGCTTTTATCGATCGCATCTATGTCATCAAGGTGCCTTATTCGTTGCAGTCGACGGAAGAGCGGCATGTCTATGAGAAGCTGTTGCGGGAGTCCGACCTGAACAAGGCGCCCTGTGCGCCGGGTACGTTGGACATGCTGGCGCGCTTTTCGGTGCTGACGCGGTTGCGGGAGCATGAGAACAGCAACCTTTATTCCAAGATGCGGGTCTATGACGGCGAAATGCTGCGAGAGATCGATCCGCGCGCCAAGAGCCTTCAGGAATATCGCGACGCCGCCGGGGTGGATGAGGGCATGTCCGGCACCTCGACACGCTTTGCTTTCAAGGCGCTGTCGGCGACCTTCAACCATGACAGCAGCGAGATTGCCGCTGACCCGGTGCACCTCATGTATGTGCTTGAGCAGATGGTGCGGCAAGAGCAGTTTCCCGCAGACGTCGAGGCCAAATATCTGGAGTTCATCAAGGGCGAACTCGGGCCGCGCTATGCCGAGTTCATCGGTAATGAAATCCAGAAGGCTTATCTGGAAAGCTATAATGATTATGGGCAAAACCTGTTCGATCGCTATGTCGCTTATGCCGACGCGTGGATCGAGGATCTGGACTTCAAGGACCCTGATACGGGGCAGTTGCTCGACCGGGAAGTGATCAACCAGGAACTGACCAAGACCGAAAAGCCTGCCGGGATTGCCAATCCCAAGGACTTCCGGAATGAGGTGGTGAAGTTCGCCCTGCGCATGCGCGCCAGCAATGATGGGCGCAATCCCAGCTGGACCAGCTATGAGAAGATCCGCGAAGTCATTGAAAAGCGGATGTTCAGCCAAGTCGAGGACCTTCTGCCCGTCATCAGCTTCGGGTCGAAGAAGGATGGCGACACCGCGAGCAAACATGACGAATTCGTCGCCCGCATGGTGGAGCGCGGCTATACCGAGCGGCAGGTCCGGCGGCTGGTCGAATGGTATATCAGGGTCAAGCAGGCGGGATAAACAGATGGAGGCGCCCTCTTCGTGACAGCGCAGTGGCCACCATGCACATAGTCGACAGACGGCTGAACCCGGGGGGCAAAAGCCTGGTCAACCGGCAACGGTTCCTGAGGAGGGCGAAAGCCTATGTCAGTCAGGCGGTGCGTGACAGCCTGAAAGACCGCAGCATCAAGGATCTGGCCGGGGAGGGCGAAGTCACCATCCGCCGCGACGCGATCCATGAGCCCACGCTGCACCGGGCAGATAAGGGCGGCAATCGCGAGAGGGTGCTGCCGGGTAACAAGGAGTTTCTGGAGGGCGACCGGATCAAGCGACCCGATGGCGGTGGTGGCGGCGCATCGCAGCCGGGCGAGGGCGAGGATCAGGATGATTTCCGCTTTGCGCTGAGCCGGGAAGAGTTTCTCGACCTGTTCCTCGAAGACCTTGAACTGCCTGACATGGCCAAGAAGAAGCTGGTCGCGGGCAAGATCGAAGGAGTGCGCCGGGCGGGTTATGCGACGATCGGCAACCCATCCAACCTGTCCGTGCCGCGCACCATGCAGAAGGCCATGTCGCGGCGGATAGCGCTCCGCCGGCCAAGCGGCCGCGACCTGAGCCGGATCGAGGAGGCGATTGCCGAGATCGAGGGACGCGCCGTGCCTCTGCCCGACGATGATGTTGCGCTGGAGCGGTTGCGGAAGGAGCGGGCCCATATCATTCGCCGCCGCAACCTCATCGCTTATATCGATCCTGTCGACCTGCGCTTCCGCCGTTTCGAGCCGGTGCCACGGCCAGTGGCTCAGGCGGTGATGTTCTGCCTGATGGACGTGTCCGGCTCCATGACGGCGCATATGAAGGATCTGGCTAAGCGCTTCTTCGCGCTGCTCCACCTGTTTCTGTCGCGCTGCTACGAGCATGTCGAGGTGGTCTTCATCCACCATACCGATCGCGCGGCGGAGGTAGATGAGGAGACATTCTTCTACAGCACCGTCACCGGCGGCACGCTGGTGTCGAGCGCGCTCGACAAGCTGATCGAGGTGGTGAAGGACCGCTACAGCCCCAACGACTGGAATATCTATGTGGCGCAGGCTTCGGACGGCGACACGCTGGCGTCGGACAATGCCCGGGTGGTAGGGCTGATGCAGGATGAAATCCTGCCCTTCTGCCAATATTTCGCCTATCTGGAGGTCGGGCGCGAAGAGTTCGCGTCCATTGAGTCAGCGACCTCCACGACAGGGCTTTGGGATGCGTATCAGCCGGTCGCTCAAGCCAACCGGCAATTCACCATGCGCAAGGTGTCGCACCGACGGGAGATATATCCGGTCTTCCGCGAGCTTTTCCAGCGGCGCGGCGTGGGTGAAAGGGCGTCTGCCTGATGGCGTCGCTGGCGCCCGCTCCACTGTTCACCGGCAGCGACTGGGACTTTTCGCTGATCAACCGCATCTATGAGACGGTGGAGCCGATCGCGCTTCAGGAAATGAAGCTCAATATCTATCCCAATCAGATAGAGATCATCAGCGCTGAACAAATGCTGGACGCCTATTCGTCGATAGGCATGCCGCTGTTCTACAAACATTGGTCGTTCGGGAAGCAGTTCGTCACCAATGAAATGCTGTATCGCAAGGGGCTGCGCGGGCTGGCTTATGAGCTGGTGATCAACTCCAACCCTTGCATCAACTATCTGATGCAGGAAAACAGCGCGACGATGCAGACGCTGGTCATCGCCCATGCCGCGTTCGGCCATAATCATTTCTTCAAGAATAATTATGTGTTCCGCCAATGGACGGATGCAGAAGGCATTCTCGATTATCTGGAGTTCGCCAAGCGGTACATCGCGCAATGCGAGGAGCGCTATGGGCAACTCGCGGTCGAGCGGGTGCTGGACGCCGCTCATGCGTTGATGAATCAGGGCGTTCACCGTTACCCGCGCATCCGCCCGCGCGACATGCGGGCGGAAGCCGAGCGGGAGGCGGAGCGGCAGGCGTATCGCGATCGTATCTATGACGACCTGTGGCGCACTGTGCCGGTGGGGGCAAAAGCGGCCGCCGTGCCATCGGATGAGCGCCGCGCGGCGCTTGGCCTGCCGCAGGAAAATATTCTCTATTTCCTCGAAAAGACCGGGCCGCGGCTGGAAAGCTGGCAGCGTGAAATTCTGCGGATCGTGCGCCTGATCGCCCAATATTTCTATCCGCAGCGCCAGACGAAGGCGATGAACGAGGGGTGCGCGACCTATACCCATTATCGGATCATGACGATCCTGCACGATCGCGGCTGGATCACCGATGGCGCGTTCATGGAGTTCATCCAGTCGCACACAGGTGTCGTCTATCAGCCGACATTCGATTCCGGCCATTTTGGCGGCTTCAACCCCTATGCACTTGGCTTTGGCATCATGTCGGACATCGAGCGGATCTGCATGGACCCGACGAGCGAGGATCGCGAATGGTTCAGCGACATTGCGGGCTCCCGCGATCCAGTGGAGGTGCTGAAGGACATCTGGATCAACTATCGCGACGAAAGTTTCGTGTCGCAGTTCCTGAGCCCCCATCTGATCCGACAGTGGCGGTTATTCCAGCTGCTTGACCGTGAAGGCGAGTCGGAACTGCGTGTCGAGGCCATCCATGACGAGCGCGGCTACAGGCGCATCCGCCGCGCGCTCGCCCGCGAATATGATATTGCCCGGCAGGAGCCCGACATTCAGGTGGTCGACGTCGATCTGGCAGGCGATCGCACACTGATGCTGGAGCATGTGGTGAATGACGGCGTGGTGCTGGACGCGTCAGACGCCAATCTGGTGCTGCAGAGCCTCGCTAATCTTTGGGGTTATGAGGTCGCCTTGAGCGAGGTCCATGGCGAGAGCCGCAAGGAATTGAAAAGCCACCGTTGCCAGCCGCAGCAGGGCTGGATCGGCTGAAGTGGTCTGCGGCGGCGGCAAGCTCAGGCGCTGAGGAAAGATTCCATTTCCAAAGCTTGGCGGAAAGGCGTAAATTCCGCGGGGTTTCGCGAGTGGCTCTTTAGGTTGGCCGCAGTCCTGCGCCGCCTGGAGTGGCTTGAAAAGCTTAGCAGGAGAGCATCTTCATGACACATGCCCTCAATGCACAGGAATGCCTGGAACGAGCCCGAATGCATGAGCAGCTTGCGGCGACGACGGCCGACGCGTCTGCACGGACGATGCATCAGGCGATGGCCGCGGAATTTCGCCGCCGTGCCGCGATGGGGGCGATCGATGGCGGTGGTCCGATGATCAGCAAGCCGGTGATCGAGTTGAGCGTCCCCGCCGCCTGATCCTTGATCCTTCAGGCGTCCTGCCGCAGCAGATAGACGTCCATGATCCAGCCATGCTGATGCCGCAACGCGGCGCGGCGTTGGATGATCTCCGGCCCGACGACCGCCAGAGGGCCGTTTGCAAGCGCCTGATGCTCCATGCCGAGATAGGCGCCCCACCAGATCGTCAGCTTTTCCGGCTTCAATGTTTGAAAGGCGCAATGGCCATCCAACATCACGACGATGTCGCGCACGCCATTGGGCCAGCCGCCTTCGCGCAGCTGTCTGCCCGTGGTAATGAGCACGGGGTCGGCCAGGCGGTTCAGGCAAATGCCGTGGGCGGCTGTCAGCGCCTGGATGCTGGTGATGCCGGGTATGACGTTGACCTCGACCGAGGACCCGAGCCGCTCCGCTATCCGCAGGCTGCTGTCGTAGAGCGAGGGGTCGCCCCAGACGAGCAGCGCGACCGTGCCGCCCTTGGGCAAGTGGAGGGCGATCTGCTCCATCCAGATCGCGGCGATCGCATCATGCCATTCCATAACCCCATCGACATAATTGCCCTGCTCCGCTCGGCTGGGCATGTCGAACTCTGCGATGCGTACCGGCCCAGTCAGCACATCCGCACAGATGGTGCGGCGCAGGTCGAGAAGGTCTGACTTCGCTTCTCCCTTGCGCGGTAGCAGGATGAGGTCAGCGTCGTTCATCGCGCGAATGGCGGCGCGCGTCAGATGATCGGGGTTGCCTGTGCCGATGCCGATGAGCGAGAGGCCGATCATGCCGCCCTCGCGATCAGGTGGAAGAAGCTGCCCGTCACCCTGCCCCGGCGTGATCCGGTGGTGGCTACCGGCGCGCCCATCGCATCGGTGACGTGGGCGAGAGGCGCGTCTGGTTGCTCAACGATGGTCGAATAGTGAAATTCGTGCCCGCGAAGCAGTGCGCCCTCGTCATGGCCGCCCATTGGCGCCAGCAGCCGCGCCTGACGGTAGCCAAGATGTAGCTGCCGCTGGGCGAAGCTGGAGACAAGGCCGAGCAACCCCGCCATGACATGAGACTGACCGTCTGCATCGATGATCGCTTGGCCCAACACCATATAGCCGCCGCATTCGCCGTGGACCGGCCGATCCCGTGCATGCCTGCGCAGGCCGTCGAGGAAATGGGTGGCCTGCGTGAGCCGTGGCGCATGCAGCTCGGGGTAGCCGCCGGGTAGCCAGACCGCATCGGCTGCGGGGTCCGGCGCTTCGTCGGCCAGCGGGGAAAAGGGGATGATTTCGGCCCCGGTAGCGCGCCATCCGCTCAGCATATGGGCATATGTGAAGGAAAAGGCCGCGTCCTGTGCCAGGGCGATCCGTTGGCCCGGGGGTGGGCAGCGGTGAGGGGTGGTGGGCGATCCTGGTGCTGCGTTCCCGGCGGATCGGATGGTGGGAACATCGATATGCGCGTCGATCAGGTCCGCGATCGCGTCGATCATGCGATCGGGTTCTTCCCGCTCGCTTGGCTGCACGAGGCCTAGATGCCGTTCAGGGATGGTCAGCGCAGGCGATCGGGGGAGCGCGCCAAGAACCGGCATGGCGATGTCTTCCATCGCCTGCCTTATCATGGCTTCATGGCGCGGGCTGGCGACCCGGTTGAGGATGACGCCTGCCACCTGCACGCCTGAGCGGAGCGTGCGGAACCCATGGGCGATGGCGGCGGCGGACTGACTTTGGCCTGAAACGTCGATGATGAGGATGACTGGCCAGCCAAATTGCGCCGCGACATCGGCGCTGCTGCCATTGCCGCTCGCGCCGGGCGTGGGTGCGCCGTCGAACAACCCCATTACGCCTTCTGCGACGACCAACTCCGCGTCCGCTGCTTCATGAGCGAGGGCTTGGAGCAGCGCTTCGTCCATTGCCCAGCTGTCGAGGTTGAAGGCAGGACGTCCGCTCGCCAGCCGATGAAAGCCGGTGTCGATATAATCGGGCCCACATTTGTAGGATTGCACCCCGACCCCCTGCCGCCGCAATGCCCTGAGCAAGCCCAGCGTGATGACGGTCTTGCCCGAGCCTGATCGCGGCGCGGCGATGAGGATTCCGGGCGTCATTCGTCTGATCCGGCGAAAGGCGAGTCCGCCGTCGCGGGGCGAAAGCGGCGGTCATAGCCGGGCGCGTAGAGCTGGCTTTCGGCAAAGTCGCTTTCGCCCAGCACTGATCCTACGAGAATGATGGCGGTGCGTTCGGGGCCGCCTGCCGCCAGAGCCTCGATGCTGGCGAGCATTCCGCGCACGATCCGTTGATCCGGCCAGCTTGCGCGCCATATGATCGCCGCCGGGCAATCTGGACCATAAAGCGGCGTAAGGTCGGCAACCACCTGCGCCAGATTATGGATGGACAGGTGGATCGCCAGCGTCGCCCCTGTCGCGCCAAAGGCCACCAGCGTTTCGCCCGGTGGCATGGCGCTCGCGCGGCCAGGCGTGCGGGTGAGGACAAGTGATTGGCCGAGCCCCGGCAGCGTCAACTCCGCCTCCAGCGCCGCCGCTGCCGCTGCGAAGGACGGGACGCCGGGTGTTACCGTATAGCTGATGCCGAGCGCCTTGAGGCGGCGGATTTGCTCGCCCATTGCCGACCAGACCGACAGGTCGCCGGAATGCAACCGCGCGACATCCTGGCCTGCCGCATCCGCCTCCGCGATGATTGTGATGATCTCGTCCAGCGTCAGCGGCGCGCTGTTCACGATCCGCGCGCCCGCCGGGCAATGATCGAGCAAGGCGCGGGGCACCAGAGACCCGGCATAGAGGCAGACGGGAGAGGCGGCGATCAGGTCGCGGCCGCGTAACGTCAGCAGGTCTGGCGCGCCCGGTCCCGCGCCGATGAAGTGGACCGTCATGCAGAAACTCCTCGGGCAAGCGCGCAGGTGGCTTGGCCATCGGGCGATATGAGGCGGGTGGCGACCAGCTCTGCGCCGAGGCCTGCGGCGAGGAGAGCGACTGCTTCGGCCACGCTGCCGGTGCTATAGGCGGCTAGGC
>CAMPHR010000030.1 GCA_946886075.1 uncultured Novosphingobium sp. | reverse complement strand
ACCCCAACCCCTCCCCTGAAGGGGAGGGGCTCTTCAGGCTTTTCCTCCGGAGAAACCGCTTCACCCCGATCAATCGAAGACATAATCCCATTCACCGACGATCCCGCCACCTCGCGTCCGCCAGCCGTCTCCGCCTCAATCACCTCCTCAGAAGGCATCGGCGCCTCTTCTCCAGAAGCAACCTCCCCCTCCCCATCAACCTCAATCTCCACCAGCATCGCCCCAATCGCGACCTGCTCACCCGCTTCGCCAGCCAGCCGCTTCACCACCCCCGCGACCGGGCTCTCCATCTCCACCGTGGCCTTGTCGGTCATCATGTCGGCGATCGGCTGGTCCTCCTCCACCCGATCACCGACCTTCACATGCCAGCCGACAATCTCCGCCTCGGAAATGCCTTCGCCGATATCGGGCAGCCTGAACGTGAACAGCGCCATGGCTCAATCCCTCATGATCTTGTTGATCGCTTCCCTGATCCGCACTGGCCCCGGAAAATAGGCCCATTCCAGACTATGCGGATAAGGCGTGTCGAACCCCGTCACCCGCTCCACCGGCGCTTCCAGATGATAGAAGCACCGCTCCTGCACCAATGCGCTCAACTCCGCGCCAAAACCGCTGGTCCGCGTCGCCTCATGCACGATCAGGCAGCGGCCGGTCTTCTTCACCGAACGCTCGATCGCTTCGATATCCAGCGGCACCAAAGTCCGCAGATCGATGATCTCCGCGTCGATGCCCATCTCCGTGACGGTGCTTTCGATCACATGCTCCATCGTGCCATAGCAGAGGATTGTGAGTGCCTCGCCCGCCCGCACCGTGCGCGCCTGCCCCAGCGGCACGCGATAATAGCCCTCCGGCACCATCGCGCCGGGATGGCCCGCCCAGCTTTTCGCCGGCCGGTCATAATGGCCGTCGAACGGGCCATTATAAATGCGCTTGGGTTCGAAGAAGATGACCGGATCATTATCCTCGATCGCGGCGATCAATAGGCCCTTGGCGTCATAGGGGGTCGATGGAATCACCGTCTTGATCCCAGACACATGGGTGAAGATCCCCTCGGGCGACTGGCTATGCGTCTGCCCGCCGAAAATCCCCCCGCCAAAGGGCGACCGCACCGTCATCGGCGCAATAAACTCCCCCGCCGACCGGTAACGCAGCCGCGCCGCCTCGCTCACCAACTGGTCGAGCGCGGGATAGATGTAGTCGGCGAACTGGATTTCCGGCACCGGCCGCAAGCCATAGGCGCCCATGCCGACCGCCACGCCGATGATGCCGATTTCCGTGATCGGCGTGTCGAACACCCGGTTCTTGCCGTATTTCTTCTGCAACCCCGCCGTCGCCCGGAACACGCCGCCGAAATAGCCGACATCCTCCCCCATCACGACGACATCGGGATCGCGCTCCATCATGACGTCGAGCGCGCTGTTGATCGCCTGGATCATGCTCATCTGACGGGTGTCACTCATTCCCCTCGCCCCCTTCGGGGGAGAGGGTTGCGAAGACTTGGCAGCTGGCTGCCTAGTCGAAGCTGGGAGAGGGGGAGAGCGCCCTCTCCCCCCTCTCCAACCTCCGCTAGCCAGCCAGCTGGCAAGCTACGGTATCCTCTCCCCTGAAGGGGCGAGGAAAATAACTCACCCCCCCTCACAACCCAGCCGCCTTCGCTTCATCCAGCATCTGCCGCTGCTGCTCCCGCAAATGCCAGGGCATCTCCTCGAACACATCCTCGAACATGCTCTCCATCGGCTGATGGAGCCCATGTCCCAAAATCCCGTTCTTCTCCGCCGCCTTCGCAGCCTCACGCACTTGCTCGGCCATTTCCTTGTCCATCGCCGCGTGCCGTTCCTCGTCCCAGATGCCGATCGCGATGCAATGCTGCTTCAACCGCGCGATCGGATCGCCGAGCGGCCAATGGCTCCCCTCGTCCGCCGACCGATAGGCGCTTGGATCATCGGACGTGCTGTGTCCTTCCGTGCGATAGGTGAAATGCTCGATCAGCGTCGGCCCATGATTGGCCCGCGCCCGATCAGCAGCCCAGCGCGTCGCGGCATAGACCGCCAGCGCGTCATTGCCATCGATCCGCAGCCCCGCAATGCCATAGCCGATCGCTCGCGCGGCAAAGGTCGTCGCCTCCGCTCCCGCAAAGCCGGAAAAGCTGCTGATCGCCCACTGATTATTGACGACGTTCATGATGACCGGCGCGCGATAGACGCTGGCAAAGGTGCAGGCGGAATGGAAATCCCCCTCCGCCGTCGATCCTTCCCCGCACCATGTCGCCGCGATCCGCGTGTCGCCGCGCGCCGCGCTTGCCATGGCCCAGCCCACCGCCTGCGGATATTGGGTGGCGAGGTTGCCCGAGATGGAGAAGAACCCCGCTTCCCGCGCCGAATACATGATCGGCAGCTGACGCCCTTTCAGCCGGTCGCCCTTGTTCGAATAAATCTGGTTCATCATATCGACCAGCGGCCAGCCGCGCGCGATCAATATCCCCTGCTGGCGGTAGCTGGGAAAGCACATGTCGTCACTCGCCAGCGCAGCCGCCGCGCCGATCGAAACCGCCTCCTCTCCGGTGGACTTCATGTAGAAGCTCGTCTTGCCCTGCCGCTGCGCGCGGAACATGCGCGCGTCGAATGCCCGCGTCAGCGCCATGCCGCGCAGCATGCGGATCAGCGTCTCCGGCGGCAGCTTGGGATCCCATGGCCCCACCGCCCGCCCGTCCGCGTCCAGCACGCGGACAAGATCATAGGCCATCTCCCGCATGCTACCCGCATCCGCCGCCTCATCGGGCCTGCGGGCGGTTCCAGCGTCGGGAATGTCGAAATGGTTGAAATCGGCTTCATCACCTGGCCGAAATTGCGGCTCCGGCACATGAAGCTGCAATGGGGGCAGATTTCGCCCGCTTGCCGACGCACTTTGCGGTTCAGAAGCCGCGAAGGGGGACGCAGCTGCGTCACTAACGGACGCGTTAGAACTTTTCTGCCCAGCAGGCGCATCCCCGCCAGCCAGCCTGCGGTCGTCATCGGCAGGGCTTTTCTCCTGCCGATCACCGGCCTTCCCAGCGCCCGAACCATCCCGGTCGCCCATCCCGCCTCCTACTCGCATTTGCAATATTATTGCTTGGTGCAATTATATTATTACAACGCACGCAAAAAGCAAGAGTTCCGTTTTCCCGCTATTTCCTTCTCGACTTCAAACCGCCACCGGCGCTGCAATGTGACTCTGCGGCGCATAATCGACCACCTCGAAATCCTCGATCCGATAGTCGAAAATGCTATGCGGCCGCCTGTTGATCCTGAGCTTCGGCGCTCCCCCGGGAGTCCGGCTGATCTGCTCCTCAACCAGCGCGGCATGATTGAGATACAGATGCACGTCCCCGCCCTGCCAGACGACGTCCCCCGCCTCCAGATCGCATTGCTGCGCCAGCATCCGGGTGATCATCGACAAGCCGAAGATATTGAACGCAAAGCCAAGCCCCAGGTCGCAACTACGCTGGAACAACAGTCCATTCAGCCGCCCGTCCGCCACCTGAAATTGGTAGGTCATGTGACAGGGCGGCAAGGCCATGCGCGCCACTTCGGCCACATTCCATCCCGTGAACAGCAAACGCCGCGATCCCGGATTGGTCCTGATCCCTTCCACCAGTTCCGCGATCTGGTTGTGCCCCTTCTCCGCGCGGCGGAACAGCCCGTCGCCTACAGCTTCATAGCGCGGCCAGTTCACCCATTGCGCGCCATAAACGGGGCCCAGGTCGCCCCAGCGCCGGGCAAAAGCCTCATCCTCGATAATCCGCGCTTCGAAATCGTCGCGGCTCAAATCTTCGCCGGTTGCCTTGCGATAAGAATCCAGAGGCCAATCGGTCCAGATATGCACGCCCTGGCGCACCAGCTCGCGGATGTTGGTGTCGCCTGTCAAAAACCACAACATCTCGCGCGCGGCCACTTTCCAATAGACGCGCTTGGTCGTCAGCAGCGGCACTGCGTCGTCGGCCAGCGAAAAACGCATGCTCGCGCCCAGCACCGACCGCGTGCCCACTCCGGTCCGGTCGATGCGCTCGTCCCCCTCCGTCCAGACCCGGCGCATCAGGTCCAGATATTGCTGTTCATAGTGCGCTTTGTTCGGAGTGATGATTGCGGTCAACGACGCTCTTCCCTGTTGTGGCGATTCCACCCTCGCCGCACTTCGCTTTAGCGGAGCAGCGCCGCACTCGCCAATCTTTCGCTTCGGATCATTTCCCGGCCATTCGTCTCCACAGTGGATATAGTTCGCAGTGATAGCGGCAGGATCTCGCAGCATCTTGGGGAGATGACCGCTACGGAAAGCATCCGATTCCTGCTGCTGGACGACCAGTGGCGTCCCTTGCGCCGGGTGGATGGCAATCAGGATTGGCGCCACCTCATGCAGGAATTGCTGATGCGGGGCAGCCACTGGCTGATAGTCGAACAGGTGCGCCCAACCGAACGCTCCCCCCATCCCCGCCGCGACGACATCCGTCTGGCCCGCTCAATAGCACGCCGCCTACGGCCGCTCGAAGTGAAGCTCGCCGATCACGTCATTCGCGGCAGCCGCGACCAGTTCAGCTTCCGCGCCGCGGGCCTGCTCTGACCAAGTCAAAAAAAGCGTCGCCAGCCGCTTGCCAGTGCGAAAAGCCCCCTCTATAGACCCCGCCTGCCCAGCGGCGTTGCAAACAATGCCGCTATCGGTCGGGGAGTAGCTCAGCCTGGTAGAGCACTGTCTTCGGGAGGCAGGGGCCGGAGGTTCGAATCCTCTCTCCCCGACCAATTTCTTCGTCATAGCGATAGCTTGATATAGGCCGTCTGGCCCCGGGTTGCACCGGGCGGCTGAACCGCGCCTAAGCCGTATACGTCCCACGCACAAAAAAGAGCGCGTTTCCGCGCTCTTTCATGCTCCTCAGCCTTGCGGCGTCAGTCAGACTTCGCCGAACACCCGGCGGAAGATCGTGTCCACCTGCCTGAAGTGATAGTCGAGGTCGAACTTCTCTTCGATCTGCTCAGCAGTCAGGGCGGCGGCGACGTCGGGATCGGCCTTTAGCAATTCCAGCAGCGACAGCTGGCCATCCGACTCCCACACCTTCATGGCGTTGCGCTGGACATAGCGATAGCTGTCCTCGCGCGAGACGCCTGCCTGGGTCAGCGCCAGCAACACGCGCTGCGAATGGACAAGGCCGCCCATCTTGTCGAGATTCTTCATCATCCGCTCAGGGTAGACGAGCAGCTTGTCGATCACGCCTGTCAGGCGGCCGAGAGCGAAGTCGAGCGTGATCGTGGCGTCGGGGCCGATATAGCGTTCGACTGATGAGTGGCTGATATCCCGTTCATGCCACAGAGCGACATTCTCCATGGCAGGCAGCGCATAGCTGCGCACCATCCGCGCCAGACCGGTGAGGTTTTCGGTCAACACCGGGTTGCGCTTGTGCGGCATTGCCGAACTGCCCTTCTGGCCGGGCGAGAAATACTCCTCCGCTTCCAGCACTTCGGTGCGCTGCAAGTGACGCACCTCGACAGCAAGGCGCTCGATCGAACTGGCGATGACGCCCAAGGTCGCGAAGAACATCGCATGCCGATCACGCGGGATGACCTGTGTCGACACCGGCTCGATCGCGAGCCCGAGCTTGGCGGCGACATGCTCTTCGACGCGCGGATCGATATTCGCGAACGTGCCGACCGCGCCGGAGACGGCGCAGGTCGCGATTTCCTCGCGCGCTGCAACGAGGCGCGTGCGGCAGCGGCTGAATTCGGCATAGGCTTCCGCCATCTTGAGGCCGAAGGTCACGGGTTCGGCGTGGATGCCGTGGCTGCGGCCGATCGTCGGGGTCAGCTTATGCTCGAAAGCGCGGCGCTTGATGACTGCCAGCAACTGGTCGAGATCGTCGATCAGTATGTCCGCCGCGCGGGCCAGCTGCACGGCAAGGCAGGTGTCCAGCACGTCGGAAGAGGTCATGCCCTGATGCATGAAGCGGGCTTCGTCGCCGACCTGCTCAGCCACCCAGGTGAGGAAGGCGATGACGTCATGCTTGGTGACCGCCTCGATGGCGTCGATGGCAGGCACATCAATAGCCGGATTGGTCGCCCACCAGTCCCACAGTGCCTTCGCAGCGGATTTGGGAACCACGCCGAGTTCGCCCAGCGCCTCGGTGGCATGGGCCTCAATTTCAAACCAGATGCGAAACCGAGCTTCCGGTTCCCAGAGTGCTGTCATTTGTGGGCGGGCGTAGCGCGGGACCATCGAACGAATCCTGATTTGCTGGTGAAAGTTCGCGCGCCGCCTAGCAGCCAAGCCATTCAAGGGCAAATCGGGGCATCTTTTGGCCTGTTGAGCTCTGTTCCGGCAGCTTTTCACCCTGATTATGGCAGCATTGAAAGACCAGATGAGCCGGATCGAAGGGTAAGATGTTGATGATAAAAAATCATTCAGGAAACGCGAGAGTTACTTATGTATTCTTCCCTTGAACCGTTCAGCGCCTGACTTGCTCTATTGCTGCGGAGGGAGAAGATGATGTTACGCGCCCTGATTGTTACCATGGTCCTGTCCGCCGCTGTTCCGGTGAGCGCCCAGACTGCTTCCACGGATGCGCCCGGCGGTGCACAGGCAACTGCGCCATCGCCTGCCCAAACGCCCGCTGACACGGTGGCCTCCATCGTGGACAGCGAGTTTCCCGCCTATGATGCGAATGGGGACGGCCAGCTCGACAAAGCCGAATTTTCGCGCTGGATGGTCGCTTTGAAGGATCAGGAGATGAAGAGCAGCGGCGCGAAGTTGGCGGCCGCTGATGTCGCGACTTGGGCCGACGGCGCTTTCAAGACAGCGGATACCGACAAGAGCGTCTCGGTAAGCAAGCCCGAGCTCATTTCCTACCTAAGCCGCGGCGCCGCCTGACCGCACAATCGCACAGACAGGGATAACAGGACCCCAACCCAGAAGGGTCGCAACATGAGGCGGCGTGGAGCGAAGGCCATGCCGCCTCTTTTTTTCGTGGGCAGGCTGCTCAGCCGCGCTTCTTGTTCGCGTACAGAAGCGCTGCGACGATCGCCGCCGATCCAACCCCGACAGCGGTGCCCATCCAGACCCCCTTGCTCGTGGGCTTCCGCGCTGCAGATGCCAAATCGGGCTTCGGATCAGTTGCCGTCGCGGGGGCGGCGTTTTCGGGAGCGTCGTCTTTAGGTTCGGTCATGGTGAATCAACTTATGCAACAAGGCTGCCCGCGAGAAAAGATGGCGCTGACATATCCAGTTCAATAATCAGGCAAAGTCTGGCGCGCTTCGCCCCAGCCTCGCAATTCTCTTGAGCCAGCGCGCGCGAGCAGTTCGCCCACGTCCGCGATCGTGTAGGCGCCCGGACGATCAATATCCTCCAGCTCGTCCCAAGTGACGGGTACCGCGACCGGCGCATTCTCCCGCGCCCGCACCACATAGGGAAGCACTGCGGTCGCTCCACGCTGGTTGCGCAGCCAATCGATGAAGATCCGCCCCTTGCGTTTCGCCTTGCTCATGGTGGCGGTGAAACGGTCGGGCTCCGCAGCCGCCAGCGCGCGGGCAAAACGGTCGGCAAAGTCCTTGACCTGCGGCCATTCGGCTTTGGGCGTAAGGGGGACGACGACATGCACGCCCTTCCCGCCCGACAGCAAGGGGAAGCTCGTGAGGCCGATGTCCTCGAGCGTGCGGCGAATGTCGCTAGCGGCCTTTTTCACATCCTCGAAATCGAGTCCCTCATCAGGATCGAGGTCGAAGATGAGCCGGTCGGGTTTTTCGACATCCTCGACCCGCGATCCCCAGCCGTGAAATTCGATCGTGCCCATCTGAACGCAGGCGACGAGCCCATCTATGTCGTCGACATAGAGATAATCCTGCTCGTCCCCATCTTTTTCACGAATGGGCACATGCTTCACATGATCGCCGAAGCTGCCGCTGTCATGCTTTTGGAAAAAGCATTTCTTGGCCCGGCCTTGCGGGCACCGCACCAAGCTGATCGGGCGGTGCGCGATCCAAGGCAGCATGATCGCTCCAGCCGCCTCATAATAGTCGGCCAGTTGCCCCTTGGTCACCTTCGCCTCGGGGAAGATCAGCCGGTCACGGTTTGAGACATGAACATCGCTTTCCTGTTCGGGTACAGCCATCGCCTTCTCCCGTGAGACTTCCTTTGCCTTCTTGTCCTCGCGCAGGCCAAGAAAGCTGCCATGCCGCACGACATTGTCGCTGGTGAATTCGGCAAAGGCGATCTCCGCGACGAGGTCCGGACGGACCCATTGCGCGCCCCGTGCCTCACTGCGAGGTACCTGTACCGCCGCAGACTTGCGCGCCCGCGCCTTCAGCTGGCGTAGAAGCTGCTCACTATTCTGGGAATTGAAACCGGTTCCGACCTTGCCAGCATAGACCAAACCCGTGTCGTCATTCTGGGCGAGCAGGATGTTGCGCAGAGAACGGCCGCTGGCAGAACTGGGCGTCCATCCTATGATGACGAACTCCTGGCGACGGGTGCATTTGACCTTCAGCCAGTTCTTGGTCCGCGCGCCGCGATAGGGCGCATCGGCGCGCTTGCAGATTATACCCTCCTGCCCCGCCTCGCACATCGTCCGGAACAGCTTTTCGCCCGCGCCCACGATATGGTCGGACAGATGCACATGCGCGCTACCTTGGCCAAGGACCGCCGCGAGCTTTTCTTTCCGCGCGATATTGGGTTGCCAGGTCAGATCCTCCCCGTCGAGGGAGAGAAGATCGAAGGCGAAAAGGTGCAGCGCGCCTTTATTCTCTCCCTTGAGCACTTGCTGCAATGTGGAAAAGTCAGGGTTTCCATCCGGCCCCAGCGCGACGATCTCCCCATCGATCAGCATGGGGGGAAGGTTCATGCCCGCGACTTCCTGCGCTATGGACGCAAAGCGGTCGGTCCAATCGAGGCCCGATCGGGTGAACACCTGCGCGCGGGTGCCCGCCACGCTGATCAGGCTGCGGTAGCCGTCATATTTTATTTCATGCAGCCAGTTGTTGCCGGTCGGAACAGCATCCACCAGTGTCGCCAGTTGCGGCGCCTGGAATGGCGGCGCCTTGCCCGATTGGCGGCGCTTGGGCGCAGGGCGCGCCGGGGTAGCCCTGTCCGCCTCACTCATCGCCGCGTCGAAAGCTTTGCCGCGCTTGCCCTTGAGCGAAGTTGCAGGCGCATTGGCAGCAATCTCACCCATGGTTCTGCCGCTCTTGATGCTCGTCAGTTCGCGCCCGATCAGATCATCGGCGGGACCGGCATAAGCATCGTCAATCTTGCGCAGCAGCCAATTCTCGCGCTTCCCTTCGCCAGAACGCGGCTTCAGCCGGATCAGCAGCCACTCGCCCCTCATCCGCTGGCCATGCAGGACGAAGTGGAGATGGCCCTTCGCAAGATCCTTCGCGCTCTTGCCCGGCACTGGTTCCCAAATACCCTCATCCCAGAGCATGACGGTGCCGCCGCCATATTCGCCCTTGGGAATGGTGCCCTCGAAGCTGGCATAGGAGAGCGGATGATCTTCGGTGCGGACGGCCAGCCGCTTGTCCGCAGGATCAAGACTGGGCCCGCGCGTCACAGCCCAGCTTTTGAGGACCCCGTCCACCTCCAGCCGAAAATCATAATGCAGCCGGGTCGCGTCATGCTTCTGAACGATGAAGCTGTTCCCGCCCTTGCGCGCCTGCTTCCCCGCTGGCTCCTTGGTACGGGTGAAGTCGCGCTTGCGATTATATTCCTTCAGGGGATCGGCTTCAGCCATGGATCAGGCTCGCTTGCGCGCAGGAGCCTTGGTAGCTGAGGTCCGGCGGGCAGCCGGTTTCTTGGCCGCGGGCTTGGCAGCAGCGCTTTTCGTCCCGGTATCAACCGATTTTTTCAGCGCCGCCATCAGGTCGATCACATTGCCACTGCGCTTGGCGGGCGCTTCATCCTCATCCTCGATGATACGGCGGCCCTTCGCCTTTTTCTTCTTTTCGATAAGCCTCTCCAACGCGTCCACATAACGGTCGTGGAAAGTATCGGGCTTAAACGGCGCGGTCTTCTTTTCGATGAGCGCTTCGGCAAGGTCGAGCAGCTCAGGGTCCGGCTTCACATCGTCTATTTCGCGGAAATAGGATTGGGCCTTGTTGACTTCATCAGCATAGCGAAGCGTCTCAAGCACCATGCCGCGACCGCAGGGCTTGAGCGACACGATATATTCCCGCCCGCGCATCGCCAGCTGGCCGAGGCCGACTTTCCTCGCCCGGCGCAGCGCTTCCCGCAAAACGACAAAGGCTTCTTCGGCAAGATCGTCGGCAGGCACGACGTAATAGGGTCGCTCATAATAGAGGACATCGATTTCGTTGGCATCTACGAACTGGGTGAGTTCGAGCGTCTTCTTGCTCTCCAGCTTTACCGCTTCGATCTCATCGGGCTGAAGCAGGACATAGTCGCCCTTGGTGACTTCATAGCCTTTGACGATATCCTCAGGCTTGACGGGCCCAAGGCCGGGTACGGTCTTTTCATAGCGAACGCGCTTGCCGCTGGGTTCATGAATCTGGTGAAAAGCGATCTGCGCGCCGGACTTGGTCGCGGCGTAGATTTCGACCGGGATGGAAACGAGAGCCAGCCTGATCTGCCCCTGCCAATAAGCGCGCGCCGCCATGTCCTGAACCTCCTTGCCACCCGAAAAATGCGCAGGTGGGCACAAGGGTTCCGGGCTGTGTTCATCGCCACGCCGGGGAGAAATCCGACGAGGCGCTTTCGGAGCACGCCGAAATGGCCTAAGCTGGCCCGATCAGCAGCTAGAGGACATGCCGAATGCAATTCCTGCGGACTGCCTTCTGGGTTGTCTTGGCCGTCGCGATCGCCCTTTTTTGCAAGGCGAACAACCGGCCCACCGAAATCAAGATCTGGGGCGACATCGTGTGGGAAACGCGTATCTGGTTTCCTATCCTGATCGCATTTCTGGCGGGGGTCCTACCCTTCTGGATCATGGCTCGCACGACCCGCTGGCGCATGAAGCGCAGGCTGGAAAATACCGAACGCGCGCTTGTCGCGGCCACCGCCACGGCAGCCCCTGCGGCCCCTGCGGCCTTGCCTGCCGATGCGGCTGAAACGCTCTCGGCCCCTTCATCTTCCCACCCTGCCACAGGAACAGCATGAGCAGCCCCATCTACGTCGCCATCGATACACCCGACCTCATCAAAGCCCAGGACCTGGCCGGGCGCGTGCGTGGACATGTTGGCGGGTTGAAGCTGGGACTCGAATTCTTCTGCGCGCATGGCCATCACGGCGTGCGCGAAATGATGAAGTTCGACCTGCCGATCTTTCTCGACCTGAAGCTGCATGACATTCCCAACACAGTGGCAAAGGCCGTCCAGGCCCTGAACGGCCTGGAGCCAGCGATCCTGACCGTGCATGCCGCAGGTGGGCGCGCGATGCTGGAGGATGCCAAGGCGGCGGCAGGCATCAACACGAAAGTCGTCGCGGTGACGGTTCTCACCAGCCTCGATAATAGCGACCTTCGCGACATTGGTGTCGGCGGCAAGGCGGAAGATCAGGTGACGCGGCTTGCCGATCTGGCGCGCAGTGCCGGGTTGGACGGCATCGTGTGTTCAGGCGAAGAAGTCGCCTTGGCGAAACAGGCATGGGCGGATGGCTTCTTCGTCGTGCCGGGCGTGCGTCCGCAGGGCGGCGCGATGGGCGATCAGAAGCGGGCCGTAACACCGCGAGAAGCTCTGGATCGTGGCGCGTCGATCCTGGTCGTCGGGCGACCCATCAGCCAGGCGGAAAATCCTGACCAGGCCGCGCGGGAAATCGAAGCGACACTGTAAGCAACGGGGCGAGATGGGAGGACCGGCAGCGCCGGCCCTCCCATCCGGTCAGAAGCGCCAGCCGACGCTGGCCACGACCTGATGACGGTCCGTATCGATGTCGAACTCGCTGCTCGTCGCACCGTTCACGAAGTCGATGTGGGCGCTGTCATATTTCGAGTAGCGATATTCCAGCTTTCCGAACATATTTTCATTGAAGGCGCGCTCAACGCCGCCGCCGACCCGCCAGCCGTCCAGCTTGAAGGCCGTGTCGGTCGACTGGTTGGTGTCACCGGCAAGCACGTTCAACTTGGTATTGGTATAGCCGCCCTTCACGTAAACGAGGGTGTTGGGGCTGGCGAGAATACCCGCACGGGCACCGACATAGAGGTCACGCCCCTGGCTGACCCGGCCAAAGCCGAACTCGCTGGTGAAAGGATTCCGGCTGCTCTTGGCAGTGGAATCGGTGAATTCACCTTCCACGCCGAGGACCGCGCCGCCCACGTTGAAGTCATAGCCAGCGCCGACGCCATAGAGCAGGCCATCGATCGACTGGTCATCATCGCCATTGTCGTTATCGACGGTGCTGCCCGCGCCCGTGTGGTCATAGCCTAGAATAGCTTCGACGCGCGGTCCGGTGAAAGTGGCTTGAGCATCCTGCGCCAGGGCGGGAGCGGCTACGGCCGATCCGGCCAGCAGGGTTGCGACCATTATTTTCCGCATAGGGTACTCCATTGTCACTCACCCCCTTTGAGGAGGAAGTGTTGGAAGTCGTGGGAAAAGCGAAGGTTTCATGAACCTAAGATAAACAGCCGGAAATGTTGTATTTCAGCCACGATCTGCGCGCCAAGATCCTTCAATAATCTTTGGATATGCGCACATTCGCGCTTTCCCGTCCCAATGTCGAAATCGCGGCGAGCAGGGAAAGCCAACGCGTGACCTGATATTCTATGCGTGTCGCGGAATAGCCTTGGCCGTCGGTGATGAGTTCGACATAGGTCTTGCGCGTCAAATATTTCCCCGCGGCGATCGAGGTTCCCTGACCCTGCGTGGGATCGGCGGCGATGATCCTTAGGCGATCCAGCCCCGCTGCCTTGCGCACGGCGTTGATCGGATCAAGTCCCCCTTCGCCCTGCAAAGATCCCACCGCCGATGCGAGCTGCAATGCCTCCGGCGCGGAGAGATTGGTGATAGATGTCCCGAACAGGATACGGGAAAGCAGTTCGTCCTGCGGCAATGCAGGTATGCTGGTGAAGCTTATGTCGGGTTTCAGTCCAGTGCCGCCCACATGGATCATCGCCTTGAGGTCGCTGACGTCCGCCTCCGCATCAATGTCGAGCGTCGGATTAGCGGGGGTGCGCCCGTCGAACTGGATCTTGCCCTCTCGCAGTTCGAACCGGCGCCCGGCAAATGTGTAGCCGCCCCGGACCAGCTCTGCCCTGCCAGAAATGGCCGGGCTGGTGACAGTGCCCCCTATGTCGAGGTTGGCGCGCCATTCGCTATCGAGACCCAGCCCCGTTACGATGAGCCGGTTACGCGCGCGCGCCTTGACCGCTAGAGCCCATGGCCGGTTAACGCGGGGCCTTTCGATCTCTTCCCCATTGCGGTTCACTTCTGTCACGCGCAGTTCGGGGATCTGGGCAATCGCGGCGGCGCGGCCGAGCGTGAAGCGGCTGCGGTTGAGCAGCAGGTCGCCACCGATGGTGCCGTTGACACCGTCCGAACGCAGGGTGATCGGGCCGGTGACCGTGGCCGCTATGTCATCCCGGTCGAGCAATGTCGCATTCTCCGCCTGCAGGCGCAAATCCATGCCTACGCCCGCGATCCCGGCGAAAGTGAAGCTGCCCGTACCGGTCACGGCTCCGCCATTTTTCGCGTTTGCCGCGAAGCTCGACATGACCAGCTGAGCGCCCGAAAAGCGTCCGCGCGCCTCGACATTGTGCAGCCGCATGCCGGTGACGGCGCTGGTGATGGTGGCATTGTCGGTTGCGAGCGCGCCGGAAATCACCGGATTGCCCAGCGTCCCGCGCGCGTCGGCGGACACGCTCACCGGCCCCGCTATGTCCACGATTTCGACGCCCGTCAGTCGCCAGAGGGTATCAGCCGTTCCCCTGAACCGAAGCTGCCCGAACAGCGGCGCGCTGTTGAGTCGGTCGATCAGGCTTGCCTGCGTGCCGAGCGGGGTCAGCAATATTTGCGCCCTTCCGATCGTCTGGCCCCCGGCGGCGAACAGCATGCGCGCTGCCAGGCGGTCAGGCATCAGGACGGCGTTGATACCGGCATCGACCGGCCGGGAGCTGAGCGACAAGCCGGAGCGAGTGAGGCCGCGCACGCGCAGTTCCGCTTTCCCGCTGGGCATGCCGCCCCGGCTGTGAACATAGGTCAGCGATCCCGTGGCGGTGCCGCCGAGGCCAAGATTATCATAGGCGATGTCGAGCAGCGAGAGGGGCAGCTTTTGCATGCGGCCGTCGATCCGCGTCGTGGCGCCGCTAAGCTCCCCACCCAATTGCAGCGATCCGCCAGCATAGCTGATGGTCACAGGAGACAGCCGCCACCCGTCAGCGCTGCGGGTCAACAAAGCCGAGCGTGTCAGCCGGATCGGACGCTTGTCCACCGTCCCACGCGCCGCCACGCGAATGCGGTCAGGCTCTACTTGTGCTTCACCCTGTATATCGAAGAGGCGGCCGCGCTGTCCCGACAGGCTGGCCTTTACTGTGCCAAAGCCGCCTTTCAGATCGGCGTTGGACGCCAATCTGCCGATCAGGATGCCCCCGACACGCAGTCCTCTGGCCTGCACGACGGCGTTTATCGACGTTCCTGCCGGATCCAGCAGCACTGTCGCGTCCATCTTGCCGCGCCGAACGGCGATCGCCGTCGGCCCATCAAAGCTTGCATCGGCGGCGTCGAGCTTCAGGATCAGCTGCTGGACGGAATTGATCGGCGCGAAACCGATGCTGCCCTTCACGGGCCCGGCAACATTGAGCCGCCCTTCAAGCCCGCCTGTGACCGGGCGCAGATCACCGCTGGCAACAACGCCGGACACTGCCAGCTTTGCAACGCGCACGACCGCCTGAGCACCACGCGGCAGCAGGATTTGGCCCGTCCCCGCGAATGGGCCAAGCGTCGAGCCACCCTGGGCGGTGAATTGATAACCCACGCTATCGGGCACGAGATGAACGCGCATGTCCGCCACGCCCAGGGCGTTCAGCGGCCGTTCGAGCAGCAGGTCGATGGTCGGCTGCTCGATCTTGCCGTCCAGCGTCAAGCGCAGGGGTCCATATCGCTTGTGCGTGCCGCTGCCTTCGAAATGGAAGCTCCTGTCCGGACGGCGATAGCCATTGGCGGTCAGGCTGAGTAGGGGCGCGTCGAGATGGAGGCCGGTAAACATCAACCGCTTGTCGGGCCCAAGCGACAGTGCGCTCTTCAACACCGGAAGCCCCCCGCCCAGGCCGCGCAGGAAGCTGTTGTCCAAGCGGCGCATGCGGGCCATCGCAGTCCCGCTAAGACCAAAGGCGCCATTCTTGCCGGGTACAGCGCGCAACTTGGAGGTCAGGTCAACGATGCCGAGCCCCGGAATGGCAAGACCGCGTATCTGGCCATCGAGGCCGAAATCATAACGACCCGTCTTGAGGTCAGCGATCATGACGAGCTTGCCGTTCAGCTTGTCGGACCGGATCGGCATCGGGTTGGTGATGAGTTGCCGCCCCTTCAACTGGAGCACACCATCTAGGACGAAATTGCGCACGACCCCTTCGACGAGATCACCCTGCCCGTCCAATCGCCGCGCGCGCAAATGGATCGGAATCAACATCGGCGCCTGCGCCGCCTTGCGCCCCTTCCCCTCGGCCCGAACATCGCTGATCAAGGTACGATCGAAGGCAAGCTGTTTCGCCTTGAGCAGATATTCATAGCCGAAGCCGGCGAACGGACCGTCGAACCGCATCCGCGCCGTCACGTCCCGCCCGTGCATCGACTTCAGCAAAGCCTGTGGCCGGATGAGGCTGACATCGACCAGCAGATTGTCGAAAGCCGAGTTGCGCAGATCGATCGCTCCATCGGCGCTCACATGCATGGATTGCGATCGTAGCGACAGCCTGCCGTCCACAACGCGGTTTGAGAGCGACCCACGTGCGTCTATGGAGAGGCGAGGCGCAGCTAGGCGCTGCACCAGCCCTTTACCCGCGATCGCCGATGCCTCGATCGACCCGGTGGCTGAATAGGTGCCGCTGCGCGCCGACAGCATCAGGTCGATTGCCGGGTTGCTATCGAGTGTGCCAGCCAGTCGCCCGTCCCAGCGGGTCCAGCTCCCCTTGCCACGGATGCGCAGATTGCCGTCCTGCCGCAGCCCCGCGATGGTCGCCAGAACGCCGCCTGACGGCGCATTCACGGTCACGTCCAGATCGAAGCGGTCATCGTCAGGACGGCTGTCGAGCGCGAGGTTGATTGCATCCTCCTGCCCCAACACCCGCGCGGAAAGATCGATGACGGCTCGCCGCCCCCTGATGTCAGCATCACCGGACAGCGTCGCCTGCTGGACCCGGCCGCTGATGCTGTCGTCGATGGTCAGCCGTCCGACGGAAAATTGCATCAAGCGGATGTCGAAACTCGGCAGGATCGGACCTTGCTGTCGAGCAGGGTTGAGACGGGGCAGATTGTGCAGCGTCGCTGTGGGTATGTTGAGCCGATCGATGTCGAGCCGGTTCGAAAGCCAGGCCAGCGGCCACCAGTCGAGTTCCACCCGGGGAGCGGTCAGGAAAGCACCCTTGGGGTCCGCAAGCGCGACGCCATGCAGGACAGCGCGGCGATAGATGCTGCCGTCGATCCGATCGACATGGATGCGCAGGCCTGATGGCGGGCTGATCTTGACGATCCGCGTCACGAGGAAGCGGTGCCCGGCCGATGTGTCGAGCCAAACCAGCGCTGCTGCCGAAATCACGACCAGCAGAGCCAATAGCCCGGTGATCCAGCGCTGCCACCGGCCGTCCCAGGCGCGGCGATGCCGCTGGGGCTGCTGGACATCCTCCGCCATCAGAAAGCCTGCCCCAGGGATACGTAGACGGCAACGCGTGGATCGCCCTTTTGCGGGTTCAGCGGCGTGCCGACATCGATGCGGATCGGGCCGAAGCTGCTATAGTAGCGGAAGCCCATCCCAGCACCGATGCGCAGGTCGCGGAAGCGCGGCAGGAAGCTGGTGGAGATGTTGCCCGCATCGACAAAGGGCACGATGCCGAAGTTGCCGAACCGGACGCGCGATTCCAGCGAGAACTCCGCTAGGCTCTTGCCGCCGATCGGATCGTTGTTCGCGTCACGCGGGCCAATGTCCTGATAGCCATAGCCCCGGACCGACGCGCCGCCACCCGCGTAGAAACGGCGGGACGGCGCGATCCGGTCGACCGTGGACCCCAGGATAGTGCCAAAGCGGGCGCGCGCCGCCAGGACGACACGCTCGGTCACCGGCTGATAGACGCTGCCGTCAATCTGCACGCGGGAAGAGCCGAAGGTGCCGTTTTGGAAGGACAGCTCAGGGCTGAACCGGCCACCCAGCCGGAAGCCCCGGCTGGGGTTCAGGAGATCATCGCTGCCATCATAGGTGAGGCTGAGCGGCACCGCACCGATGAGGAAGGTTCGCCGGTTCCCGCCACTGAACGCATCCTTTTCGTCTGACGCGATGAGTTCCGCACCGACTCGCCACACCCACTTCTTCTGAAACAGGATGTTGGTCTGCCGTTCGAGCGCGCCCGAGAGGGTGATGGTGCGCGCGTCATAAGCATCGCGCTTGATGTTGCTGATCGATACAAGTCCGGTCAGCACATGATCGCGCTCCCGGAAATTATTGCGGCGGTAGGTGAAGGACGCCGTCTGTTCCTGCGTGCCCAGCACGCCCCGCAATGTGACGGCACCTTCCGGCGGGAAGAGGTTTCGGTGCTGCCAGCTGACGGCGGCGCGATAGCCTTCGCCAGTGCCATAGCCCAATTCGCCAGCGATGGTGCGCAATGGCGCAGGGCGGACATCGACGGCCAGATCGACATGCTCTCCATCACCCGCATCCCTGGGCGTCAGCGCGACCGAAGAGATGAGACCGGTGGCAACGATCGCGCTGCGCAAGTCCTCGACATCCGACGCCCTGTAAGGATCGCCCGGTTCAAAGCGCGCAATCCGCGCCACATGGCGAGCGCTGAACAGCTTTTCATTGTTGAGGATGATCGAGCCGAAGGTCCGGTAGGCGCCGGGGCTCACGACTATATCCAGTTCGCCCTTGCGCTCCTCATGATCGATCCGCACCTCCGGTTCGCCGACGCGGGCGAAAGGAAAACCGTTCTCGCTGAGCGCCAGCGAGAGCGAGGATTGGCCCGCCAGGATCGCATCGGCATCGACGGGATCGCCGACATGTACAGTGAAGGCTTCGCGCAATTTCGCTTCACGCTCGCCCGCTTGGCTTAAGCCCGGCAGATCGACGGAGGAAAGCTGATAGCGGACGCCGGGCGTGATCTCGAATTGTACGACCAGCCGGTCTTCAGCGCTCGGGCTGACGGAAATGGCGCTGCGGACGCGCGCCGCATAATAGCCTTTGGCGCGCAGAAGCCGGTCCAGCAGTTCGCTGTCTTCCTTGATCCGCCTGTTTATCTGGGCGAGATTGGCGGGCTTCCCCTCTCCCTCCCGCAAGGCTGACAATTGCTTGAAGCGGCTGTCGAACTGCGCGTCGGCGACTTGGTCCACGCCATTGAGCTGGACCGCGTAACGCTTCTCTTCTCCGGAGTCTGCGAAGGCCGCCGCCTCGGCAGGCTCCTCATCACCGGGGTCCTGGACCGCGGGATCGGCCGGATCAATCGCGACATCCGCACTGTCGGCAGGGTCTGGCGGCAGCGACGTGACGGTATCAGGCTGCCCAAGGTCGGGCCATGCCACGCCCAGGTCGGGCATGGGATCAAGCGGCAGGTCCTGGTCGAGCACCTCGGCGGGAGGCTCGACGCTTTGCGCATGCACGGCAGGAGCCGCCAAAAGCAGAGGCAGGAGGAGAAGCCGGGAGGCTTGCGACATGGCTGATACGCGGCGGCAGGGCCGCAAGCCCGTGTTCATAGCTGCGGTCTAGCCCAAATGGGAAAGGGAGCGCCAGCCTGTAAGATACTAGTGAACCGGCTGTCGCCGCTCAAAAGGCAGTGTTCAGGCGATCCATCAGGGCGCGAGCGGGGCTGCTTTCCACCTGACCGCGCGGCCGGGCCATATGGTCCATCCTGTCCTGCAGGCGTGCGACACGGCCATAAAGTTCCTGGCTTGCGTCGATCAGGGCACGGGCAGCGAAGGGGAATACCGCCGCGATGTCCGGGTCCGTTTCCGTCGCGCGGCCGAGACGATATTTTTCGTCCATGAGGTCCGCGTCCGATATTTCGCCGCGCTGCCACGCCCGCTGGCTCAGCAGCCAGGCGATAATGTGCATCAGCCGGGTCGTGACCTTGAGGGACTCACAGGCAAAGGACACGCGGCGGAGCGGGTCCTGCAGTTCGGCATCGGACATGTCCGGATGATCGAAATAGGCGCGCGCCTCGTCCGCCATGACCATGGCTTCCAGATACAGGCCATCGACAAGACGCCGATGCAGGCCACGGTCAAGAGTGACGGACGGAGACATGGACCGAATCACTGACATAAAAGCTGCTGCTTGTCAGTTAAGATGCAGCAGACAAGGAGCGGATTGTATCATTCAGGGCCGTTGTTAACCAACAATCTGGCAGACGGCGCTCAGGCGATGATGTCCGGCACCAGCGCGTCCTCCAGAAGAGCGATTTCGTCGCGTAGCCGGAGCTTGCGTTTTTTCAGGCGGGCGATCTGCATCTGGTCACGGCCGCCCCCGCCTACCAAAGCTTCGATCGCACCATCGAGATCACGATGTTCGACTCGCAGCAGTTCCAGCCGTCGCATGATGTCTTCCCGGCTCACCCACTACCCACTTTCTCGGCCATGTTGCGGACAGGCTCCTGATAACTCCGCAACGCCGG
This sequence comes from uncultured Novosphingobium sp., assembly GCA_946886075.1. The sequence goes on along the minus strand of CAMPHR010000030.1, from coordinate 19,976 downwards.
TCGGACCATCGCAAATTTGCACGCGGCCTGTCGCAAAGCCCGGCTTGCGCGAAGACATGGGCCCCGAATCATGATCTACTCATTCGTCCATCACCCTCATCAGGAGAATGTCATGGAAAACAGCCACATTTCAGCTCTTTCAGCCAAGCACGCCGGTCTTGAGGCACGGATCAAGGCGGAGACGAGTCGGCCAATGCCCGATGCGATCCTGGTGGCTTCGCTCAAAAAGCAGAAATTGCGGGTGAAAGAGGAAATGACGCGGAACTGATCCGCCATTTCGAGGAAAGGGCGCGGCGAGAGCCCGCCCTTTCTTGCTGACGATAGCGGCGGAGCGAAAGCGGGCCGCTTTTTTCATGAAGGAAATAGCGGGAAAACGGCGTTTTCCGTTTTTAGCGTCCTATCTGGTGGAGGCGCAGGTAGGACGGGGCGCGGTGGGTGGCGCCGGAGGCTACAGGTTTGCGGGCGAGTGCGGGATCGATCTCATGATCGAATGCAATACCGATCTTGCCATCTTTCGACCACACGACCCGGCCGCTGACGCGCCCGACGCCGCGCAGTTCGAGGACGATTGCCGCATCGGCGGGCACGGGCCGTTCACAATCTGCCATGAGGCCGGTCGCCGACAGGTTGCGCACCCGGGCGCGGCCAAGCGGCGTGCCTTCATTCGTCGTCAGGTTGGTGAGCAGGAACAGGCTGTCCCGCGGTCCCGCCCGAGCAGGTCCCCGTTCCGCCATTCCCTGATCGCTGTCCATGCCTAATCCCTTGCGATGACCCGTTATTTGGCGGGACATTGCCAGCGATCGGTGGACAAAGGGTTAATCGTCGCGAGAGACCTTTTCCTGCCGCTCGTGCCGTTCCTGCGCCTCGACCGTCATGGTCGCGATCGGACGGGCTTCGAGACGGCCGAGCGAGATGGGCTCGCCGGTCACTTCGCAATAGCCATATTCGCCCTCGTCGATGCGGCGGAGCGCGGCGTCGATCTTTGAAATGAGCTTGCGCTGGCGGTCGCGCGTGCGCAGTTCGATCGACCAGTCGGTCTCGCTCGACGCGCGGTCGTTCAGGTCGGGTTCGCGCAGCGGTTCATTCTGCAGCACGGCCAGCGTGCCTTCCGCCTCGGCCAGGATCTGCTTTTTCCAGTCCCAGAGCCGCTGGCGGAAATATTCAAGCTGAAGGGGATTCATGAACTCTTCGTCGGGTGAAGGACGATAGTCGGCGGGAAGTGTAACGGCCGATTTCGGCGGATTATGGCCGTCTTTATCGGAATTCAGGACCGATGCCATCTGGCTCTCCGACTCGAGAGGCTCCGGTTCAAAAGCGCCGGTAGCCCGTGACTTATGATTGACGGCGCCTAATAACGAGCGGCGCGGGACGACACAAGCGGACAATCATCAGCCGTCATCGGATACGGGCGCGGCAAGCCAAGGGAAAAGCGCCGCCCCCCCTCCCATCAGCGGGCCGTCGCGCCCGCGCCGGCCGCAAAGAAAAACGCAACGGCGATCATTAACTAATAGCGTATCAAAACGAGACGTTAACCATAAAGATTGGTGCTGTTCTATATTGGCGACCAACTTATAGCCTATATTCAAGGTTAATGACGTTGAAGTTGAACTGTTCTTCCCCCTTTTTGGGAATCAGGAACAGTTTCATGGACGCCAAAGGCAACTGACGCGGACGGAAGCTTCAAGACGAACAAGAGTGGATAGCTATGTCGGTACGGATGGCACTGGCCAAATTATGCGCTTTCACCTGCGGTGGCGCGATCATCGGCGGTGGCGCCGTCCATGTCGCTGAAAGCGCCCGCCCGGCAGTGGTGAAGAGCACCAAGAGCGTGAAGGCCGCGCCCAAGCGCTACGCCGTCCGCCCGATCAAGCGGAAGATTGTTAAGCGGGCCGCTCCCCGCAAAGCGCAGACCGTCACCATGGTGACGCAAAGCGCGCCCATTCCCCTGCCCGCCCCCCTTCCGGCAGCTGAAATGCCCATGTCCGGCGGCGGCGCGGCCCCGGTGGTGCTGGCTGGTGGCGGTGGCGGCTTTGGCGGCGGCGGGTTCATCGGCGGATTCTTCGGCGGTAGCGGCGGCGGCAGCGGCGGCGGATCGGTGGTGATTTCGTCGACGAGCAGCTCGACGGGCGGCATCAGCAGCTCGACCAGCTCGACCACGGGCGGCGTTTCGACCTCGACCGGCGGGGTGTCCACCTCCAGCGGTAACGTGTCGACTTCCAGCGGGAATGTCTCGACGTCGAGCGGCAACGTCTCCACTTCAAGCGGCAACGTGACGAGCAGCTCGTCAACGTCGACGTCCAGCGGCAACGTGACCAGCAGCTCTTCGACATCGACTTCGAGCTCAACCTCGTCTTCCACATCATCCAGCACGTCGTCGTCCACATCGACGTCGTCGAGCACATCCTCTTCCACCTCGTCCAGCAGCTCGGGCGGATCGACCAGCAGCGGGGGGCATGACGTGCCTGCGCCTCCGATGGTGCTGCTGTTCGGCGCAGGCGCGGTGGCGCTGGTGGCGCGGCGACGCTTTGCGGAACGGAAGGGCAAGGCGGACTGACAGGCTGGGACGCTTTAAATAGCGATCACTCAACCCCGTTCGGTCTGAGCTTGTCGAAGACCTCCACTTCTAAAAGAAAGTAGAGCCCTTCGACAGGCTCAGGGCGAACGGAGGTTAGGAGTAGGCTCCACCAAGGACGTTGCATCAAGCGCTTTGGTTCAACAGTGCAACCTTTCACGCGGGGGCGTGCGAAGGGGCGGCTTGTGGGGGGCCGCCCCTTTTTGCGTCTGGTGGTTCAGCTCTGGCTGATGATCTTCTCGATTTCCGGGACCGGATGGTTGGAAAGGTCCTTGGCGATTTCGCCGACCAGGCGGCTTTGCACTTCCTTGTGATAATGTTTGCGCATCTCGCCGAGCGCGGTCGGCGGGGCGACGATGATCAGCTTTTCAAAGTCGTTGGCGAGCGCGCGGCGCTTGAGCATGTCGGCCGCTTCGACAGCGAAGCGCGCTTCTTCCTGTTCATGATAGTCGGTCTTGCCCATGGTCGCCTGCCCACCATTGATGGACGGCGCGCGCCCGGACAGGTCAGTCGATTGGTCGCGATCGGCCGGATTTTCCTGAACCTTCACCGTCTCGGCTTCCAAATTGGGCGCGGTGCGATCGCCCTTGTTGCGGAAGAACAGCATTTTGCGCCCGTCCGCTACCAGCACCATCGCGTCATGATCGATCCACATTACCGGCTCCTTTCCTGATGTCTTGCAAGGACTAACGGACAGGGGCGCGCAGGGTTGCGCGGCTGATCGCGGAACGGCATAGGGCTGACCCATGCACGACATTCGTTTCATCCGCGAAAATCCCGCCGCTTTCGACGCTGGCCTTGGCCGCAGGGGGCTCGCTGCTCTTAGCGCTGACATATTGGCGCTGGATGAACGCAGCCGGGCGATCAAGACGGAATTGCAGCAGGGTCAGGCCCGCCGCAATGAAGCGAGCAAGGCGATCGGCGCGGCCATGGCGGCCAAGGACATGGAAAAGGCCGAGACGCTGAAGGCCGAAGTCGCGGCGCTTAAGGAAAGCATGCCCGCGCTGGAGAATGAAGACCGGGAGGTGAGCGAGAAGCTGCACGCCCTGCTGTCGGCCATTCCCAACCTGCCTGCCGCCGATGTGCCCGAAGGTGCGGACGAGGCGGACAATGTCGAGGTGAGCCGGTGGGGCGAGCCGAAGCAGTTTAGCTTCACGCCGCAGGATCATGCGGATTTCGGCCCGGCGCTGGGATTGGATTTTGAAGGCGGCGCGGCTTTGTCGGGCGCGCGCTTTACGGCGCTGCGGGGGCAAATGGCGCGGCTGCACCGGGCGCTGGCGCAATTCATGCTGGATCGCCAGTCGGGCGAGAATGGCTATGAGGAAGTGAATCCGCCGCTGCTGGTGCGGGACGAGGCGCTGTTTGGGACGGGGCAGTTGCCGAAGTTCGCGGAGGATTTGTTCCGCACGACCGATGGCCGGTGGCTGATCCCGACCGCTGAGGTGAGCCTGACCAATCTGGTGCGCGAGCAGATTGTCGATGTGGCGAGCCTGCCGATGCGGTTGACGGCGCTGACGCCCTGTTTCCGATCGGAAGCGGGATCGGCGGGGCGAGACACGCGCGGCTTCATCCGCCAGCATCAGTTCGAGAAGGTGGAACTGGTGGCGATCTGCAAGCCCGAGGAGTCCGCAGCCGAGCATGAGCGCATGTGCGCGGCGGCCGAAGGCGTGTTGCAGGCGCTGGGCCTGCCCTATCGCAAGGTGCTGCTGTGCACCGGCGACATGGGCTTTGCGGCGGCGAAAACCTATGATCTGGAAGTGTGGCTGCCGAGCCAGCAGACCTATCGCGAGATCAGCTCCATTTCCAACTGCGGCGATTTTCAGGCGCGGCGGATGAATGCGCGCTTCAAGCCCGAGGGTGAGAAGCAGACGCGGTTCCTGCATACGTTGAACGGGTCGGGGCTGGCCGTGGGACGGACGCTTGTGGCGGTGCTGGAAAATTACCAGCAGGATGATGGCAGCGTGATCGTGCCTGAGGTGCTGCTGCCTTATATGGGTGGGATTGCGCGGTTGGAGCCTCGGTAAAGGCTGCGTCACCCCAGCGCAGGCTGGGGTCTCGGGCGGCGTGGCGCGATCTCTCCTGAGATCCCAGCGTTCGCTGAGATGACGGTGATGGGTTGGGATTTGGAGGGCTAACCGAGCGCAATGAGGATCAACCCCACTCGCCCTCCCCTGGCGCAGACCGGGTTCCTGCGGCGGCGGTCCTCCATGCCGGTATGGGCCGATCTGGCGTGGCGGGTCGGGCTGGTGTTCGGGCTGATCGCTCTGGTGCTGCTGATCCACTGGATCGGGCGCGACGGGCTGAAGGACAATCTGGATAATCAGATCAGCTTCGTCGATGTGCTGTATTTCACGACAGTCACCGTGACGACTGTGGGTTATGGCGATATCGTACCCGTCAGCCCGGAAGCGCGGCTGTTCGAGGCGCTGCTGGTGACGCCCATCCGGTTGTTTGTCTGGCTGATCTTTTTGGGGACGGCCTATAATCTGTTTTTCCGCAACATCTTCTACAGGTGGCGCATGGCACGCATTCAGGCCGATCTGCACAATCATATCATCGTCACCGGCTTTGGCACCAGCGGGAGCGAGGCGGTGCGCGAACTGCTGGCGCGGGGCGTCGATCCGCGCGAGATCGTGGTGGTCGATCCGCAGGACAAGCCGCTGGTAGAGGCGGAGGATCTGGGCTGCAACGTGATGTGCGGCGATTCTACGCGGGACCAGACGCTGAAGGATGTGGCGATCGATCGGGCGAGGTCGATGATCGTGTCGGCGGGGCGGGATGATACGTCGATCCTGATCACTCTTACGGCGCGGCATCTGGCCCCTCGCCTGCCGATCAGCATCGTCGTGCGGAACGAGGATAATGAGCTGCCCGCGCGGCAGGCTGGCGCGACGACAGTGATCAATCCGGTGAGCTTTGCCGGGCTGCTGCTGGCGGGGAGCACCAGCGGGCGGCATATCGCGGACTATATGGCGGACCTGGCGGCTTCCGGCGGACGGGTGAAGCTGCATGAGCGGCGGGCGGTGGAGAGCGAGATTGGCGGGCCGCTCTCGGCGATAGGGACCGGACTTGGCGTGCGCATCTACAGGGGCGAGCGGGTCATCGGCTTTTGGGAAGAAGGCGCGCAGAAGCTGGAGCCCGGCGACCTTATCATCGAGATTGTTCAGGGGGTTGGCGCGGGCGAGTTGCGCGATTCCGCCTGATATTTCGCCCACGCGTGACATTTGGCGCAAAAATCCCTATGTGCGCGCCGATCATGGCAACCAAAATTCCTGAAGCGCCGAAGGTCGGCATGGTGTCGCTCGGCTGTCCCAAGAACCTGGTCGACAGCGAACGCATCCTGACCAAGCTGCGCTCCGACGGCTATCTGATGTCGGCCGACTATGCGGGCGCTGACGTGGTGCTGGTGAACACGTGCGGCTTTCTCGATTCCGCCAAGGAAGAATCGCTGGAGGCGATTGGCGAGGCGATCGCGGAAAATGGCCGCGTCATCGTGACGGGTTGCATGGGTGATGAGGCGGACGTGATCCGCGCCAAATTCCCGCAGGTGTTGGCCGTTACGGGTGCGCATCAGTATGAGCAGGTGGTGAATGCGGTGCATGACGCTTCGCCGCCAGTGCCCAATGCCTTTGTCGACCTGGTGCCTGAGGGCGGCCTCAAGCTGACGCCGCGGCATTACAGCTATCTGAAGATTTCGGAAGGCTGCAACCATCGCTGCTCCTTCTGTATCATCCCGTCGATCCGGGGCGATCTGGTGTCGCGCAGGATCGACGCGGTGCTGCGCGAGGCGGAGAAGCTGGTCGCGGCGGGGACGAAGGAACTGCTGGTGATCAGCCAGGACACTTCGGCCTATGGCGTCGACACCCGGCATGATCCGCGCGCGTGGAAGGGCCGCGAGGTGCGCGCGCATATGACGGACCTGGCGCGCGAGCTGGGGCAGTTGCGGACGAGCGAGGGTGTCGCGCCTTGGGTGCGGCTGCACTATGTCTATCCCTATCCGCATGTTGATCATGTCATCCCGTTGATGGCCGAGGGGCTGCTGACGCCCTATCTCGACATCCCGTTCCAGCATGCATCGCCCACTGTGCTGAAGGCGATGAAGCGGCCCGCGAATGAGGCGAAGGTGCTGGATCGTATCCGCAAGTGGCGGGACATTTGCCCGGACATTGCGATCCGTTCCTCTTTCGTGGTGGGCTTCCCCGGCGAGACGGAGGCGGATTTCCAGTATCTGCTTGACTGGCTGGATGAGGCGCAGCTGGACCGCGTGGGCGCGTTCCGGTTCGAGCCGGTCGAGGGTGCGGCAGCCAATGACTTGCCCGGCGCAGTGCCGGAAGAGGTCAAGGAAGAACGCTACCAGCGGATCATGGAGAAGACGGCTGCGATCAGCGCCGCCAAGTTGCAAGCGAAGGTCGGGCGGGTGCTGCCGGTGATCATCGATGAGGTGGGCGAGGCTGACGAAGACGGGTCAGTTGGCGCTACGGCGCGGAGCCAGGTGGATGCGCCCGAGATCGACGGCAATGTGTTCCTGCGCGATGTCGGTGATGGGCGGAAGGCTGGCGACATGCTCGATGTGGTGATCGAGGATGCGGACGAGCATGATCTTTATGGGGTGCCGGTGGCGTAATGCGCCTTCGCTGGCGAGGGCTCGCTGGCTAGAGCATGATTATGTTTAGGTGGCTGTCGCCCCGGGCTTGATCCGGTGTGGATTCACATCGAAGTGTAACGGGTTGAAGAAGGCTTCGACGGGCGTTTGGCAGCCGAGGCATTTTCTGGGCGTATGCGTGTGGTTGGCGCGGATGGCATCGATCTGCGCTGGTTCCAAGGCGTGAAGGTTTGTCCTGCGGGGGAGGTTTTGCCGCAGACGTTCGTGGCGTTTTTGACGATGCCCTCTTGCGAGGGGTGATGGTGGATCAGCCGGGACATAAAGAAGCCCTAATGCCAAGACCTCAGCGTGATACGATCTCGCTCGTAATCACTTCCCCCCAGTCACCCGCCAGATCACGCCGCCCACATCGTCGCTGACCAGCAGAGCGCCCTTGCTGTCGCCAGCAACATCCACCGGCCGTCCGCGCGCGTTGCCGTCCGCGTCCAGGAAGCCGGTCAGCACATCCACGGGCTTTGCCTTGCCCACTTCGCCATTGGCGGAGAAGGGCACGAACACCACCTTGTAACCCGCCGCGGGCTTGCGGTTCCAGCTGCCGTGCAGCCCGACAAAGGCGCCGTTGCCGAACGCCCCGCCAATCTTCACCTTGTCGGCAAAGGCGAGGCCCAGCGGTGCGACATGGTTGCCCAGCGCATAGTCGGGACGCTTGGTATATTCGCGCACTTCGGGCCGCTGCGGCTGAACGCGGCGATCCTCATAACCGCCCCAATAATTCCACGGCCAGCCGTAGAAGCCGCCGAACTCGACCCTCGTCAGATAATCGGGCACCAGATCGCTGCCCAGCATGTCGCGCTCATTCACCACGCCCCAGAGCGCCCCGCTGCTCGGCTCGAAAGCCAGCCCGACCGGATTGCGCAGCCCGGAGGCATAGATGCGATAGTCACCAGTCTTGGGATTGACCTCCAGCACCGCGGCCCGGTTCGCTTCGCCATCCAGGCCGTCTTCTGCGATATTGCTGTTGGACCCGACGCCGACATAGAGCAGCCCCATCGGGCCAGCCGTCAGGCTTTTGGTCCAATGCATATTGGGCGCATTGGCGGGCAGGTTCAGGATCTTGCGCCCCTTGGCGGTGATCCGCGTCTCCCCTTCCTTATAGGGGAAGGCCAGCAGCGCATCGGTATTGGCGACGTAGAGCGTGCCGTCGACCAGTGCCATGCCATAGGGTGAGTTCAGCCCGGTGAGGAACGCCGTCTTGACCTCCGCCCGCCCATCGCCATCGGCATCGCGCAGCAGGGTGATGCGGTTGGCCGAAGGCACGCCCGCGCCAGCCTTGTTCATCAGGTAATTCATCACCCGATCGACGATCCCGCCCGCCGGGCGAGGCGGGCTGTTCGTCTCGGCCACCAATATGTCGCCATTGGGCAGCACCAGCATCGATCGCGGATGCGCCAGCCCCTCGGCAAAGCGTGCGACGGCAAGGCCCTTCGCCGCCACCGGCTTCTCGTTTGCCTTCCAGACCTTCACTTCGGCCACGTTGATGGTGGGGATGAGTTCGCTGCGGGGAGCGGTGAAAACGGGCTCCTTGCCCGTGTCCGCACCCGCCGCCAACTCCGCCCTATCCCCTTGCGCCAGATAGAAAATGACGCCCCCGGCGATCAGCAGGAGGATAAGGGTGATGGCGATCAGATGCTTCTTCATGGCGCTTGTCTATGCTGCCGGGACCCGCGCCGCAAGGCGTGCTATCTGTCCCGTTCGCGCAGCCACAGCAGAAGCGCGATCACCGCGCCCAGCGCCGCGCCAGCCAGCAGTCCCGCGCTCGGCTGGCCCATCATGCCGCCGATGATCGCGCCGCCCAGGATCAGCAGCGCGATGATGGCGCCCGCGCCAGTCGGATTCTTCTTGCCATTGCTCATCGCCACGCCCTTGCCACGGCGCGGAGGGCAAGGCCAGCGCTTTGCGCCCCACCACCTGTCGTGCTCCGCCATGGCACATTATAGTCCCGGGACAGGACAGCTGTACCGCAACGGGACTTGGCTAACGGCCTGTTCACCCTCGAAACCCGCAGCCGCCCGTGCGAGCGCGAAACTGGCACGGCGCTTGAACCTTGCCCCCCATCGGGGCGAAATTTTTTCGGGGGTTCTCATGCAGTTGCCATATCTTTCCGGCCGTAAAAGCTATGAGGATGCGGCGGAACTGATGGCGGCCTTCGGCGACAATGCAGGATATGAGGCAGCAGCGCGCGCAGACCGCAGCCGCGACCTCGGCAACCACATCCATTTCTGCCACTGGCGTCAGATCGAGCGGCTGATCGTGCTGCTGACGCACGACATGCCGCTGGGCACGGTCCATTAGAGCATGGTCATCCTAGACTGATCGTCACCCCGGACTTGATCCGGGGTCTCGCTTCCCATCTAACATCGCCCAGGCAGCGGGACCCCGGGTCAAGCCCGGGGTGACGGAAAAGGAGCCTAGATGCGGATGCTTGGGTGCAAGACGATCCGCTTAAACCATCAGCAGCCACACCCTAAAGCCGCAGCCCCGCCGTCTCGGGCAATCCCGCAAGAATGTTGAGGTTCTGCACCGCCGCGCCCGCCGCGCCCTTGCCCAGATTGTCGAGCGCCGCAACGAGCCGCACCTGACCCGCATCCTCATTGCCGAATACGAACAGCGCAAGGCGGTCGGTCGCGCCGACATGCTCGATCGCGACCTGGCCCAGACCCGCGCTGTCCTCCAGCGAAGCCACGCTCACGATCGCCGACCCCGCATAAGCGTCAGCCAGCGCCGCATGAATATCGGCAACCTTGGGCGCACCCGCCATCGCGCGCAGCTGCAAGGGGACTTCGACGATCATGCCGCGATAGGCATTGGCCACCGCAGGCGCAAAGATCGGCGGATGCGACAGGCCCGAATAGCGCAGCATCTCGGGAATATGCTTGTGCGTCAGGCTGAGGCCATAGGGTCGGAAAGCACTTGGCGCACCGCCTTCACTCTCAAATTCCGCGATCATTGCCTTGCCGCCGCCGGAATAGCCCGACGCCCCCGACACCGTCACCGGCCAGTCGGCTGGCAGCAGCCCGCCCAGCACCAGCGGCCTCACCAGTGCCAGGAAGCCGGTCGGCCAACAGCCCGGATTGGACACGAACCGCGCCGCCGCCAGCTTCTCCCGGTGTCCCGGCTCCAGCTCGGCAAAGCCGTAGGTCCAGCCGTCCGCGACCCGGTGCGCCGTCGATGCATCGATCACCCGGGTGCGGCCATTGTCGATGAGCGCCACGGCTTCCCGCGCGGCATCGTCGGGCAGGCACAGGATTACGATATCGGCCTCGTTCAAGGCCTCCCGCCGCGCCGCCGCATCCTTCCGCTTGTCCTCATCCAGCGTGATGAAGGACAGCTCGGGCCGCCCCGCCAACCGCTCGACAATCTCGAGCCCCGTGGTGCCGACGCCGCCGTCGATGAAAATCTTGTGGGTCACGCGCCGATCCTCCGCCGCGAAATGATGGGCTCCGCATGCTCTCCCGCCAACCGGGCGACCACGTTGCCCAAGGGTTCGACAACCACGGCCATCCAATGAGCATTGGCATGCAGCAGATTTTCGCCGTCCGTCATGATCCCGACATGACCCGGGAAGAAGACCAAGTCGCCGCGCTTCAACGGCTCGTCGGAAGGCAGGGCATTGCCGATGCCTTCGCGCTGCAGATCGGTATCACGCGGCGCCTTGATCCCGCATTGGCCGAGCGCCACCTGCACCAATCCCGAACAGTCGATGCCGCGATGGCCCCGCCCGCCCCAAACATAAGGCTGCCCCAAATACCGCAGCGCCACCGCGACCCAGTCGCTTTCCAGCACATCGGCGCTGACCGCATGACGTTCATGCACATAGCCCTCGGCGCAGGCGATGAATCCGCCCTCCGCCTTGCCCGCAAACAGCGCGCCACCCGGCCAATAATCGCGAATGGGCGACTTGATGTCGGCCGCGCTGAAGAGGGGCGCGGTCCCTGCAAATACCCGATGGTCGGTCACCTCATGCACGTCCAGCGCTTCCCGCCGCACATAGCCGACATAGCCGTCATGGCCGCAAAAGCCCCAGGCCCAGTCAGTCGTCACATCCAGCGCGTGAAAGCTTTCCCCGCGAAGCAACTCGCTCACCGCTGTGGCAGTGACGGCGGGAGAAGACAGCAGTGGCGTCCCCGCCACAACGCAGGTCAGCTCGATCGAACGGGCATAATGCGCTGAAAACAGCACCCCCGCCAGCGACAGGTCGGCCAAGTCGCCGCGCGCGGCGTGGATACGGCTGTCCAGCTTGACGGAGCGGCCGTCCAGTTTGAACCGGGTACGTTCAGGCGGTGCGTTCCGCAGAGGAGAAGTCGTGGCGTTCATCGCGGCCGGTTCCTGCGATGAAATGGTGAAACGCGTCAAGAAATTCCGCCCCTTTGGGGGTGCGAGTAATGAAAATATTGCGCCGGTCGGCCGCATCCCGCTCCCGGCGAAGATATCCGAGCGCGGAAAGCTTGTTCAGCGCCCGGGTAATCACCGGCTTCGACACATGCAGCGCTTCGGCGAGTCCCCGCACCGTATGCGGCCCTGAACTGATGTACACGGTCATCATCAGCGCCATTTGCCGGTTGGTAAGATCGGGCCTGCCGGATCGCACATAATCGACCAGCGTGCGCATCCATTGGGCAAGTTGTTTCAGACCGGGGCGGTTGAGCTCAGTGGTCTGATCTTGTGCAGAGGCGGCATCCATGCCCCGGTAACGCACGATGCACAATCCGGTTGCGTAACGGCCTCATGCTATGATTTTTCATAATGTTGCTCCAGCATGCGGAAAACCGCGCGCAGCCCCAGCGCCTCGCCACCCTTGGGCCGACCCGGCTTGGCCGACGGACGCCAGGCAAAGGTGTCCAGGTGGATCCACTTTGCTTGTTCCGGCACGAAGCGCTTCAGGAACAGCGCAGCAGTGATCGCGCCTGCAAAGCCGCCTTCGCCCGCATTGTTGATGTCGGCGATGTCGGACTTCAGCATGTCGGCATAGCCATCCCATAAGGGCAGGCGCCAGCATGGATCGTCCACCTCGTTGCCCGCTGCGTCCAACGCCGTCGCCAAAGCGTCATCATTGGTGAAGAGGGCGGGAAGGTCAGGCCCCACCGCCACCCGCGCTGCGCCCGTCAGCGTGGCATAGTCGATGACGAGCTCCGGCTCGTCCTCGCCCGCCAGCGACAACGCATCGGCCAGCACCAGCCGTCCTTCCGCGTCGGTATTGCCAATCTCCACCGTCAGGCCCTTGCGGCTGCGCAATATGTCGCCCGGGCGGAAGGCGTTCGCGCCCACCGCATTCTCCGCCGCGGGGATCAGCACATGCAGCTGCACCGGCAGCCGGGCGCCCATGACCAGCCGGGCGAGTGCCAGCGCATGCGCCGCGCCGCCCATGTCCTTCTTCATCAGCCGCATCGCCGACGATGGCTTGATGTCGAGGCCACCGCTGTCGAAGCAAATCCCCTTGCCGACGATGGCGACGCGCGGATGCTTGGGATCACCCCAGCGCAGTTCGATCAGGCGCGGGGCGAAGTCCTTGCCCGCTGCCCGGCCCACGGCATGGATCATGGGGAAACCCTGCTCCAGCGGGTCTCCCTTTGTCACCGTGAACCGCGCGCCGAAGCTGTCTGCGACCTTCGCCGCTTCCTCTTCCAACTGCGCGGGCCCCATGTCGCCAGCTGGGATGTTGACGAGGTCGCGCACCAGCGCCACCGCCTCCGCCAGCCTCACCGCCGCGTCGATCTGCGCCACCTCGCCGGTCAGCAGCACGCGCGGGCCAACGGCATTTTCATCGCTCCGGTAGCGGTCGAACCGATATTGCGACGTCAGCCAACCGAGCATGGCCGGTCCCGCCGTCCCCTCGGTCAAACGATATTGCCCCTCCGGCAATATCTCCGCGAGCTTGGCGAGGCACCAGCTGCTGAGCTTCGACCGGTTCGCAACCCCGGCGACCACCGACCAGTCCGACGGATCATCGCCCGGAATGATCGCATGCTCATATCCCTTGCCCGCGAACTTCTGCGCCGCGACGATCGCGCGCACGCGCTGCGGCTGGGTGGAAAGCCAGCTTTCGAAGCTTTCCGCATCGACCAGCTGGATCATATGGGCGGGCTGATTGTTATCTGCTTTGAGCAGCTCGGAATAATCGGTCATGGGCAGGATTCTGGACAAGGATGGCACGGTTGGAAAGCCCCATTTTCGCCGCGCCACCGTCTCCATCTGCCCCTGCGATATTTGCGCCCCGCGGGCGAAGGGTCTAGATTGATGTCAACGCTAACTGGCAAGGAGAGAGACATGGTGATGCATGGCGATGATGCGCGGCAGCAGGCGCTCCGTGCACGTGCCTATCAGCTGGCGGAAAGCGGAAAGTTCGACGGCGCCCACGCGGTCGAACAGGCCCTGATCGCGGAAGGCTGGTCCAACGCCGCCGCCGCGCTTCAGAGCAGCTATGCCCGCAAGGCGATCAGCGAGCGCTGTCTGGCGGCCAAGCCGCATTGATGCAGCATATCCTGATGCGAAAGAAGGCAGGACCGGTCGCAGGGCTGGCCCTCTTTCTCTGCGCCTGCACCCCGTCGGCGAATGAGCAGCCGACGCAACCCGCGGACAACGGAGCCGACGCCGCCACCGCCAACTTCGTCAACCGCATGGCAGGCCAGGAACAGCCAAAGCCGCCGTCCAAGCCTTTTGAGCAAGCCGAAAAGACCGATTTGCTTGAATTTCTCTATGCCTGGCCCGCGCAAGCGTCCGCCGTGCCTCAGATCGCGGCCAAGTTGCGCGAGGACATGGAAAGCGGAAAGGCCGACGCGCTCAAAATGGCAGCCGATGACCGCAAGTCGGCGCAGCAGTCCGGCTTTCCCTTCCACGCGCACAGCCTGGAAACCCGCTGGACCGTAGCCGCCGACACCCCGCGCTTCCTGTCGCTCCGATCCAGCCGCTACACCTACACTGGCGGCGCGCACGGCATGACCGGTTATGACGTGCTGCTCTGGGACAAGGCGCGCAAGCGTGAAACCAGCGTGCAAGCGCTCATGACCTCGCCCAAGGCTTTTGCGGAAGCCATTCGCGGCTCATTCTGCGACGGCCTGGACAAGGCCCGCGCGAAAAAGCGGGGCGGGCCGGTCATGCGCGGCGACGATCCCTTCACCGACTGCGTCGACCCGATGAAGGAAGTGCTGGTTCCTACCTCAAGCGGCGACAAGTTGATCGACCAGATCGTCGTCGTCATCGGCCCGTACAGCGCTGGTCCCTATGCCGAAGGAACCTATGAGGTACCACTACCCGTCAATGCCGCTATGCGAACGGCGATCAAGACCGAATATCAGGACGCGTTCGCGGGCGGCTGACCGGGCGCTTGCCTCTACTTGTTATCCGTCACCCCGAACTTGATCCGGGGTGACGACCACTCAGGCATGATGATGCTATGCGCCGATTTCGAAGTGCTCAGAACCACGGGCTGCTAAGAAGCCGCGGCCAATGAAAGATCAGAGTGCGCGGCCGTTGCGGCCTGCCAGTTCCACCACATATTGCCAGGCGACGCGGCCTGAGCGGCTGCCGCGCTGGGTTGCCCATTGGATCGCCTCGAGGGGATCGAAGCTGAGGCCCAGGCTCTGCGCATAGCCGCTGACGATATCGACATAGGCCTGCTGGTCGATGGCATGGAAGCCGAGGCTGAGGCCGAAGCGATCGGACAGCGCCATCTTGTCATCGATCACGTCGCGCGGATTGACGGGGTCGTCCTGCTCCGAAAGGTGACGCGGGACGATGTGGCGGCGGTTCGACGTGACGTAGAGGCGGACATTGGCGGGCCGTGCCGCCGTGCCGCCTTGAAGCAGCGAGCGCAGTGCGCGGGCATCCCCTACCCCGCCCTCGTCAAATCCAAGGTCATCGAGGAAGAGGATGAACGGTCGCTGCGTAGTGCGCAGGACCGAAAAGAGACGGGGCAGACTGGCGAGTTCGTCGATCGCGCATTGCAGCAGGGCGATGTCGGCACCATCACGCTGAAGCTGGTCGATGACGGCAGCGACCACGGCGGACTTGCCTGTGCCGCGCGCTCCCCAGAGCAGCACGTCATGCGCGGCATGGCCAGCAGCATGGCGGCGCGTATTTTCCAGCAGCGTTGCTTTCTGCGCATCGATGCCGGTCAACAGGCCGTAATTCACCGGATCGAACGCTTCGACAGCCTGGATCGCATTGCCGTCCCAGACATAGGCGGGCGCGGCGTTGAGATCCGCCGATGGCGCAGGCGGAGGGGCTACCCGCTCTAGCGCGTCAGCGATGCGGCTGAGGATGTCGTCGGTCATGCGGCGGACTTAACCCCCCTGCCCTGCCTCGGCAAGCCGCACAAAGCTGTCATTCTTCTGTAGTAATGGACTTTTACTCCGGAGCGCAGGGGCTTATACCGCGGGGGCCGTGACCATCCCAAATCCTGTCTATTCCACCCGCATTTGCCGCTACGGCACCGAAGCCCTGCGCGAAGCGGCGCTGCTGATCCGCGCGGGTGAGCCGGTCGCGGTGCCGACCGAGACCGTCTATGGCCTGGCCGCCGACGCCACCGACGAAGGGGCGGTAGCGGCGATCTACAGCGCCAAGGGGCGGCCGAGCTTCAACCCGCTGATCGTCCATGTCGCGGACAAGGAGATGGCGGAGAGGCTGGCGGTATTTTCGCCAGTCGCGGACAAGCTGGCCGCCCGTTTCTGGCCCGGCGCGCTGACCATGGTGCTGCCGGTGCGGGAAGGAAGCGGCCTGTCCTCGCTGGTGACTGCGGGCCTGCCGACCGTGGCGCTGCGATTGCCTGCTCATCCGGCGATGCGCTCGCTGATCCGAGAAAGCGGGCGGCCGCTCGCCGCGCCATCAGCCAATCGCAGCGGCGCGATCAGCCCGACGCGGGCGGAGCATGTGCTTGCCAGCCTGAATGGCAAGGTGCGGCTGATCCTGGACGAGGGACCGACGAGCGAGGGGCTGGAATCCACCATCGCCGCGCCGGAGGAAGACCGTATCCGGCTGCTGCGGCCCGGGCCAGTGACGGCGGCGATGCTGGAGCAGACGAGCGGCTTGCCAGTGGTGACGGGTGCGGACAACGCCAAGATCGAGGCGCCGGGGCAGTTGGAGAGCCATTATGCGCCATCCAAGCCTGTGCGGCTGAATGCATTACGGGCGGAGAAGGATGAATATCTGATCGGCTTCGGGCTGATGCCGTGCAATTTGAACCTGAGCCCGGATGCGGATGTGCAGGAGGCGGCGGCTAATTTGTTCGCGGCGCTGCATGTCGCCGATGCGAGCGCGGCCAGCCTTATCGCGGTGGCGCCGATCCCTGACGTGGGGATTGGGGTGGCGATCAATGACCGGTTGCGGCGGGCGGCGGCTTAGGAGTTCAAGACTGTGTGATTGCAGTTCGAGCTGAATCCTTCGAGACGCTCATAGCGGCGTAACGTCGAGCTGATCATAGCTGAGCAATCGTCACCCCGGACTTGCTCCGGGGTCCCGCTTTTCGTCTGATCTTGCCAAGCAGCGGGACCCCGGGTCGAGCCCGGGGTGACGGAAAAAATTCTGAGGTTGATGCGCTTGTGTTGGACGTCCGCTCGCCTCAATCGCAATCTCTGTAGCCAGCGCGTTTGCATTCGCGGCGGCGCTGTTCTTCGGCTTTCTTGCGTTCGCGGGCTTCTCTCGCCTCTTGCTTGCGCATGCGGCGGCCGTAGTTGCGGTCGGATTCTTCCTGGCTGGTGGTGGCCCAATCCGCGGCTTGCGATCCGGCGCGGACTGGCAGGGTCGCGACGTCGAGCGCCGTTTTGGCGATGCAGCCCGGAAGGGTGAGCATCATTCCGGCGGCGGCGATCGTTATAAGTGGGCGCATGGATTCCCCTGTGAGCTGCTGGCGTGCTTGGCATGGTTGGGATTAACCTCAGCCTAAGGGGTGTTCCGGGGATCCACTTTTATCCCCGTTCGGGCTGAGCCTGTCGAAGCCTCTTTCTTTTTAAGAGAAGCCCTTCGACAGGCTCAGGGCGAACGGAGTAGAGGACGGGATCAACCCTCGATCCGCTCTGCAAAACCCTTACGCAGCTTGGCGAGCTTGGGCGGGATCACCGCCATGCAATAGGGGTTCCGGTCACCGACACGATCCCAATATTTCTGGTGATAGTCTTCGGCAGGATACCAGGGCGCGTCCGCTTCGATCGTGGTGACGATCGGGTTGCCATGGTCCGGCTGAGCGCGAGCGATGGCAGCCTTGGCCTCAGCCTCCTGATCGGGCGAGTGGGGGAAGATGGCGGAGCGATATTGGGTGCCGATGTCGTTGCCCTGGCGGTTCAGGGTCGTCGGATCATGGGTGGCGAAGAAGATGTCGAGCAGGTCTCCATAGGAGATGACCTCAGGATCATAGGTGATTCGGATCGCTTCGGCATGGCCGGTGGTGCCGGAGCAGACCTGCTCATAGCTGGGGTTCGGCAACTGGCCGCCGATATAGCCGCTCTCGACGGACTGGACCCCCTTCAGATTTTGGTAGACCGCTTCTGTGCACCAGAAGCAGCCACCTGCGAGCGTCGCAATTTCTTCGGCCATTCGCTTGGTTCCTTATCTTGTGTCGGGCACAAGATAGGGAGGTTCAGCCAGCCGTTCCAGCCTGCGCGGCGGCGGATTGCGCCTTCGCCCGCTCTTCCGCGACCAGCTCCTTGCGCGACAGCTTGCCGACCAGCGTTTTGGGCAGATTCAGACGGACCTCAACCTCGCAGACCTTTTCATGCTTGCCGAGTTGGGGATTGAGCCATGCCTTGAGCCCTTCTCCGTCGATTGCCGCGCCTTCCTGAAGCGTGACGAAAGCCTTGGGGCATTCGCCGCGATAGGCGTCGGGGATGCCGATCACGAGCGCTTCCTTAACGGCGGGGTGATGGTAGAGGACTTCTTCGACCTGGCTTGGGAACACCTTGAAGCCGCCGACGGCGATCATGTCCTTGAGGCGGTCTACGATCTTCACATAGCCGTCTTCATCAATGAGGCCGACGTCGCCGGTGCGGAGCCAGCGACCGACGAACACGTCCTTGTCAGCGTCGGGGCGCTGCCAATAGCCTTTCATGATTTGCGGCCCGGCAAAGACAAGCTCGCCGGGCACTCCGGCTGGCGGCGGGCGGGTCGGGTCTTCGCGATCGACCAGCTTTACATGGGTGCCGGGGATAGGTTGACCCACGGTGCCGGGCTTGTTCAGCCCCTCATAGGGATTGGAGCAGACGACCGGGCTGCTTTCGGTAAGGCCATAGCCTTCGCACAGCTTGGCGCCGGTGGTCGCCTCGAAGCGCTGCTTGACCTCCAGCGGCAATGGCGCGCCGCCTGAGATGCAGAGGCGCAGCGAGGAGAAATCGATGTTGGGCGTGGCGGGATGATCGAGCAGCGCCTGGAACATGGTGGGGACGCCCGGCATCGAGGTAGGGCTCGTCCGCTGGATCGCCGCCAGGACCTGTACCGCTTCGAAGCGGGGCAGCATCACCATCTCTCCGCCATTCAGCACCGTGCGGTTGAGGACGCAGGTGTTGGCGAAGACGTGGAAGAAGGGCAGCACCGCGATGATGCGGTCAACGGCTTCGGTATGCGGATCGATGAGGCGGATCTGGCGGGCGTTGGCGGTCAGGTTCTGATGGGTGAGCATCGCGCCCTTGGGCCGCCCGGTGGTGCCGCCGGTATATTGCAGCAGGGCGACGTCTTCGACCGGGTCGATGGCTACCGGGGCCGGGTCTTCGCCATGACGCAGCAGGTCAGCATAGTTGGTGACGCGCGGATCATGCGGGACGGTCGCGGTTTCCTTGCGCTTGAACAGGCGGAACAGCACCGACTTGGCGGGCGGCAGTGCCTCTGCCACGCAACCCACGATCAGCCGTTCCAGGCTGCTATTGTCCAGCACTTCAAGCGCTGTCGGCAGCAAGGCCTTGGCCGACAGGGTGAAGAGGATCCTGGTGCCGCTGTCCTCGACCTGATGTTCCAGTTCAGCGGCGGTGTAGAGGGGGGAGAAATTGACGACGATCGCCCCGGCCATCATCGCCCCATAATAGGCGGCGACATAATGGGGGACGTTGGGGAGGTAGAGGCCGACCCGGTCGCCCTTTCGAACGCCCATGTCCTGCAGGCCCTTGGCCACGCAGCGGATGGCGTGCAGCATGTCGCCATAGGTCGTGCGGCGGCCGAGAAAGTCGATGATCGGCGCGTCGGGATTGGCCTTTGCGCCATCCACGACCATGTCCACCATCGACATGGGGGGGAAGGACTGATCCCAGGGATTGGGATGATTATAATGGTCTTTCCAGACCGCTTCGCTGCTCTCCATTAGGCCAAGTCTAGGCCGGAGCCCTGCTTTACGCAAGCGTAAAGCAGGGCGTCAGGAGAGGATCAGACCTGACCCTGATTGTTGCTGAAAGGGTCAAGGACGGTGGCCGCGCCCGAGATCAAATCGGCTTCGCTCTTGAGCGCTTCCTCGGCGCGGCGGGCGGCGTCCTCGCGCTCGCGACGCAGTTCTTCGATCAGCGCTTCGCGGTCGCCGTCCAGGCGGGAGTCGGTCGGCGCTTCGATGCCAGCCTTCTTCGCGGCCTTGGTCACCAGCGCATCCAGTTCCCGCTGCGAGCAGAGGCCGAGCGTCACCGGATCCTTGGGCACGATGTTGGAGATGTTCCAGTGCGTGCGGTCACGGATCGCGGCGATGGTGGTGCGGGTGGTGCCGATCAGCTTGCCGATCGCGCCGTCCGAGATTTCGGGGTGGTTGCGCAGGATCCAGGCGATGCCGTCGGGCTTGTCCTG
>CAMPHR010000029.1 GCA_946886075.1 uncultured Novosphingobium sp. | reverse complement strand
ACCGTGCGCAGCGACTTGCCATAAGCGTGACCCGACACCATGCCCGCGGCATTGAGGTCGGCCCAGACGGCGGGCAGGTCTTCCTTCTTGATACCGAAGATGTCGAGACGCTGGCCGCCGGTAACCTTCACCATCGGCGCATCATATTTCTCGACCACATCGGCGATCGCACGCAGTTCCTTGGGGTTGGTCAGGCCACCCCACATGCGCGGCACGACGGAGTAGGTGCCGTCCTTCTGGATGTTCGCGTGCATCCGCTCATTGACGAAGCGGCTCTGCTGGTCATCGACATATTCGCCGGGCAGCGCGCAGAGCAGATAGTAATTGAGCGCCGGGCGGCAGGAGGAGCAGCCATCCGGGGTCGACCAGTGCAGCTTCTGCATCACCTCGGGGATCGAGCGCATATTCTGCGCCACGATTTCGCGGCGGACATCGTCATGGCCAAAGCTGGTGCATTTGCACATCGTCTTGGGACCCGACTGCACGTCGTCGCCCAGCACCACCGCCAGCAGATTCTCGACAAGGCCGGTGCAGCTGCCGCAACTGGCCGACGCCTTGCAGGTGCCGCGCACCGCATCGAGGCTGCATGCACCCTTTTCGATGCAGGCAACGACCTGGCCCTTGCTGACGCCGTTGCAGCCGCAGATCTCGGCATCGTCCGAGAGCGCCGCAACGGCCGCCTTAGGGTCCAGCGCGCCTCCTCCCGAGGCGAAGGCCTGACCGAAGATCAGCAGGTCGCGAATGTCCGCGACATTCTCCTCGCGCTTCAGCAAGTCGAAATACCAGCCGCCATCGACGGTATCGCCGTAGAGGACCGCGCCGATGATCTTGTCGTCCTTGACGATGACGCGCTTGTACACCCCGCGCGAAGCGTCGCGCAGGACGATGTCCTCGCAGCCTTCGCCGCCGGAGAAATCACCGGCGGAGAAGACGTCCAGACCGGCAACCTTGAGCTTGGTCGAGGTGACGGAGCCTTTATAGCCCGTGTGCTGATCGGTGAGGCCGTCGGCAAGGCTGCGGCACATGTCCCACAGCGGCGCGACGAGGCCATAGACATTGCCGTCATGCTCGACGCATTCGCCGACCGCGAGGACGTCAGGGTCGCTGGTGACCATATGGTCGTCGACCTTGATGCCGCGATTGACCTCGACCCCAGCTTCACGAGCCAGCGCGGTCGACGGGCGGATGCCCACCGCCATGACAACCAGGCTCGCCGGGATTTCGGTGCCGTCCTTCAAACGGACGCCCTCGACCTTGCCGTCGCCATAGATGGATTCGGTGTTGGCGCCGGTCAGGATCGTCTGGCCGCGCCCTTCCAGCGCGCTCTTGAGGAGCCAGCCCGCCGCTTCGTCCAGCTGCCGCTCCATCAGCGTATCCATGAGGTGGATCACGGTCACCTTCATGCCGCGCAGGGTCAGACCATGCGCCGCTTCCAAGCCCAGCAGACCACCACCGATCACCACCGCGTCGCCGCCTGCGTCAGCAGCGGCCAGCATCGTGTCGACATCCTTCATGTCGCGAAAGCTGATGACGCCGGGCAGATCCTTCCCCGGAACCGGGATGATGAAGGGATCGGAACCGGTGGCGATCAGCAGCTTGTCATAGCCAACAGTGCGACCCGACTGGCTCGTGACGGTCTTGGCAGTGCGGTCTATGGCCGTCACCGGATCACCCGCGATCAGCTCGATATTATTTTCCGAATACCACAAGCGGCTGTTGATGACGATGTCGTCGAAGCTCTTTTCCCCGGCCAAAACCGGCGAGAGCATGATGCGGTTATAGTTCACATAAGGCTCTGCACCGAAGATGGTGACGCGATAACGCCCTGCATCGCGCGCCAGCAGTTCCTCGACCGCGCGGCAACCGGCCATGCCGTTGCCCACAACAACCAGATGTTCGCGAACATCGTCCGAGGGCACGAAGATTTCCTCTTCGTTGGCCGTCTCGGGTCCGGCGTTGTTCTGAAAATCCATCCCTTGACTCCAGAATAAAAAAAAGCCGCCATCCGGACCCCTGGGCTTTGAACCCAGAGGTCTGGATGGCGGCTTTGCCATCATTCACGCTTTGCTGGCCCTACCGTGGACCAGCGCCGCTATGTTGGAGGACAACCTTGTCCTTCGCAGTGCAGCATAGATGAATGGCCGCGACGGTCAAGGTGATTCGGGGAGAAAGTTCAATTTGTCCCCGACAACCTGCCTCTTGCCCGTTCGCCCTGAGCCTGTCGAAGAGCCTTACTTCTCTTCGAAAAAGTGGAGGGCTTCGACAGGCTCAGCCCGAACGGATTTCGATTGAAAACAAGGGCGGCGGCTCCTCTTTCGAGTGCCGCCGCCTCCCTCTCCAATCCAAAAAGATCAGATGCGCGCGCCGCTGCTCCAGGTCGCGCGCCACCGCGCACGGACCATCGAGATGCCGAGGAACGCCACCACGCAAAGCCCCGCAAAGATCAGGAAACCGGGCGCGAAGCTGCCGGTGAACTGCTTGGCAATACCCAGCGAAGACGCCAGGTAGAAGCCGCCAATGCCGCCCGCCATGCCGACGAGGCCGGTCATCACGCCGATTTCCGACTGGAAGCGCTGCGGCACCAGTTGGAACACCGATCCGTTGCCGACACCCAGCGCCAGCATCGCCGCGACGAAGAAGCCCAGCGCCGACACCAGCGTCGGAGCATAAGACACGCCCGCCAGCGCCAGAGCCGCAGCGATATAGACCATCATCAGCGCCTTCACGCCGCCGATCTTGTCAGCCAGCGCGCCGCCCATCGGACGCACCAGCGACCCGGCGAACACGCAGCCTGCGGTGCAATAGCCTGCCATGATCGGCGTCAGGCCGAACTGGTCGGTGAAATAGATCGGCAGCGAAGCAGCGAGGCCCACGAAACCGCCGAAAGTCACGGCATAAAAGCTCATCAGCCACCAGGCGTCAGCGCTCTTCAAGGGCTGGAAATAATCGACCAGCTTCTTGGGCGCAGGCGCGTTCGGCGCGTTCTTGGCCATCACCATGTAGAGGACAAACACGATGCTGAGCGGGATGCAGGCAAGGCCCAGCACCGCGTTCCAGCCGAACAGCTTCGCCAGGATCGGCGCGAAGAGAGAGGCGAGCACCGTGCCCGAATTGCCCATGCCCGCAAGGCCCATGGCCTTGCCCTGATGCTCAGGCGGATACCAGCGGCTTGCCAAGGGCAGCGCGATAGCGAAGCTCGCCCCGGCAAAGCCCAGTATCACGCCGAGCGCCAGCGTACCGCCGAAGCTGTTCACGCCCATGAACCAGGCGGTGAAGAGGCCAATGATCACAATGACCTGGCTGATCGCGCCCGCCTGCTTGCAGCCGATGCGATCGACCAGCAGGCCGTTCACGACGCGCAGCAGCGCGCCCGCCAGCGTCGGCACCGCGACCATCAAGCCCTTTTCCGCGGGCGTCAGGCCCAGCGTCTTCGAAATCGACGGCGCGAGCGGCCCCAGCAGCACCCACACCATGAAGGCGAGGTCGAAATAGAGGAAAGCAGCAATCAGGGTCGGCGTGTGGCCAGCTTTCCAGAAGCTGGTTGGCCCGGCTTCCCCCTCAGCGCCTTCGCGCTCCCAATAAGCAGTTGCCATGATGCAAGTCCTTCAATCAATGTGAAATGGACACGAAAAAAGCCGCCCTCCGGACGCTCATTTTCGTGAGGCCCGGCCAGCGGCTTTGCTGCAAATTTAAGTTTGGGAGAGCTCGACCCCATCCTTGGGCGGGCTCATCCATATACGCGCTTCGTCGCGCGACCTTCGTCTTATCTAACGATTCGGTTTATGTTGCAAGGCACAATTTTTCGGAGGGTGCCGCCGCCTCCACCCGTCATGCTGAACTTGTTTCAGCATCCATCCTGCCCCCTACGCTCCGTCGCGCCGGGCGAGAAATGGATGCTGAAACAAGTTCAGCATGACGAAGGAAAGGAGGGACCCAGACTAAAAGCTCGCGAGGAAGTCTTCAATGCGTTCGGGATCGAATGTCCGCCCGTCGAAGAAGCGGTCCGGCCCCAGCGTCAACTCGCCGCGCTTCGACCCAACGGCCAGTGGCGACGCAACGGCGCCTTCCACCTTCATGCTCGCGCCGGGAATGGGCACATTGCTGTCTGCCAATGCGCGGCGGAACACATCTGGGCGGAATACCGACCCGGCTCGTGCCGCATTTTCGGGCGTGTGTTCCACCATCTTCCAGCGGACCAGCTGTGAATAGAGCCACAGCGCCTGGCTACGCCACGGAAAGGGCGTCGCCTCCCGCGAAAACAGCAGGAAGTCGGGCATGTCGATTGGCGCCATGTCGGCCCGCGCAGTGATGCGTCCCGACAGCGCCCGCAGGATCACATCGGCAGGCTGATCGACCAGATGCGGCTGCGACAACAGATGCGCCAGCGCCTCGTGATTTGCCGGATCGTCGCACCAGGCGGCCGACCGAACCAGCGCGCGGATCAGCGCATCGACGGCCTGGGGATTTTCCTCCAGCCATGGCGTGCGGAAAGCCAGCACCTTCTCCACGCCGCGCCGCCAGATGCGCTCGCCGATCGCCACGGCTTCGGCGAGGCCTGCATCCACCGCCGCGCTGCCCCAGGGCTCGCCCGCGATGAAGCCGTCAATCTCGCCAGCCTGCATCGCCTCCACCGTGAGCGACGGCGGCACCACGCGCAGCAGCACGTCGCGATCAGGATCGACGCCCGCGCTCGCCAGCCAGTAGCGCAGCATGATCGCATGGCTGGAAAAACGGTGAACGACGCCGATCACCGGCTTGCGCTTCCAAAGCCCGATGGCGGCGGCAAAATCATGCGCCGTACCCAGCGGATCGTCGAGCCGCGCCGCCACATCCGGGTCGAGCGCCAAGGCGAACTCCCGCGC
Organism: uncultured Novosphingobium sp.; assembly: GCA_946886075.1. Next base: position 36,231 of record CAMPHR010000029.1, on the reverse strand, counting down.
CATCACCAGCATATTGCCGTTGACGTTAAGCTTATAGGGCGCGGAAAGCGGCGCGGGCTGCTGGCTCAATCCCAGCGTCACCGCAATGGCCAGCGGCGCCAGCATATGCGCGGCCTGCACCTGCCCGAACACCAGTCGGTCGCGCAAGGTCGCCCAGCTGGTCGCGCGGACGAGGTCGAGGGCGATCCCCTCCTCCTCCGCAAAACCCTTTTCCCGCGCTACCGCCAGCACGGCGGAATCGGTCAGCGGCAGATAGGCGATGCGCAGGGGCGTCGTCCCGATGCTCATCATAACCCTCCTCCCAACAGGTCGCTCGCGGTGATCAGGGCCTGTGCGACATCCACGATCTTCTTCCCCTGGTTCATCGCGCCCGAGCGCAGCAGCGCATAGGCGTCCGGCTCGCTGATGCCGCGCTGGCTCATCAGGATCGACTTGGCGCGGTCGATGATCTTGCGGTCGGAAAGCTGGGTGCGCGCCTCATCCAGCTCGGTCTGGAGCCGAGCGAAGGCATTGAAGCGGCGGACGGCAAGCTCCAGCACCGGCTTCACCCGCTCCTTGCGCAATCCATCGACGACATAGGCGGACACGCCCGCATCGATCGCCGCCCCGATCATGGAGTCGTCGGACTGATCGACAAACATGGCGATCGGCCGGGCGAGCGCGCGGCTGACCGACAGCATTTCCTCCAGCGTGTCGCGGCTGGGGCTACCGAGGTCCATCAGCACGACGTCGGGCGCCATGCGTTCGAGCCGCGCGACGAAGCCGCCGCGCGGAGGAACGATGTGGATATCGTCATAGCCCGCCTCGCGCAGTCCTTCTTCAAGCACCGTCGCGCGCAGGCCGCTGTCATCGATGATGACGATTCGCATGTGGACCTTCGACCCTTTTGCCCTTTCAGTGACGGCGATGCTGCGCCGCGTCAATCGGGCGCGCGCGACGTGGTTGCCTGGGCAGGAGCCTTGCTCTATGGGTGAAGGCCAATCTCCGGAGGACCGACATCATGGACATCAACCTGATCGCACAAGCCCAACGCTTTGCTTTCAGGAATATTTTTGCCCATGCCATCGATCACTCTCTCCCAAATCAGTTGGTCCGCGCCTGACGGAACGTCCGTCCTTGGCGACCTTGATTTTCGTTTCACTTCCGAGCGGATTGGACTTGTCGGACGCAATGGCGTCGGCAAATCGACGCTGCTCGCGCTCATATCCGGCAGGCTGAGACCATCCAGCGGCCATGTTCAGCGGGATGGCACGGTCGCTGAACTGCGACAGACCGTGCAGGTCGGCCCGAACGAGACGATCGCCAGCCTGTTCGGCGTGGCTCAAGCGATGGCCCTGCTCGCCAAAGCCGAACGGGGCGAGGCTGACATGGCCGAGCTGGAGGCGTGCGACTGGACGCTCCCTTCCCGCATTGAGGAAGCCTTGGCCGAAGCAGGCCTGGGAGCCGCGCCCGAAACCGCGCTCATCCACTTGTCGGGCGGACAGCGGACGAGGGCGGCGCTCGCCGGGGCGTTCTTCGCCCGGCCCGACTTCCTGCTGCTGGACGAGCCGACCAACAATCTGGACGCTGATGGCCGGGCGGCGCTGATTGCCCTGTTGGCGCGGTGGCGGGCGGGCGCGATCGTGGTCAGCCATGACCGTGCGCTGCTGGAGGAAATGGAGGCGATTGCCGAGCTGACGACGCTGGGCATCAGCCGCCACGGCGGCAATTTCTCATCCTGGCAGGCGCGCAGGGCGGTGGAGCTGGCGGCCGCCGAGCAGGACCTCGCCCATGCCGAGCGGCAAGTGAAAGACATCGCCAAACGCACGCAGGTCGCCGCCGAGCGCAAGCAGCGGCGCGACGCCGCAGGTGCCCGCAAGGGAGCCAAGGGCGACATGCCCCGCATCCTGATCGGCATGCGGAAGGATCGCGCGGAAGGATCAGGCGGCGAGGCAGCGCGCCTCGGTGAACGCCTGCGCCGCGAATCCGAGCAGGCGGCGATGGCCGCGCGGCAACGGATCGAAGTGGTGGAAAGCCTGACCGTCGCCCTGCCCTCCACCGCTGTCCTTCCCGGCCAGCGCATCGTCACGCTGGACCGTGTCATCGCCGGGCATGATCCCGATGCGCCCATCCTCAACGACCTGTCCATCACCATCAACGGGCCGGAGCGGATCGCGATCAGCGGCCCCAATGGCGCGGGCAAATCCACGCTGCTCCATGTGATCGCAGGCAGCTTGCCGCCGCTGTCGGGAAAGGTCGATCGGCATGTCGCCAGCGCGCTGCTGGACCAGAAGGTGGAACTGCTCGATCCGAGCCAAAGCATCGCCGACAATTTCGCGCGCCTGCACCCCAACGCCACGCATAATGAGGTGCGCGCCGCCCTCGCCCGTTTTCGTTTCCGCGCGGACCTGGCGCTGCAGCAGGCGGGGACCCTCAGCGGAGGGCAGTTGCTGCGCGCGGGGCTCGCCTGCGTGCTGGGCGGCGCGGCGCTGCCGCCGCTGCTGATGCTGGACGAGCCGACCAATCATCTCGACATCGACAGCATCGCCGCCATTGAACAGGGTCTGCTCGCCTATGACGGCGCGCTGATCGTGGTCAGCCATGACCCGGCCTTCCTGCGCGCCATCGGCATCGACCGGGAAATCAGCCTGCCTTAGTGCGCGGCCGACATGTCCACGCGCGCGGTCGGCTTGGGCGCGACCCAGACCAGCGCGGCCGCCACGAACAGCACCATCGAAGCGATGAAGAACACATGGTTCATCGACAGCACCGTCGCCTGCTGATCCACCAGATTGGCGATCATCTGCGGCGTCTGCTCAGGGGAAAGTCCAGTGCCGGACAGTTGCGAACCCACGTCCGGCGCGAGCGCGGAGACCATTTCATTGCGCGCGGTCCGCTGGCCATTGCCCCAGCCGGTGAGCACGATCGAAGTCGAAACCGCCACCGCCATGGTGCGCAGGAAATTCTGCATGCCTGCTGCCGATGCCGTCTCTTCGGGATTGACCGAACCCAGCGTCAGCGTGGTGAGCGGAATGATGAAGAAGGGCATGGCCAGACCCTGCACGACCTGCGGCAGCGAGAGCGTCCAGAAATCCGCGCCGGTCGTCCATCCTGCCCGCCACATGGTGACGATGGCCATCCAGGTCACCGAAGCCGAAATCAGGAAGCGCACATCCACCCTGCTCACCGCCCGTCCCGCGAGCGGAGCCACGAAGATGGAGGTCGTCGCGGTGAAGGCGGTCACCACCCCCGCCCAGACCGCGGTATAGCCCATCGATATCTGCAACCATTGCGGAATGATCACGATGCCCGCGAAATAGGCGCCGAAGCAGAGCGAATAGGTCAGCACGCCCGATGTGAAGCCGACATGGCGAAAGACGCGCAGATCGACGATCGGATGCTCTTCGGTCAGCTCCCAGATGATGAACACCAGGAATCCGATCCCCGCCAGCACGGCCAGCATCAGGATGGTGGGATCAGCGAACCAGTCATGGTCCCGGCCCGTGTCCAGCATGATCTGAAGGCAGCCGATCCAGAAGACGAGCAGGGCCAAGCCGATAAAGTCGATCGGCAGCTTCTTGCGCTCGGTTTCAGCAGGCGCCAACAGCGCGATCGCCGCGAACACGCATATGACGGCAATCGGCAGGTTGATGAAGAAGATCCAGTGCCAGCTCCAATTGTCGCTGATATAGCCGCCGATGATCGGCCCCAGCGCGGGCCCGGCCAACGTGGTCATCGCCCATAGCCCCATCACCTTGCCCCGCTGCTCGGGCGGATAGATGCGCATCAGCAGGGTCTGCGACATCGGCATCAGCGGCGCGCCGCAAATGCCTTGGCCGATCCGGCACGCGACGATCATGCCCAGCGTCGTCGAGACGCCGCACAGTAAGGAAAATATGCCAAAGCCGATCATGCCGCCGATGAACAGGCGGACCGTGCCGAACCGCTGGGACAGCCAGCCCGTCAGCGGCAGGCAGATCGCTTCCGCCACGGCGTAGGAAGTGATGATCCAGGTACCCTGGTCAGCCGAGATGCCGAGATTCCCCGCAATATGCGGCACCGACACATTTGCGATCGTCAGGTCGAGCACGACCATGAAATTGCTGAGCGCCAGCACGAACCCCGCAAGCATCCGCCGCCGTGGGTCCATGAAGAATTTCTCGGCTGCCTCGGTCACGCGCCCGTCCTCAATGGCGCGACAGGTCGATCTCGACCTCGGTCGAGAGGCCTACGCGCAGCGGATGGGCGGCCAGTTCACGCGGGTCGAGCGCTATGCGTACCGGCAGGCGCTGGACCACCTTGATCCAGTTGCCGGTCGCATTCTGCGCCGGGATCAGCGCCAGCGACGATCCGGTGCCGCCGGAAAAGCCCATGACCTTGCCATGATAGACGACGTCCCCGCCATAAATGTCGGCAATGACGGTGGCGGGCATGCCGATGCGCACCTGCCGCAGCTGCCGTTCCTTGAAATTGGCGTCGACATAGACTTGGGCAAGGGGAACGATGCTCATGATCGGACTTCCCTGCGCCACGCGCTGGCCGACCTGCACCTGCCGCCGGGTGACGACGCCGTCGATCGGCGCGCGAATGATCGTGCGGCCAAGGTCGAGCCGGGCATTTTCCAGCTTCGCCTTCGCGGCAAGCACCGCAGGGTCGGTTTCGATGGTCGAACCGCTGACCAGGGCATCATTGGCCGCAAGCTCCCCGGCGGCCGCGCCCTGGGTCGCCCGCGCCGTTGCCACGCCTGCGCGCGCCTGCTCCAGGCCCGCCCGCGCCGCCGCGAACGCCTTGCGCGCGCTGGTCACTTCTTCACCCGAAACCGCACCCTCGGGCGACAGTGCCTCGCGCCGCTGAAGGTCGATGCGCGCCTTGTCATAATCGGCCTGTGCAGCGGCAAGCTGTGCGTTCGCCTGCGCAATGTCGGCGCCGCGCGCCTGCACCTGCGCGGACAGCGATGTGCTGGTGGCGGCGGTCTGGCGGAAACGGCGGCGCGCCTCGGCCAGGTCGGCCTCCGCCTGGGCAACCGCGATGCGCGCGTTGGTGGGGTCCAGCCGCGCCAATATGTCACCGCGCTTCACCGCCTGGGTATCGGTCACCCGCACTTCGGTGGCCTGCGCGGAAATCAGCGGCGTCACCTGCGCGATCTCGGCATTCACATAGGCATTGTCGGTGCTGACATAGTTGCGGCCGACCAACAGATACCAGAGCACGTAGATCGCCCCGATGACGAGCACGGCAAGGGCGAGGCGGAGCAGCCACTTCTTGCGCTGCTCCATCCGCGCGCTCTTGTCGGCGCCGCCAGCGTCCTTGCCGGCCGTATCAGCGGTGAATTCGGGGGCTGCATCAGCCATTGGAAAGGTCCTTGGACGATGTGGCGCTGGTGGCGAAACCGCCGCCCAGCGCGCGAATGAGGGCAATGTCTGTGGAAAAGGTGAGCGCTTCAAGCTCCGCGACCGATTGGCGGGCGGAAAGCAGCTGGTCCTCGACATTCAGCACGTCGAGGAAGGTGAAAAGGCCGCCGCGATAGCGCTTCTGCGCGATCGAATAGGCCTCTTCCGAAGCAGCCAGCGCCGCCCGGGACTCCGTCAGCCGCTGCTCCAGCAGGCGGCGGCCGGTCACGGCATCGGCGACGTCGCGATAAGCGCCCAGCACGGTGCGGTCATAATTGGCCACGGCTTCGTCGAACGTCGCCCGCGCGCCCCGATAACGGCCGCTCAATTCTCCGCCATGGAAGATCGGCAAGCTGATCGCCGGGCCGACATTGCCGAACAACGAATCCTTGCTGAACAGCGTATCGAGGAACGAGCGGGGGCTGCTTTGCGGAGGGCTGGTGAAGGATGAGTTGTAGCCTAGCGACTGCACACCGACCAATGCGCTCAAGCGAATGGCCGGGAAGAAGTCCGCGCGGGCCACCTTGATGCGCTTGGCCGCCGCTTCTGTCCGGGCGAGCGCGGCGGCAACGTCGGGGCGACGAGCGACCAGATTGGTTGTGACATCGGCGGGTAAGCCGAGACCCGCGAGCCTGCCCAGACGCGGCTGCGTGATGGCAAGCCCGCGATCCGGCCCCGCCCCGATCAACGCGGCGATCTGATGCCGCCGAACCGCGATGGACTGGTCGATTCCCGCCAGAGCGGCACGGGCGGCAGAGACCGTCGCATCGGCCTGCCGCACGCTGCCCCGCGTTTCCAGGCCGTTGCGCTGCCGCTCCGCCACCAATTTCTGGCTGGCCGACCGGATCTCCAATGCGCGTTCCTGGATCGCCCTTTCATCATAAAGCCGGGCCAGATCGGCATAGGCATCGCCAATGCCGGTGGTGAGCGCCAGCCGCGCCTGCTGCGCGTCAAAGCGCGCGGCGTCCGTTTCCGACGTCGCCGCAGCGAGCGCCGCGCGATTACGACCCCAGAGATCAAGATCGAAATTGAAGTCGAGCGCCACCTGACCGGTGCCAAGCCACCCCTTGGGCACGAAATCCTTGGGGAAGCCCATATTATAGCTCTGCTTCGTCGCGGCCGACGATGCGTTGAGATCGAGCGAAGGCGCTAACGGTGCCCCCGCCTGCTGCGCAGCGGCGCTTGCCTGGCGGAACCGGGCGGCGGCGGCGGCAAGGTCGGGGGACGCGGCAAGCCCCTCCTCCATCAGCGCGTCAAGCTGCGAGTCGCCATAAGCTTTCCACCACCCGTCTGCAGGCCAGAGCGCGCTACCCTCGCCAAGCGTCTGCGCCGCGGCGATGCTGGAGGCGGCCCGTGGCTCGGGCGCTTTGCCCAGATCAGGAACAGCGGCGCAGGCCGACAGCGCCACCAGCGCCGCCATCAGGCTTCCGGTGCGCAGGCCCGGGGTGAAGCGATGTGAAGACATAAGAAACCGTACCATGTGGTATGAAAACCGCCTTTGCGCCTGCTGCGGATACTTGTCAACCAAATTGTCGTACTATATGGTACGGTTTCATGACATCCTCCCCCGACAATGCCTGCCTGTCCCGTCGCGAAGCCCGGCGTCGCGACCGTCGCGACGCCATTATCGCCGTCGCCAAACGATCATTCCTTGAAAATGGCTTCGCGGCAACCACCATGTCTTCGATCGCTGCCGAACTCGGCGGATCGAAGGGCACCTTGTGGAGCTACTTCCCCGGCAAGGAAGAATTGTTCGCCGCCGTGCTGCGCGACGCGACCGGCGTCTATCATGCGAGCCTCGCCGAACTGCTTGATACCGGAGGCGAACTTGAACCCACCCTCCTGCGCTTCAGCCACGACCTGCTGCGCAAGGTGACGTCGCCCGACGCCATCGCGCTGCACCGGCTGGTTGCGGCGGAGGCAAGCCGCTTCCCCAAGATGGGTGCGATCTTCCAGGAGCTTGCGCCGCTTTCCACGCGAAACCTGCTGGCCAGGTTTCTTGAAGCGGCGATGGCAAAGGGGCAATTGCGGCGGGCCGACGCGATGCTCGCGGCGCGCGCCCTTGTCGTGCTCACCCTGTCCGGCTGTCATCAACAAATGATCTGGGGCGACATGCGGGCGCCCGCCGCCGGGCAGATCGATGCCGATGTCTCGTTCGCAGTGGACTGTTTCCTCCGCGCCTACGCGCCCGATGGAGACGCGCCCAACCTGTCGTGACTTCCGTTAACCATTTTTTTGCGCGCTTATCCTAGATCAAGATGCGCAAGGAGATGCTCGTCATGCAGTTTTTCAGTGCGATGGACAGCCGGGACAGCGACAAGACGGAGGGCGCGCGGCCTCTGCGCCGGCGCAGGCTTTTGCTGATCGACGAAGACGATACGGCCCGCTCCGTCATCGGGCGCCGCTTTTCCCATCTTCATTATGACGTGGCGCTGGCTGAAAACGGCTTCGTGGCGCTGAACAGGCTTCTCGCCCGCCCGGTGGACGTCATCCTCATCGACATGGGGCTTGCCGTGCTTCCAGCGATCGCCACCATGCGGAAGATTCGCGGGGCGGGGCTTTCCGGTCAGGCCAGCTTCGTGATGATCGCGGGGCGGCAGGACAGCGGCGGGGTGGTCGAGGCGCTGGAGGCTGGCGCGGATGATTATGTCACCAAGCCGTTCGACTTCGACGTCCTCGACGCGCGCCTGCGCCATCTCTGCCAGCGCGCGGACGAGATCGACGCGCTCACGCGCCACAATGCCGAACTCGACGCCCGGATCGCGCGGCGCGCCGTCGAACTTGGCGAGACACGCGACGCACTGCAGGAATTACAGGCCGACCGCGCCCGTCTTGTATCATCGATTCAGGCGCTGAACGACGAGATCATGCGGCTGAGCGCTGGCCGGGCCTGACCCTGGCGCCATTTTCTACCGCTTCAGCCAGCGCGTCGCGGCGAACCAGCCGCCTATCCCCACCGCCATGATGACGCAGACCGCGACCACGCCCCAAAAGGCCCAGGGCTCATGGGCAAAGGGGATGCCGTTGACGTTCATTCCCAGCAGCCCAGTGAGGAAGGTCAGGGGCAGGAAGACCAGCGCCACCACCGATATGATCAGCGCCTGCCGGTTCATCTGCTCTGCGCGCAGGTCGGTCAATTCTTCATGCGCCAGCGCCGATCGTTCGCGCACCGCCTCCAATTCTTCCGCCATGCGGGCGCAGCGGTCCGCCGCTTCCTGCAAATGCAAGCGGTCGTCGGGATGCAGCCAGGTCGCATCCGCTGCCGACAATCGTTCCAGCGCCTGCCGCTGCGGCGCAATGAACCGGCGGTAGCTGATCGCCGACGCACGGATTTCGGACACCTGCCGCCGCACCTCAGCCGCTCCGCTGTCGTTCATCGCGCTTTCGATCTCGTCCAGATCATCGCCCAATTGGGCAACTTCGGGGTCGAGCGCTTCGGTGATTTCCTGCGCAAAAGCGGCGATAAGGTCTCCGGGATCGCGAATCTGTCCGGCGAGCATCTGCTTTACGACCGGCTCCATCGCCGCGAGTGGGCGGTAGCTGACGGTGATGACGCGCGCATGTTCGGCCCACAGCCGGATCGACACCAGAGGATCGCCGCCCGCCTCTTCATCCGCCCCAAGGCCGCGCAGGTTGATGAGCGCGCCATGCGCCATCAACGTGCAACGCGGCCGGGTTTCCTGTGCCAGCAGTGCCGACAACGCGGCGTGCGGCATATGGTCGCAGCGCGACACGATGCTCTGCGCATCCTCCCGCCAGCCATCCGCATGGATCCAGCTGAACACGGCATGATCCGCCTGCGCGCAAAAGGCGTCGAGCGAGATTTCGCGCGCCGCATCATTATTATAGACGAACACCCGGCTCATCGCGGCATCTCCAGCCACAGCGAAAGCCCTTCACCCGGCGTCTCCGGCGGCGCGGTGGCAGGGATGCGCACGGCATCGGCGCGCGCGCGATCAAGGATCGCGGGCGGCACGTCGGGCATATGATAGATGCGATCAGCCTCTCCCAGCAGCCGGGCCGCGCGGAGCGTCAGGTCATCGGGATCGCCCGACAGCAGGCGCAGCGAAACGAGGCGCGAAGGTTCGGCGTCCCCCTGCTCCGCCAGCCAGCGCGGCACCGCATCGGCGGCATCGTCCCGCATCGGGTCGATCAGCCCGCCAGCCAGCAGCCCGGCATCGATCGCCCGGCGACGCGCGCTCGCATCGGGCCAGCGCGCGCGAATGGCGGCGCGTGCGTCATACAAGGCGGTGGCGAGCCTGCCCAATCGTTGCGGCAAAAGCGCTTCGATCCGCTGGCGCAATGCCTTCGCCAGCCCCGCCGACGCGCCACCAGTGCCGATGGCGATCAGCACCGGCTCCCGATCGACGATCGCAGGCAAGGTGAAGTCGCAAAGCTCCGGCCGGTCGGTCGCGTTCACCAGCACGCCCCGCGCCTTCAGTCGCGCCACCGTCGCCTCGTCGCCATCCGCAACGATCGCGATGGCGGCGTCCTCATCCTCACCGACGATGCGCGCGCTCGCCCGTTCGAGCAGCCGCCGCTTGGCATCCACGGCCTCGCCGCTGCCCGTCAGGATGACGGCCCTGCCCTTCAACACCAGGAAGACGGGCAGGCTTTGCATCAGCCCAGCACCCAGTCCGGGATCTGGTCCGCTTCGATCAGCGCCTCGATCGGCGGACGGGCACGAACCACCGCCCATTTGTCGCCGGACACCAGCACCTCGGGCGTCAGCGGGCGGCTGTTATAGGTGCCCGCCATCGTCGCGCCATATGCGCCCGCCGTCATGAAGGCGACCAGATCGCCCGCCTGCACCACATCCATGTCGCGATGCATGGCAAAGGTATCTCCGGTCTCGCACACCGGGCCCACGACATTGGCAGTCTCCCGCGCGCCGGAAGGATCAACCGCGCGAATATCATGCCAGGCATCATAAAGGCTGGGCCGCATCAGGTCATTCATCGCCGCGTCGACAATGACGAACGGCGCCTGCGCACCCTGCTTGACCCGTACCACGCGCGACAGCAGCGCGCCCGCATTGCCGACAATGACCCGGCCGGGCTCGAACATCAGCCGCACATTCCAGCCCTGCGTCACCCGCGTCACCATCTCGCCATAGGCTTGCGGCAGCGGCGGCACGGGCAGCGATGGATCATAGGGAACGCCGAGCCCGCCGCCCAGATCGGCGGTGCGGATGGCATGCCCCTCGGCGCGCAGCCTCTCGATCAGCGCGCCAACCTTGACGAAGGCCGCCTCAAGCGGGGCAAGGTCGGTCAGCTGGCTACCGATGTGAACCGCGACACCCTGCACATCCAATCCCGGCAGATTTCGGGCAGCGGCATAGCTTTCCAGCGCCCGATCATAGGGAATGCCGAACTTGTTCTCGGACTTGCCCGTCGAAATCTTGGCGTGGGTGCCTGCGTCCACATCGGGGTTGATGCGATAGGCGACGGGTGCCGTCTTCCCCATCGAAAGCGCAACTTCGGACAGCATCTCCGCCTCCGGCTCGCTTTCCAGGTTGAACTGGAAAATGCCATGCTCCAGCGCCAGCCGCATCTCGTCCGCCGTCTTGCCGACGCCCGAAAAGACGATGCGATTGGCCGGGATGCCTGCCGCCACCGCACGCAGCAGTTCGCCGCCCGAAACCACGTCCGCGCCGAGGCCCAACTTCGCCAGCGTCGCCAGCACCGCGCCGTTGGGATTGGCCTTGACCGCAAAAGCGATCAGCGGATCGTCCAGCCGCGACAGCGCGTCGCGAAAGACATTGACGTGCCGCGTCAATGTCGCCGTCGAATAGATATAGACCGGCGTTCCCACCGCCTGCGCGATGTCGGCCATCGGCACCTGCTCCACATGCATGGCGCCGTTCACATAGTCGAAATGGTCCAAGGCTTGTCTGTCCTAGCGAAGCGTATCAAGGCTGGTTTTCAGGCGGCAGATCGAACGGATCATCCTTGCGCTCTTCCGATTGCGAAAGAATATCAACGCTGCGTTCCGGCCGCGACTGCATGGATGGGGTCATCAGCTGCTGCGCAGTCGGGGCAGCCGCCGCGCCCACCGGCACCGCAGGCATTTTCTGCCCCTCGACCGGCTTCAGCGGCTGGCGTCCGCCACAGGCTGCAAGCCCCAGCGCCAGCAGGGCGAAAGCGGCTTTCCGGCTGATCGCGATCCTCATGCCGTCTTCTCCCGCGCTTGGGCGATCCGCGCGCGGACCTGATCGGGCGCGGTGCCGCCATGGCTCTTGCGGCTGGCGACCGATGCATCGACCGTCAGCACGGCATAGATGCGCTCATCGATACGGGCGTCAATGGCTTTGAGCGTCTCGATCGGCAGGTCGGCGAGCGGCGTGCCCGCGCTCTCTGCCGCCGCGACCGCGCGACCGGTGATGTGATGCGCTTCACGGAACGGCACATTGGCCTCCCGCACCAGCCAGTCGGCCAAGTCGGTGGCGGTAGCAAAGCCGCTCTCGGCAAGGCCGCGCATGCGGTCGGTGCGGAACGTCACCGTCTCGATCATCCCCGTCATTGCCGCGATCGAAAGGCCAAGCAGGTCATGCGCCTCGAACACCGGCGGCTTGTCGTCCTGCATGTCCTTCGAATAAGCGAGCGGCAGGCCTTTCATCGTCACGCACAGCGCATTCATGCAGCCCATGATCCGCCCGGCATGGCCGCGCACCAGTTCGGCAGCGTCAGGGTTGCGCTTCTGCGGCATGATCGAGCTGCCGGTCGAATAGGCGTCGGGCAGCTTCACAAAGCCGAAGGGCTGGCTCGCCCAGATGATGAATTCTTCGGCAAGGCGCGACAAATGCAGGCTGCATTGCGTCGCCGCCATCAGATAGTCGAGCGCGAAGTCCCGGTCGCTCACGCTGTCGAGGCTGTTGTCGGTCGGCTTGGCAAAGCCCAGCGCCGCCGCCGTCGCATGACGATCGATCGGAAAGCCGGTCCCCGCGAGCGCCGCCGCGCCCAGCGGACACTCATTCAGCCGCTCACGCGCATCGGCAAAGCGGCTGCGGTCGCGGCGGATCATCTCGAAATAGGCCATTAGATGATGGCCCAGCGTCACCGGCTGTGCGGACTGAAGGTGCGTGAAGCCCGGCATCACCGCATCGGCATGCTCCTCCGCACGGGCCAGCAGCGCCTGTTGCAACGCCTCAAGCCCCGCCGCCACCTCATCGATCGCGTCGCGCACCCACAGGCGAAAGTCCGTCGCCACCTGATCATTGCGCGACCGCGCCGTGTGCAGCCGCCCCGCCGTCGGACCGATCAACTCGGCCAGCCGCGACTCCGTGACCATGTGGATGTCTTCCAGGTCCAAATTCACCGGCACGCCATTGGCTTCATATTCGGCCGCAATCGTGTCGAGCCCCTGGGTGATCGCCTGCGCGTCCTCCGCCGAAACGATGCCCTGCTTGGCCAGCATCGCGACATGCGCCTTCGACCCTGCGATATCCTGCTTCCACAATCGCTTGTCGAACGGGATGGAGGCATTTATCTCGCGCATGACCGAAGCCGGGCCCGCTGCGAAGCGTCCGCCCCACATGCTGTTGGAGCCGTCTCCCGTGCGATCGTTCTTGCCCTGCGTAATGACTCTGCTCCTGCTGGCTGGCCTCGGCGCGTGCGATAGGCAATCGCCGGGCGCGGGGCAAGATCAAGCCAATAGCAGCGCGCAAGTCCCGCCGACAAGCGGCGAGGCGCCAAGAGAGGGTGCAGCCACCCCGCAAAGGGGCAAGGGCGATTTCAGCTACACGCTCGACCGGTCGAAGGCTGGCACCGCCGCCCCGAATTTCTCGATCGCAGGTCCCGACGGCACGGATGCAACCCTGCAAGATTTCGCGGGCAAACCAGTGTTGGTGAACCTGTGGGCCACATGGTGCGCGCCCTGCGTGGCGGAAATGCCCACGCTCGATGCCGTGGCAAAGGCCTATGCACCAAAGGGCCTGGCCGTCCTCATCATCTCGCAGGACAGCCAAGGCGAAAGCGCGGTGAAGCCTTTCCTGGCCAAGCACTCGCTGCCGCACCTCAAAAGCTTCATCGATCCGGAAAACCAGTTCGGCTTCCACTATGCCACCGGCATGTTGCCGACGACCGTACTGTACGACCGGGAAGGGAAGGAAATGCTGCGCGTCGTCGGCGCGATGGACTGGAACAGCAAGGAAGCGCGCGGTCTGATCGAGGCAGCGCTGAAATCCTAAGTCCGAAAACCTCCACGCCACTCATCCGTCGTCACCCCAGCGCAGGCTGGGGTCTCAGGCCCCCGCTGCCCGACTCCTCCTGAGATCCCAGCGTTCGCTGGGATGACGAAAGGTTAGAGCTCCCGCGCTTCCCGCACGACCAGCACCGGAACCCCATCGCGCACCGGAAAGGCGAGGCCAGCCGCCTCCGACACCAGTTCGCTCCGCTCCGCATCCCAGCGCAACGGCGTCCGCGTCACCGGACACACCAGCTTGCTCAGCAGATAATCGTCGATCGTGGCGCTCACTGCATCGTCGCCCCGCCGTCGGGCTCCATCCGGCCGAAAATCTGCATCAGCTGGATGATCCGATCGCATCGCTCGCTCAATGTGTCCGCTTCCAGCAGGGTCTGCTTGGCCGCAGGATCAAATGGCGCGATCTGGGCGATGCCGTTCACCAGCGACATGTCGTCAAGCCGCGACACGGCAGTCCAGTCGACCACATAGCCAAGCGCTTCGGCGAAACGCCGCGATTCCTGCTCCAGCGCCGCACGTTCGACCGCGTGCAGCACCTCATCCTCCGGCGCCTGCTCGACATCCGCCTCGATCTGGCGAAACTGCGTGGTGACGTCCAGTTCGCGGATCACCCGGAAGCGCGCCAGCCCTTCCAATATGATGTTGAAACGCCCGTCATCCAGCACTTCGAACTCGCTGATGCGGCCAAGGCAGCCGACATCATAAAGCGCGGGCTTGGCCCCTTCCCCGCGCGGCTGGATCATGCCGATGCGCCGGTCGCGCGCCATCGCATCATGGATCATCGCCCGGTAGCGCGGCTCGAATATATGCAGCGGCAAATCCATGCCCGGCAGCAACAAGGCTCCCGGCAGAGGAAAGATCGAGACGCGGGCGCGGTTCACCGGCCGCGCCGTCAGGAAAAGAGGATTTGCGACAATTTGCGCCGCTGCCCCGCGACCCACGGGTCCTCAAGGCCAGTCGCTTCGAACAGCTTCAGCAGCTGCGCCTTCGCCGCGCCGTCATTCCATTCCCGGTCACGGCGGACGATTTCCAGCAATTCCTCGGCCGCGCGGTCGCGATCGCCATTGGCCATCAGGCCACCAGCCAGTTCGAAGCGGGCGTCATGATCGTCGGGATTGGCGGCAACCTTCGCCTCGATGCCGGACAAATCCGCAACCGGCTTTGCATCCCGCGCCAACGCAATCGCGGCGCGAGCGCGGTCCACCGCCTGATCCTTGGCGAGGTCCGCTGGCAGCGCCGCAAGCACCGCCTCCGCCTCATCCAGGCGCGCCAGCGCCACCAGAGCGCGCGCATGGCCCGACGCCACATCGGCATTGTCGGGCACCATCTGGCCGATCTGCTCGAACACGGAAAGCGCCCGGTCAGGCTCGCCTCCCGCCAGCAGTTCCTCACCCATTTCGATAAGCGGCGCGATCTCTTCAAGCTGCGCCTTCTCGTCCGATTCGATCGGCAACTGCGCCAGCAACTGGTCGAGATATTGCTTCAGCTGCCCCTCGGTTCGCGCCTGGCTCAGGTCAGCGACTGGCTGGCCCTGGAACACGGCATAGACGGTCGGGATCGACTGGACGCGGAACTGCGCGGCGATGAACTTATTCTCATCGACGTTGATCTTGACCAGCTTGACGCCCTTGGGCTCATACTCGGCACAGACCTTCTCGATGACGGGCGTCAGCTGCTTGCACGGCCCGCACCATTCCGCCCAGAAATCGACGATGACCAGGCTGGTGCGCGACGGATCGACGACGTCGCGGCGGAACGCCTCCACCGCTGCCTTATCGGTGTCGCTCATTCCTAGGGTCGCCACTGCCGTAATCTCCTGCCTTGCTGCGGTTGGGTGCCGCCTCCATACAGCGCCTTATGTGGGGCGTCACCCTGTCCGCACAAGATCAGAAGGTATAGCCGACGCCGACCGCGCCCACCCACTGGTTCTTCGAACCCGCGATGCTCACAACGGGCGAGTCCGCATAGTCGCCCAGCATGCGCGAATAACCACCGAGCGCGAACAAGGCCCAGCCCTTGCGAATGTCACCCGACAAGGACACGCCGCCGGTCAGGTTGACGCCGATCTTCTTGAAGCCCGAGCCTTCGCCCGCGCGCGAATATTCGGGCAAGCCGGACGCAAAAGCCCCCGCTGCATCGACATCATAATAATAGCGGCCATATTTCTTGCCGACATAGTCCGCCGAAACACCCAGCCCCACGAAGCTGCGCGTCGAAAGCGGGGTGAAATATTCGATGGCAGGCGTCACAATATAGCTGCCATGCGCCCCCGCAACGTCCTTCGTCATGGACACGCGCACCGACAGATTGTCATAGTCGCTGGTGATGATGCCGGTCTTGCCAATGCCGACAAAGCCGCCCAGCTCCACCGCCACATCACGCTCGCCCAGCGCCCGCACCGCGTCATCCTTGATATTCTTGATGCTGGACCGGTCGAAGCGGACGCCAGCAATCGGCCCCAGCTGAAGATCGATATCCTGCCCACGGTTCGGAATGACGTCGAAATAGAGGCTCGGGCCCCGCGTCCAGAAGGCAAAGTCGCTCACCTTGCCGCGCAGCTGCGGAACAGGGATCACGCGATAGTCGTCCGACCCTTCATAGCTTGGAATGATGCCAGCGCCGACCCCGACCGTCAGCACATTGCTGTCCTCTACTTGCGCAAAAGCCGTGCTGGCGGAGCCCAGCGCAATAAAGGCGAGGCCCGCGGACAATATCTGACGATGGTTCATAATTCCCCTGTTCCCACGAATATGGTCAGCGCCTAAAATGTTTCGCTGCCATTACGGTTCCGCTTAACATCAATTAGAGGAAATATTTGATCTTTATGGTCTGACGAGCCGCTGATCCGGCCATAGTGAATTGCGCCGATTTGAAGCTGGGCGCGCCAAAGCGGATCGCCGGGTTGCGGGAAAAGCCCACGCCCTCGCGCGGGATGCCAGCAAAGGTGTCGAGCTTCCCGTTGCCATTCTCATCATGGATGATCGCGACGGCATAAGTGCCCGGTCCCATTTCCCCTAAGGGAATTGCCGCGGCCGTCGCGGGGACGACCAGGTGGCGCTTTTGCGGATCCTTGCTGCAATCGGGAAAATAGGCCGCCGTCCGCGACACGCAGATGAGCAGATTGCCCTTCATCGACCGCAGCCCTTCGACGGTGATGCTAAGCGGCTGGGACGGGTCCAGCGGAGCAGCGCCCGGCAAAATCATCAACGCCCCCGCCAGCAGCAGCAACTTCCCCCTCATCGACGCCCTTTCTTGAACTCGCCCAATCCCCGGTCCGTCCCGCACAGCCGGTCCCACACCCGGAAATACAGCCCGTAATTGCAACCATATTGTTCATGATGCCGCTGATGATGGCTGGCCGTGATCAGCCACTGTCCCGCCCGCCCCTGCACCATCCAGCGCGGGAACATCTCCCACCCCATATGGTTGGACACGCCCATCACCGTCATGATCGTCAGCACGCATCCCAGCGCGGCGACATGGATCGGGATCAGGAAGACGAGCGCCGGAATGACGATCGCGCCGCTCAACGCCTCCCATGGGTGAAAGCTCATCGCTGCCCAGGCCGTGGGCGGACGGCTCGCATGATGCACCGCATGGGCAGCACGGAACAGGCGCGGCTGGTGCATCCAGCGATGCGTCCAGTAAAACCAGCTGTCATGCGCCGCGAGGTAGAGCAGCACCGAAACCGGCAGATACCAGAGCGGATAGGCGCTCGCATCGGTGTAAATGCGCGTCCACCCTTGCGCCTGCCATCCCCAGGCGACCACGCCCGCCGGAATGCCGTATATCAATGCGGACGCCAGCGACCATGCAATCTCCCGCCGGATCTGGGGGTCGAGCTCCGCATAAAGCCCCGGCTGCCGCACGCGGGTCGCCAGCGCAAAGCCACCACTGGTGATAAGGTAACGCACCGCCACGATCGCGCTCATGGCAAGAGCGGAAAGAAGGATCGCGGCCAGCATGGGATCGACTATAAGCGGCACCACCCGGCCCGTCACCCTATCAAGTCCGCGGCCGGGCCTGCCGATAGCTGCCCAGCATCCGCACCCACTTGCTGTGGAATTCCAGCTCGGCGAGTGCCCGATCGACGGCGGGATCGCCCGGCATGCCTTCGATGTCGCAGAAAAACTCGGTCGCAGCGAAGCTCGCGCCCCGCTGGTAGCTTTCCAGCTTCGTCATGTTGACGCCGTTCGTCGCAAAACCGCCCATCGCCTTGTACAGCGCGGCGGGCACATTCTTCACTTCGAACAGGAATGTCGTCATCACTGACGTGTCGTCGGCTTCCGGCATCTGCGGCTCGCGCGACAGCACCAGGAAGCGCGTCATATTGTCGTCGCTATCCTCGATATTCTCCGCGACCATCTTGAGGCCATAGAGCTCGGCCGCCAGATAGGGCGCCACCGCGCCCTCGCCGGGCTTGCGCGATTCCGCCACCAGCGCCGCCGCACCTGCCGTATCGGCATAGGTGACCGGCTGAATGCCCCGCTCGCGCAAATAATGGCGGCATTGCCCCAGGGCTTGCGGATGGCTGATCGCGCTTTTGACCGGACTGCCATCCACCGCCATCAGGCAATGGCGGATGCGCAGGAAATATTCGTCAACGATGTGCAGCCCCGATTCGGGCAGCAGGAAATGCATGTCGGCAACGCGCCCATGCAGGCTGTTTTCGATCGGAATGATCGCCCGCGCCGCCTGACCATTGCGCACCGCGTCGATCGCATCTTCAAAGGCAAAGCAGGGCAGCGGCACCCAATCCGGCGCATATCCAAGCGCGGCAAGGTGCGAATTTGCGCCCGGCGCACCTTGATAGGCGATGGCGCGCGACGGGTCGGCTGCGGCCTTTTCGGCGAGTTCCGCGACCAGCGCGCGGGCGGGGGCAGGATAGTTTTCCATGGATGCAGCGCGCTTAGGCACTCCTCCCCCCGCGCGCAAGCGTAACGGGCGCCTGGCCACGCACGGCCCGGACACCCCGCAGTTCAACCATGCTTGCACGTTCGCTCTTGCGCCATTATGGCAGCGCGCTAGAGGGGGCGCGGAAACCAAGCCGCCAGAACAGAAATTCAAGGGAATTCAAGCGAAATGAGTGATCGTTTCAACACCGTTGCAGGCTGGGCGTTGTTTGCGGGAATCATTGCGCTGGGTGGCGGCATCGTCAGCTCCAAAATTTTCCACGCCGAACGGCCCGAGAAGATGGGCTATGCGATCGAAGGCGTAGAGGCCGAAGGTGAAGGCGGCGCTGCTGCTGGTCCTGGCCTCAACACGCTCCTCGCCAGCGCGGACGTCGCCGCCGGTGAAAAGGTCTTCGCCAAGTGCGCCGCGTGCCACACCGTCAACCAGGGCGGCGCCAACGGCATCGGCCCCAACCTCTACGCGACCGTCGGCGAACCCATCGGCCAGGGCAAGGGCGGCTTCGCCTTCTCTGATGCGCTGAAGGGCAAGGGCGGCAACTGGACTTTCGAAAATCTTGACCATTGGCTGAAGAGCCCGCGCGAATTCGCGCCCGGCACCAAGATGACCTTCGCTGGCCTCGGCAACCCGGCCGACCGCGCGAACCTCATCGCCTGGATGAACACGCAGGGCTCCAACCTGCCGCTGCCCGCCGCCGACGCGGCACCCGCCGACGCCAGCGCGACACCAGCTGAAGCCGCGGGCAACGCGACGAACGCAGCCGAAAGCGTCGAAGGCAAGGCCCCAGCCAACGCCGCCCCGGCGACTGGACCCGCTGCTGCTGGCAAATAATAGCTGAGGGGCTAGTCCCTCCCAATGCACCTGACGGGCGCGGCACTGCTTGCCGCGCCCGTTGTGTTTTTGGGGATGCCTGGATCAGCTACGGCTTTCCAGCGGCAATGTCGCTATGCCAAATGCTCAAGAGCGCTGCGCCCGGCCTAGCGTCGCCGCCATTCCCCCTCCCGCGAGCGGGAGGGGGTCAGGGGGTGGGCCAGCGCAACGCCGGAGCTGGTCGTCAACGGCAAGCCCGGAAGCGCGTTTCGTCCACCCACCCCAACCTTCTCCCTCGCCCCTTCAGGGGTCGATGAGAGGCGCGTGCGTCTCATCGAGGCCGGGGAAAGAGGAAACGTCGCTCGCCCCCCTCTCCCGCCTTCGCCATGCTCGGCACCCTCTCCCCTGAAGGGGAGAGGGAAATGTCGTCGATGTGTGGAAAGCACAAGGGCCGCTTAAAGATTACAGCGCCGTGAAGCTGACGCTCAGTCTACGCACAAGCCAATCCCCGCCTTCCCATTTACGACGGCGGTCCTACAACCGAAGGGAAAGTCTGTTGGGGCACACACACCAGCTACTTTTGCTCCCGCTTTGGGCCTTTTAAAACTCGCCTGGCGCTCGTCGAGGAAACACCCTGCCGTGCATTGCGTCCCATCGGTGCAGGACTTTCCAGCATCTGGAGTCGGGTGCACGCATCCTTGGTTTCCTGACAATCCCATTGTGGCCAGTTTTCCGCCGCTAACCAAACACTGCCGTTGCGCCTCAACTGTCAGCTTTTGGTTCTTCTGAGCGATCGCAGCGGTGCCAATGGCCAGCAGCGATAAAGACAAGCAAGTGCGAGCTATGAATGTCTGCATCGAAACAGCATGGCAGGACCTCATCTGGCCTGCAACTGGTCGCCAACCGACACCCCATCCGTCATGCCAGCGCAGGCTGGCATCTCACGACAGACGCTCAACCCAGCCTTACAAGATCCCAGCCTCCGCTGGGATGACGAAGACAACACCGTCCGACGACTCAGCTAAACGCCGCCCTACCGCTCCGCCACCAACAGCTTATCAATCTTCCGCCCATCCATATCGACGATCTCAAACCGCCAACCCTGGTCCTCGATAAAGTCGCCCACTTCCGGCAATCGCTTGAGCAACCACAATGCATGGCCCGCAACCGTGGCATAATCACGGTCCTCGGGCAGGTCGATGCCGATCCGATCCGCGAGCAAGTCCACCGGCATCTGCCCCGACACCAGCAAGCTACCATCCTCCCGTTCCACCACGTCCGGCTCGTCATGCAGGTCGCGGTCGGACGCGAAGTGGCCCGCGATGGCGGACAGCAGGTCGGCAGGCGTCGCGATGCCTTCGAAATGGCCATATTCGTCATGCACCATCACCATGGGCACATCGGCACGGCGCAACACTTCGAGCGCATCCATGGCATCGACCTGATCGGGAACGACCTCGACCCGCCGCATCAGCGATCCGACGTCCAGCCGCTCTCCCCGGAACAGCGCCGTCATGATGTCGCGCGCCTGCACCACGCCGATAATATCCTCGACGGTTCCCCGGCCCACTGGAAGCCGTGTGTGCGGCGTTTCCAGCAGCCGCGCCCGAATCGTCTCATCGTCCGCGTTGATGTCGATCCAGTCGACGTCCATGCGCGGCGTCATGACTTCGCGCACCGGTCGGTCAGCCAGCCGCACGACGCCCGAAATGATCGCGCGTTCGCTTTCCTCGATCACGCCCGACCGGCTCGCCTCCGCCACGATCAGGTGCAGTTCCTCGGCCGTCACATGATGTTCCGACTCCCGCGTCATGCGCAGCAGGCGGAAAATGAGCGCGCTCGACCCGTCCAGTACCCACACGATGGGCGCGGTGATCTTCGCCAGCCACAGCATCGGCGTCGCCATGATAACGGCGATCGGCTCAGGCGCGCGCAACGCGAACTGCTTGGGCACCAGCTCACCGATGATCAGCGACGCGTAGGTCGTCAGGCCGATGACGACCGCAAAGCCGAGATTTTCGGCAACGTTGGGCGACAGGCCCAACAGCTGCAACCGCTCACCCACCGGCCCACCCAGGCTCGCGCCGGAATAGGCACCCGCGACGATGCCGATCAGGGTGATGCCGATCTGGACGGTGGACAGGAACTTGCCGGGATCGCTCGCCAGCATCAGCGCCGTGTGCGCGCCACGCCGCCCCGCCTTTTCCATCGCCTGCAAGCGCGGGCGGCGGGCGGATACGATCGCCAGTTCCGACATGGCGAAGACGCCGTTCAGCGCGACGAGCGCCAGAATGATGACGATGTCTACCCAGGGAAAGGGCGTCGGAGCGTGCGGGGGGATCGTGGCCATGGTGGTCAGCTACGCCCTATAACCCTGTTTCTTACAATTTCACAACCGTTGCATCATGTGGGGTTCAGTTCGCTGGTGGAACAAAAGCCCCGGTTCGATGATTGGGGCCTGCATCCGCGCTTTCGGGTGCAAGATAAATAAGGGAACTCAAATCTATGCGGATTTCTCATCGCATCCTGGGTACGGCGGGACTAGCCGCCATGCTCGCCACCGCCGCCTGCACGACTGATCCCAACACCGGCCAGCGGCAGATTTCGAAGGCCGCGATCGGCGGCATCGGCGGCGCGCTCGGCGGCTATCTGCTGGGCGATCTGGTCGGCGGCAAGCGTGACCGTACGGAAAAGATCCTGGGCGCAGGCATCGGCGCGGTCGCGGGTGCTGGCATCGGCGCTTACATGGACGCGCAGGAGCGCAAGCTGCGCGAGGAAACCGCAGGCAGCGGCGTCGACGTGATCCGTGACGGCGACAATCTGGTGCTGCGCATGCCGTCCGGCATCACCTTCACCACCGACAGCGCCGCCGTCCAGCCGCAGTTCCGCCCGACGCTGGACGAAGTGTCGTCCGTGTTGGCGCAATATCCCAAAACCTATATCGACGTGTACGGCCACACCGACAGCGACGGCGCGGACGCCTATAACCAGACCCTGTCCGAACGCCGCGCCCAATCGGTCGCGGACTATCTGACCAGCCACGGCGTCCAGTCGGCCCGCATCGCGACGCGCGGCTTCGGCGAAACCCAGCCCATCGCCTCCAACGCCACGGCCGAGGGCAAGGCCAGCAACCGCCGCGTGGAAATCAAGATCGCGCCGGTTACGGAAAGCGACATCCGGGCCTAAAGCCTGCCGCCATGACCAAAAAAGCCGGGACGCGCCCCAAGCGCTCCCGGCTTCTTTACCCTCTCCTCCGTTCGACCTGAGCCTGTCGAAGGGCTCTTCTTTCTTCATAAGAAGTAAAGAGCTTTGACAGGCTCAGCCCGAACGGAGAAGGACCTCAGACGGCGTGCCGCACCTCAAAAACTCGCCTTCAACCCATCGATCACGAACTGCGCAGCCAATGCGGCCAGCAGCACTCCGAGAAGCCGCGTAATCACCGCCTCGATCTTGCTGCCCAGCCGCGCCATGATCGGCCCCGCCGCCAGCAATGCCCCCAGCATCAGCGCCAGCGTCACCACCACCGCACCGATCACCACCAGCCGCTGGCTGATCCCGTCGGCCTGCGACATCAGCAGCATCACCGTGGCGATCGATCCCGGCCCGGCGATCATCGGCATCGCCATCGGGAACACCGACACGTCCTCGACCTCGGGTGTCTCCGCGATCTTGTGCGCCCGGTCCTCGCGCCGCTGCGTGCGCTTTTCGAACACCATGTCCATCGCGATGATGAACAGCATGATCCCGCCCGCGATCCGGAAGCTGTCGAGCGCAATGCCCAGCACACCCAGCAGCTGCTTGCCCCACAGCGCGAAGATCAGCAGGATGACCGCCGCGATCCCCACCGCGCGGATCGCCATCGCCCGCCGCTGCGCATGGCTCGCGCCGGTGGTCAGGCTGGCATAGATGGGCGCGCAGCCCGGCGGATCGATGACCACGAACAGCGTGACGAAGGCGGAGATGAACAGCTCGATCATGCCCCCGCCGTCACCTTGTCATCGATCACCACCTCATAGCCCGTCCCGTTCCAGACCCGAACCATGACATGGCGCCCGCCATCAGGCGCAACCTCCGCGCTCCACACCAAGCTCTCATCCGCAGGCGGCACCCCCGCTTTCGCCTCGACACCCGCACCCTCAGGCGCCTTGCCCCGCTTACAGGTGGCAACCTTCCCCACCAGAAACTCCGGCGCGGCACGCGGCGCGGCGAGCGTGTCGCCATGGTCCAGCACCCATTTCCACCTGCCCTGCTTGTCGCGCCGCCAGATCGTCGTGAAATAACCGACCGTTCCATCCGGCCGCTGCCAATTGCCCGTACTCGCCGCCAGATTGCCGTCGCACGACACATGAATGACGGACGGCGTCCAGCTGACCGGCTTGGGCGGATCGGCCCGCCCCTTCAGCCATTGCTTCGCCAACACCCGCTGCGGCACGAACATCACCGCATCATCGGCAGCGGTTTCGCGAAAGGCGGTCCACTGCCCCTTGTCCCGCGCCAGGCGATTAAAGGCGATCTCGGCGGCGAAGACGGAACTCGGATCAGGCTGATGCCGCATCGGCGCCCGCGCCGCGACCAGCCCGACAAGGCAAGCCGCGATCAGAACGGCCCGCCTTGCCGTCACAGCCCCTCCGGCTTAGCCAGCCCCGCGCGGGCATGGGCCGCCACCAGCGTATTGCGCAGCAGCACCGCGATCGTCATCGGCCCAACGCCTCCCGGCACCGGCGTAATCGCCCGCACATGCGCCAGCGCCTCGGCCGTGGCAACGTCGCCTACGATCCGGCTCTTGCCGTCCTCCGTATCCGTCACCCGGTTGATGCCCACGTCAATGACGGTCGCGCCCGGCTTGATCCACTCACCCTTCACCATCTCGGCTCGGCCCACCGCCGCCACCACGATGTCGGCGCGATGCACGACCGACGCCAGATCCCGCGTGCGGCTATGCCCGATCGTGACGGTGCAATTCTCGGCCAGCAGCAGCTGCGCCATGGGCTTACCCACGATGTTGGAGCGGCCGACGACCACCGCCTCCATCCCCGACAGGTCGCCCAACTCATCCTTTAGCAGCATGATGCAGCCCAGCGGCGTGCAGGGCACCAGCGCCTCCTGCCCCGTCGCCAGCCGACCCGAATTGACGACATGGAAGCCGTCCACATCCTTGGCCGGGTCGATCGCCCCAATCACCGCCGCCTCATCGATATGGGCAGGCAGTGGCAGCTGGACGAGGATGCCGTCTACCCGGTCATCGGCGTTCAGTTCCTCGACCAGGTCGAGCAATTCTTCCTCGCCGATGCTGGCGGGCAGCTTGAACTCCAGGCTTTCCATGCCCGCTTCGACCGTCATCTTGCCCTTGTTGCGGACATAGACGGAACTCGCCGGGTCCTCGCCCACCAGCACGACGGCCAGCCCCGGCTTGCGCCCGGTGCTCGCGACGAAGGCGGATACGCCGTCCGCCACCTTCGCGCGCAGCGTGGCGGCAAAGGCCTTTCCGTCGATGATCTTGCCGATGGTCATGCTGCCTCAACCCATTTCCTGATGATGGCTGCCAATCGCGCCAACGCGTCAGCACCGCCCTTGATCCGCAGCCGCTTTAGCCGGTTGCTGTCACCCGATTCCAGCGAAATCGCGCTCCGCGGCCAGTCCAGCCCCTTGGCGAGCAGCGCGATCAGCGCCGCATTCGCCCTACCCTTTTCCGCGACGGCACGAACACGCGCGCCCAGCCACTGCGCGTCTTTCTCGTCGGTCCAGCACCCGCTTATACCCTCCCGCGCCGCGCCCGGCGTCAAGCGGACGGATAGCAGCAGGTCGTTCCCGTCCTGCCGCCAGACGCTCACACCAGCCCGAAGATCGGCGGCAATATGGCCTGGCGGATGATCAGGATGGCGAGCAGCACGACCATCGGCGACAGGTCGAGCGCGCCCAGGTCAGGCATCACCCGGCGGATCGGATTGTAGATCGGCGCCGTCATTCGGTCGAGCGCCACGATGATCGTGCGCACGATGTCACTGGACGTGTTGATGACATTGAAAGCGATCAGCCAGCTCATGATCGCCTGGATGATGATGATCCACCACAGCACATCGAGCAGGATGACGATGATCTGATACAGCGCGTAGGCCATGCGGTCTCCAAATTGACTGCCGCTGCTCTAGCCGAGCCGGGGAGGGTGGGACAAGGGTTCCTGTCGTCATGCCGCCTTCCCAGCGTCCCCCTCTTTTCCATCCCCTCCACTTCGTCATCCCAGCGAAAGCTGGGATCTCAGGAGAAGAAGCGCGGCGCCGCCCGAGATCCCAGCCTGCGCTGGGATGACGGTGGGGCAATATCACCGCCGCACTAAAGTCCCTGCACCCCGCTTGGTGAAAATCTCCAGCAGCATCGCATGCGGCACCCGCCCATCCAGAATAACGGCCGCGTCCACCCCACCCTCAACCGCTTTCACGCAGGTCTCCAGCTTCGGGATCATGCCGCCACTGATCGTGCCATCCTCTTGCAGCACCTTGATCGCCGCCGGATCAAGGTCGGTCAGCAACTGCCCCTGCTTGTCCAGCACGCCCGCAACGTCGGTCAGCAGGAAGAAGCGCGAAGTCTGAAGCTCCGCCGCGATCGCGCCCGCCATCGTGTCGGCATTCACATTATAGGTATGCCCGTCAGCGCCGATCCCCACCGGCGCGATGACCGGAATGATACCGCTCTGCGTCAACGTGTCGAGGATCGACCGGTCAACCTTCACCGGATCACCGACAAAGCCGAGGTCAACATTGCGCTCGATCCCCGAATTAGGATCAGGCGCGCGCGTGTTCCCGACCTTCTCGCACAGAACGAGCCCGCCATCCTTGCCGGAAATGCCGACAGCCTTACCGCCCGCGCCGGAAATCCAGCCGACGATTTCCTTGTTGATGGAGCCCGCCAGCACCATTTCGGCGATCTGCGCGGTTTCCTTGTCGGTGACGCGCAGGCCGTTCACGAAATGCGATTCGACACCCAGCTTCTTCAGCATCGCGCCGATCTGCGGCCCACCGCCATGGACGACGACGACATTGATGCCGACCGCCTTCATCAGCACCACGTCCTCGGCAAAATCGCGCGCCGCTTCGGGATCACCCATCGCATGGCCGCCATATTTCACGACAAAAGTCTGCCCCGCATAGCGCTGCATATAGGGCAACGCCTCCACGAGCGTTTCGGCCTTGGCGAGGAGAGCGGGATCGGGGGCGTGCTTGCTGTTCATGGGCGCGCGCAATAGGGGCTTATGGATGCGGGGGCAAGTTTGGTGGGGCATGCTTTCATTTCCCCTCTCCCCTTCAGGGGAGAGGGTGCCGAGCGAAGCGATGGCGGGAGAGGGGCCTGTAAAGCCGAGAGTGTGCTCCCCTCTCCCCTGAAGGGGAGAGGGAGCAGGCCGCCCTTCACCACTCCCCTCACCAAGCCATCCGATACTTAACCCCCATAGCCTGCGCCAGATGCCGCTGCCGCCGCTCGACCGCCTCGCCGAACAAATCCATGTCCACGCCCTTCAACCGCAACTCCAGCGTATCGCCATCCATCTCCAGCTTCGACGCGAGCAAAGGCCCCTCGACCCCGCCCGACAGCCGCTGCCCCAGCCGGATCGCCAGCCCCCACAAAGTCGCCCGCTTCAACGCCGCCGCCGAAGCCAGCCCCACAATCCCGGCAGGCGGCACGGATGAGCCGCCAAAATTGCTATGCAACGCCTGCGCCAGCATCGCCCGTTCGAACGCCGTAATCCCGACCCAATTGCTGTGCAGCGCAATCTCCACCCCCCGCTCCGCGCGGAAATCCGGATTGGCGCGCCA
Source organism: uncultured Novosphingobium sp. (assembly GCA_946886075.1). The sequence goes on along the minus strand of CAMPHR010000029.1, from coordinate 9,134 downwards.
GCCCACATCGGCCAGCAGGCAAGCCGCCCGCCGGATACGCCGCCAGGACGGCTCATCGTCCCGGAACAACGGCCCGATCCAGCGATCGATCATGTCGCCATGGCCGGCAAAACGCCCCTGCGCCTCACCCTCCGCCTCGGCGGCGACCAGCAGCGGGTCATGCGGGCGGATGTCGGCGGGCAAGTCCTCGAACAGCAGCCCCTCGCGCAGGCCATAGGCCGACACGATCAGCTCACTGGACTGCAACTGCCGCACCACTACCGACAGCAACGCCGCCGCATCGGGCAGAGTCGGCACTCGCGATCCCGTGATCGCCGGAATATCCTTCAGCCGCGCTCGCCCCACATGCGACACAATCCGCGTCAACTGCTCGGCGCGCGCGGCGGGCATCGCATATTGATGCACGACCGGCAGCGGAAAGCTGGTCAGCTGCATGTCGAACCGGGCAAGCGCGCGCCACGACCCGCCCACCAGATAAAAGGGCAGGTCAGGCCCGGCCTCCCAGCCGGCCTTCGCCAGCATCTTCTTCACCTGCCGCTCCAGCACGCCCGGCCCCTTCGCCCGGATCTGCGGCAGGCGCAGCACGCCCAGCGGCAGCGATATCGTCTCATGCACCGCGCCATCGCGCACCCGCGCCAGCTCCAGACTGCCGCCGCCCAGATCGCCGACAATGCCGTCAGCGCCCGGTATTCCCGACAGCACGCCATAGGCCGCCGCCACTGCCTCCTGCGCCCCTGACAGCAGCTCGACCTCAAGCCCCATGTCCCGCGCGCGCCGGATGAACTCATCACCATTGGCGGCATCGCGCACGGCGGCGGTGGCGACGCAGCGCACGTCCCGCACATCCATTTCGCGGCACAGATGGGCAAAGCGCCCCGCCGCTCGCAACCCGCGCTCCATCGCCTCCGGCTCGATCCGCCCCGTCTTGCCCAGCGATGCGCCCAACCCGGCCATCACCTTCTCATTGAACAGGATAAACGGAATACGCCGTGGCCCATCATAGACGACCAGGCGGACGCTGTTGGACCCGATGTCGATGATCGCCGTGCGCGCCTTGGCATGGGCGGGCGACGTCACCATCGTTTCAGCGATGGCGCGCACCTGGCTCAGCATCGAATTCATGACCGTTCAGGCCCGCCCGCGCAGGCGCAGCGTCGGCACCGCCACGCTGTCCAGCGCCGCCCCCCGGCCCGACAGCGACGGATTGGTCATGAAATAGCGATGCAGGTTGAACGGCCGGTCGGTGGGGTCGAGCCGGTCATAATGGCCGTCGCTGTCCAGCTCCCAACTCTGTTCGGTGTCGATCAGGTTGGCGACCATCACCTGGTCCAAAATCTGGTCGTGAACGGTCGGATTCTCCACAGGGGCAAGAAATTCGACGCGGCGATCAAAGTTCCTCGGCATCCAGTCGGCCGAGCTGATGAACACCTTCGCGCCATTGTTGGGCAGCGCCTTGCCATTGCCGAAAGCGGTGATGCGGCTATGCTCCAGAAAACGCCCGACCACCGACTTCACCCGGATATTCTCCGACATCCCCGGCACCCCCGGCCGCAGGCAGCATATGCCCCGCACGATAAGGTCGATCTCGACCCCCGCATTGCTGGCGGCATAGAGCTTCTCGATGATCGCCGGATCGACCAGCGAGTTCATCTTCGCCCAGATATTGCCCGGCCGCCCGGCGCGGACATGCTCGATCTCCGCCTCGATCAGCTGGCAGAGGCGATTGCGCAGGTCGCGCGGGCTCATCACCAGCTTTTCGAGGCTCTGCGGCTCGACATAGCCGGTGATGTAATTGAACAGCGCGGCGGCATCCCGGCCATAAGCGGGATCGGCGGTGAAGAAGCTCAAATCGGTATAGATGCGCGCGGTGACGGGGTGATAATTGCCCGTGCCGAAATGGCAGTAGGTGCGGAACGCCTCGCCTTCGCGGCGGACAACCATCGACACCTTGGCATGGGTCTTCCAGTCGATGAAGCCATAGACCACCTGCACGCCCGCGCGTTCCAGCGCGTCGGCCCACATCAGGTTCTGTTCCTCGTCGAACCGCGCCTTCAGCTCCACCACCGCCGTCACCGACTTGCCCGCCTCCGCCGCATCGATCAGCGCGCGGATGATCGCCGACTGCTTGCCCGCGCGGTACAGCGTCTGCTTGATCGCCACGACGTCGGGGTCGGACGCCGCTTGTTTCAGAAACGAAACGACCACATCGAACGCTTCATATGGGTGATGGACCACAATGTCCTTCGCCCGGATCGCCGCAAAGCAATCCCCGCCATATTCGCGGATTCGTTCAGGGAATCGCGGCGCATAGGGTTCGAACTTCAGGTCGGGCCGATCCTCATCGACAATGCCGCTCAGGTCGCCGATGCCGACAAAGCCCTCGACCTCGGCAATGATCGCCTCATGCCCCTGCAGCATGTCCTGCAACATTTCCTCGACCGGCTCGGGAATGCGCTCCTCGATCTCCATGCGGATCACGCGGCCCCGGCGGCGGCGCTTGATGGCGCTGCGGAAATAGCGGACCAGATCCTCCGCCTCTTCCTCGATCTCGATATCGGAGTCGCGAATGATGCGGAACACACCGCTGTTGCGCACCCGATAGCCGGGGAAGAGGTCGCCCGAAAAGCGGCGGATCACCGCCTCCAGCGCCATGTAGCGCGCCGGGGTGCCCGGCACCCGAACAAAGCGGGCCAGCGAGGACGGGATCATCACCAGTTCGCGGATCGGCTGCTTGTCCGACAGCCGCTCCAGATCGAAGACGATCGACAGCCCCTGGTTGGGGATGAAGGGAAAGGGATGCGCCGGGTCGAGCGCCTGTGGCGTGAGGATCGGAAAGACCTGGCTCAGGAAATGCTCCCGCAGCCATGTCTCGCTGCCCGCATCGATCTCGCTGGCGGGCCCCATCACCTCGATCCCGACCTGCGTCAGTTCACCATGCAGCGCGCCCCAGACCTTCTGCTGCGCCGTCATCAGCCGCGCGGTCTCATCGGCGATCGCGGCAAGCTGCTGCGCGGGAGTTAGCCCATCGGCCGACCGCATGTCGACATCCTGCAGCTGCTGCCCTTTCAGGCCCGCCACGCGCACGCTGAAAAATTCGTCCAGGTTCGCCCCAGAAATCGACAGGAAACGCAGCCGCTCCAGCAGCGGATGCGCGCGGTTCATCGCCTCCTCCAGCACGCGCTGGTTGAACGCCAGCCAGGACAGCTCCCGGTTGAAATAGCGGTCGGTGGGCAGTGTCAGGCTGGCGGACGGATCAGCTTCGGCCACGTCTCTCTCACTATGATGAGGGGTGCGGATCGTCCGCCACTATAGGCAAGAAACCAGCCGCTTGCAGACTCTCTTTGGCCATAGCGACGGAAATCTTACGTCCCGATGACAATGCCGCCTCGTTAAGCAGGCGCGTCACCTCGACGATAGCGGCATAGCTGCGCTCGATCCGGCGGAGCAGCCAGTCGGGCAAATCCTGTGCATATCGCGATCCAGCCCGGCCCAGCGCCCGTTCGACAAGTGCGCGGGCGAGCGGCTCGTCCGGCTGCTCGATCGCCACATGCGGCGCGGCGGCAAGGCGCGACCGCAGGTCCGGCAGCGCCACGTCCCACAGCGTCGGCGCGCTGTCCCCGATCAGCAGCAGCGGCTTGGCGCTCGTCTGCGCATCGTTCCAGGCGTTGAACAGCAGCCGGTCCTCCTGTCCTTGCGCATCGTCGATCACCATGCCCCCGCTCATCGCGGCGAAGCGGCGGCCCAGCATCGACCGCCCCGACCGGGCCGGACCGCTCAGGACGCTGATCGCCAAGGGCCATTCGCGCCAATTTTCCAGATGGCGAACGGCGACATGATTGGCGTCGCTGACCAGGAAGTCATCGTCCATTCCCTGCCCTGGCCATTCGAACGGCAGGCTGATCTGGCTCATTGCGGCGCTGACGTCCCCGCTCCCGCTCCGGCAGGTGCCGCCGCACCGCCCCGGCGGATGCGCAGCGCATTGCCGGAGCCCGTCACGGTGAACCCTCGCGCCTGAAGCCCGGCGCGCAACGCTTCGACACTGCCGTCGAAGCTCACCTGCATCACCGACGTGCCCCCCAGCGCAAGGCTGCTCGTCGCCGCCGACCTGACGCCCAGGATAGACCGAACCGCCGCCTCGCCCTGCGCCACCGATCCGACATCGGGCGTATCGAACTGGATCGAAAAGCTGCTGGTGGTCGCAGACGGCGTTGGCGTCTCCAGCGTCTCCAGCGGCTGCTCGGTCGCATTCTCGATCTCGAGCGCGTCGGGATTGACCGGCTCCTCGATGATCAGCGACGGGTCGGGCCGCAGGCGACCATCGTTGAGCGCGGCTGTATAAAGCTGGTCGATCCGCCGCGCGGCCTCATCCATCATCTGCGGAAGCGCGCTTTCGGCCGATGCACGAAGCGAGAAGCTGCCGATAAGCGTGTCATCCGGCCCATAGCGCGCGGTGAACGTGCCCCTTACCGGGCCGCCCGGATATTCCCGTTGCAACCGGGCGATCGGCACCACCACGTCGGCCGCGCCATATTGGTCCAGCAGCACGCGCCACCACAGCCGCCCGCGCCGCCCCACCTGGCCCGCATTCAGCAGGATCGGATCAGCGATCGATCCGGCGACGCGCACATAGTCGATCGCGCTGTCCCCGGTGCGGAACCGCGCCCACGCCTTCTGCCACTCATTGATCCGCTCATAGGAAACAGCCGACCCGCCGTCCCACATCACTGGAATGACCAGCAGCGGCGGCGAACGCATGACATGGCCCGACACGCCCAGCAATTGCCCCGTCCGCGCCCGGTCGAACAATATGCCAAGCGTCGCGACATAACGCGTCGGCCCGATCTGCTCATATTCGATCTCGACGCCGGAGATCATCGCCTCAAGCTGCGAATCGGACAGGTTCGGCACGCCCGCCGCGCCGTGGGTGCGCGTCCACAGCATCCGCCAGCCCTGCCGCTGCGCCAGCCGCCAGCCCGCTTGCCGCGCGCTGCTCGCGTCCTTGCCCATCACATCGACCTTGATGCCGCCCACCTGATAGTCGCCACCGCTGGCGATCGGCGGCACGCCGCGCTCGCCCTCCATCTGCGCAAACAGGGCCGCAGCCGCGAGCCCCAGCATGATCGCGCCCAGAATCTGGACGGGCCGCGACAAGCGGCGAAGCAGCGAAGAAGGCCGGAAAATCTGGCTTTGGAAGGCAGTGGACAGGCTCACGCGCGCCCTTTTGGCGGGATTTCCCCCATCTGCCAAGCGGCAACCCATTTGCCGTTCCGTTTTCCGCGTCATTGTTCTAGTGGGGCCAACCATGAGCGACACCGAATCCTACAGCTACGCCAAGGCTGGCGTGGACATCGCGGCAGGCAATGCGCTGGTCCGTGCCATCGCCCCCCTGGCCAAGGCGACCCGCCGTCCTGGCGCAGACGCCGAACTGGGCGGCTTTGGCGGTTTCTTCGACCTCAAAGCCGCTGGCTATGACGACCCTCTGCTCGTCGCGGCCAATGACGGCGTCGGCACGAAGCTCAAGCTCGCTATCGACCACAATGCCCATGACGGCGTCGGCATCGACCTTGTGGCCATGTGCGCGAACGACCTTATCGTGCAGGGCGCAGAGCCGCTTTTCTTCCTCGACTATTACGCCACCGGCAAGTTGGAGAGCGGCGTCGCTGAACGCGTGATTGCTGGCATCGCCGAAGGCTGCAAGCAAGCCGGATGCGCGCTGATTGGCGGCGAAACCGCCGAAATGCCGGGCATGTACGCCGCTGGCGACTATGACCTCGCCGGATTCTGCGTCGGCGCGGTGGAACGCAGCCAGGCCCTTACCGGCAACAAGGTGAAGGCAGGCGACGTGCTCCTCGGCCTCACCTCCTCGGGCGTCCACTCCAACGGCTTCTCCCTCGTCCGCCGCCTCGCCGCCGACAAAGGCTGGAAGCTCGACCGTCCCGCCATCTTCGACAATGAAGTGCTGCTGATCGACGCGCTGATGGCGCCGACGCGCATCTATGTAAAGGCGCTCCTGCCGCTGGTCCGCGGCGGCAAGATCAACGCGCTCGCCCACATCACCGGCGGCGGCCTCCTGGAAAACATCCCCCGCGTCCTGCCCGAAGGTTGCCATGCCGTGGTGGACGCCGACGGTTGGGAACAGCCCCGCCTCATGGCCTTCCTCCAGGCCCAGGGCCATATCGAGCCGGAAGAAATGGCCCGCACCTTCAACTGCGGCCTCGGCATGGTGCTGGCAGTAGACGCTGACGCAGCGGACGCCGTCACCGCCGAACTCGAAGCCGCAGGCGAAACCGTCATCCGCGTCGGCGTGGTAGAGGCTGGCGAAAAGGGCTGCACGGTCAAGGGCAGCCAGGAAACCTGGAGCGCCAAGGCCGACTGGACCGCGACGCACTTGGGATAATCAACCAGTCCCCCTCCCGCAGGCGGGAGGGGTTAGGGGTGGGCATGTCACAGGGTCGGCCCAATGGGTCCTCCCCGACCCCTCCCCCAAGCGGAAGGGGAGTTCTGCTCATGCAAAAGGCCAAAGTCGGCATCCTGATTTCCGGGCGAGGGTCCAACATGGCGGCACTGCTCTATGCCGCCAAACACCCCACCTGCCCCTATGAGATCGTCCTCGTCGCCGCCAACGACCCGGAAGCCGCTGGCCTCACCCTCGCCAGCGCAGAAGGCATCCCCACCTTCGCCCAAAGCCACAAGGGCCTCAAGCGCGCCGAATTCGACCAGATCATCGCCGCGCAGCTACGCAAGGCAGGCGCAGACTATGTCGCCCTAGCCGGTTACATGCGCCTCCTCTCCCCCGAGTTCGTGGCGGGTTGGGAAAACCGGATGCTCAACATCCATCCCAGCCTCCTCCCCAAATATAAGGGCCTCGACACCCACCAGAAAGCGCTCGACGCGGGCGACAGCCATGCAGGCTGCTCCGTCCATGTCGTCACCAGCGAACTGGACGACGGCCCCGTGCTCGCCCAGACGGAAGTCGCCATCCTCCCCGGCGACACCGCCGACAGCCTAGCCGCCCGCATCCTCATCGCCGAACATCAGCTTTATTCCCGCACCCTAGCGGATTTCGTCACGCGCGAGCGGAAGCCCGAATGGCTGCTCGCCAAAGTCCGCGAACGCGCCCTCGCCCTCCCCCAGGCGGACGAGGTCACCTCCCACGGAATGCCCTGCTTCGGCATCGAAAGGGGCAAGAAATTCGCCTATTTCAGCCATGACCATCATGGCGACGGCATCACCGCCCTGCTCGTCAAGACCACCGCGCCCGAAGAACAGGCGATGCTGATGGACAGCGACCCAGCCCGCTATTTCCGCCCCGCCTATTTTGGCGACGGCTGGGTAGGCATCCGCCTCGACCTTGGCGACACCGACTGGGATCATATCGAGGATCGGCTGGCCAAAAGCTGGCGGGAAATCGCGCCGCGCAAAATGCTAGGCCTCATCGACATCGCCGATGAATTCTAGAGCACGCTGCATTTTAATCAGACGCAGGACGCGTGCCCTAGTTCTTTGTTGTCGCATCGTTTTTCGCGCAAAACCGGTTCCCACCCTTCGACGAGCTCAGGACAGGCTTTTGCGCGCGATGCTCTAGCTCCTCACCCCGTTCAGGCTGAGCGAAGTCGAAGCCCTCGCCTGAGCAAAGCGAAGGCTCTTGCCCGAGCGCATCAATATCATCCTTCCAAAATAGGATTTCCCCTGATCTATCCTGTCGGATGGAACAGCCCCTCTCCGCCCCGCCCGCCGCGCCTGACCTGACGCCGCAATTCAGCCACGGCCGCTGGACCCCAGCCCGGCAGCGCCTCTTCCTCACCGCCCTGCTCGAAACCGGCAATGTCTCCCATGCCGCGCGATCGGTCGGCATGTCGCGATCCAGTGCCCACCGCCTGCGCCAACGCCTCGCCGACACCGCCTTCGACCGCTGCTGGACCGACGCGCTCAAGATTCACGCCGCTCGCATGGCCGATCCCTTCGCACTGGAAACGCCCGCTCGCCCCCGCCGCGCCCCGTCCTGATCCCGTCGCGCACCTGTCGCGTTTCCGACTCTCCGCCGATGCCGTCCCGTTGCTTTGCGCCCAAATCGCCCGACAACAGTGTGAACTTCGCCTCACCCACCTCTTTCCTTACCCGCCCGCGATCCCCATAGAGATCAGCCATGACCGAAACGACCCAAGCCGCGATCGAGATCACCAACCTCACCAAGGTATATGCGGGCGGCAAGCGCGCGCTGGACGATATCAGCCTCACTATCCCGCGCGGCCAGATCTACGGGCTTCTCGGCCCCAACGGCGCGGGCAAGTCGACCACGATCAACATCCTTGCTGGCCTCGTCAACAAGACCGGAGGCACCGCGAAGATCTGGGGCTTCGACATCGACCAGAACCCCCGCAATGCCAAGAACAGCATCGGCATCGTGCCGCAGGAAATCGTCTTCGATCCCTTCTTCACGCCGTTCGAGACGCTGGAAAACCAGGCAGGCTATTATGGCGTGCCCAAGGAGCGCCGCCGCTCGCTCGAACTGCTCCGCGCCGTCCATCTGGAGGACAAGGCCAACGCCTATGCCCGCACCCTGTCCGGCGGCATGAAGCGCCGCCTGCTGGTCGCCAAGGCGATGGTGCACTCGCCACCTATCCTCGTGCTGGACGAACCCACCGCAGGCGTGGACGTGCAACTTCGCCAGCAGCTCTGGGCCTATGTCCGCGAACTCAACGCACAGGGCGTGACCATCGTCCTCACGACGCATTATCTCGAAGAAGCCGAAGAGCTGTGCGACCGGATCGGCATCATCAATCATGGCCGATTGATCACCGACAAACCGACCCGCGAGCTGATCGCCATGGCGCAGGAAAAGGTAGTGCAGGTAACGGTGGACCGGGACATCACTGCCGCCCCGGATGCTCCGTGTTTCGAGAAGGTAGAGCTGAGCGACCCCCGCACCCTCACCATCACCTACATGAAGGACCGTGCTAACGCCGGGCAGGTGTTGAGCGCGGTGCAGGATAGCGGCCTCTCCATCGTGGATGTGGTCACGCGAGACCCGGATTTGGAGGATGTCTTCCTCAACCTGACGGCAGCCGCGTGAGGGAGGACCCGAATGTTCCCCCTCCCGCTGGCGGGAGGGGGTTAGGGGGTGGGCCAGCGCA
>CAMPHR010000028.1 GCA_946886075.1 uncultured Novosphingobium sp. | reverse complement strand
TGATCGAAGCCGCGATGATCTGGAACGAGCCCAACAACAAGTCGCATTGGGACCTGGAGATCGACCCTGACTGGTCCCGCTATGCCGATATGGTGGTCCGGGCCGGATCAGCCATTCAGGACGTCAATCCCGCGGTGACGCGCGTGCTGGGGGGCATGTCACCCATCGATCCGCATTGGGTGAACCGGATGCGCGACCATGGTGCGCTTGACGCGGTCGATGTCGTCGCAGTCCACGGCTTCCCGCTCGACTGGAACCTGTGGCCGATCCACGATTGGCCGGACAAGATCGCTGAGATCGAGGCAGTAGTGCCCGACAAGTCGATCTGGGTGACGGAGGTCGGCGTCGGCTCCTTTGGCGCGGAGGAAGTGCAGGTGTTCGGCGTCAATCGAACGGCGGAGCTGTTGATCGGTCGGGTGCCGCGCGTCTTCTGGTACAGCCTTTATGACCTGCCACAGGAATGGGGAGCGACGACCCGCCACCGCGAGGCCGAAGGTTCGAGCTATTATCGCCATTTCTACATGGGCCTCATCCGTGCCGATGGCAGCCCAAAGCCCGCGCTGGAGGAATATGCCAAGTTCGCTGGTGAGATGGGCCTGATGCAGTGGTTCCATTTCGAGGACCCGCGCCTCGACGATGCCGTCGCCTGGATGAAGCGGCTGGGCGTCCGGCATCTTCGTACCGGCCTGTCCTGGGCGGACAGCTTCCGGCCCAACGCGATCGACTGGTTTGACCGGCAGATGGAGGCCTTGGCGGACTTCGACGTGACCGTCACCTTCTGCTTCACGCCTGAACATCTGGGCATTGCGCCCCATCATAGCAGCGCCGTGCACGAACCTGATGCTTTTGCTGATTTCTGCGCCTGGATGATCGATCGCTATGCCCCTGCATCGGCGACCATGCCGGCGGTTCGTTCGGCCTGAAGGAGAAGGACCATGACGTCATCACCGCACAGCCTCGCAAGGCGGCCGATCAACATCGCCATTATCGGCGTTGGCAATTGCGCTAGTTCGCTGGTTCAAGGGCTTTCTCACTATCGAGTTGAAAGCAACGATCATCTGGGGCTGATGCACTGGGATCTGGGCGGCTATCGTCCATCGGATATTCGGCTGGTGGCGGCTTGGGACGTCGATCGCAGGAAGGTAGGTCAGAAGGTTGCGCAGGCGATCTTTGCCAAGCCGAACTGCACGCAGATATTCTGCAGCGATATCCAGGATGAGGGCGTGACCGTGGAGATGGGCCGCATCCTTGATGGCTATGCAGAGCATATGGGCGACTATCCTGATGATAGGACGTTCCTTCTCGCGGAGGAGGCGCAGCCTAGCCGCAGCGACATCGTCAACCGGTTACGGCAAACAAAGGTGGACGTGCTGCTGAACTATTTGCCCGTAGGCTCACAGGAGGCGACGGAATTCTACGCCCAATGCGCGCTGGATGCTGGCGTTGCTTTCGTGAACAACATCCCCGTTTTCATCGCCAGCGACCCCAAATGGGCCGATCGCTTTGCCAGCGCAGGTGTGCCGATCATCGGCGACGACATAAAGGCGCAGTTGGGCGCGACCATCGTGCATCGGGTGCTGACCGACCTGTTTGCCAAGCGCGGCGTGAAGCTCGATCGGACATATCAGCTCAATACCGGCGGCAACACCGACTTCCTCAACATGTCGAATCGCACTCGGCTGAAATCAAAAAAGATTTCGAAGACAGAAGCCGTGCAGTCGGTCGCGGAAACCCGACTGGAAGATGAGAATATTCATATCGGGCCCTCCGATTATGTCGCCTGGCAGAATGACAACAAGGTCTGCTTTCTTCGCATGGAGGGGCAGTTGTTCGGCGGCGTGCCGATGAACGTCGAACTGCGTCTGTCAGTCGAGGACAGCCCCAACTCGGCGGGGGTCGCGATTGATATGATCCGCTGCGCCAAGCTTGCGCTGGATCGCGGCATTGGCGGGCCGGTCCATCCTGCTGCTGCTTATTTCTGCAAGCATCCGCCCCAGCAGATGACCGACGACCGGGCCCATAAGGCGCTCGAAGCATTCATCAATGGGGATGGCGCGGTGGCGCTGGCGGCGGAATGACGGACCTTCTGATGCCACTCGCCATCAATGAAGAGCGCGCACATGATGCCGTCGATACGCCCGCTGAAATAATGCGGGTAGCAGTGGTCTCGGCGCCGGGCGAAGTGCGGATAGAGCATGTGCCGCTGCCGGAGCCCGGGCCAGGTCAGGTCCGGTTGAAGCTGGAAGGATGCGGCGTGTGCGCATCCAACCTGACGCCATGGGCCGGGCCTGAATGGCAGCAATATCCGCTCGCCCCCGGCTCCCTGGGTCATGAGGGATGGGGCATCATCGATGCGGTCGGCGAAGGCGTAACCAGCGTGAAGCGGGGCGATCGGGTGACGGCGCTCTCCTATGCCAGCTATGCCGAATATGACCTCGCGGATGAGGCCGCGGTCGTGCGTTTGCCCCCTGCCCTCCATGCGCAACCGTTTCCCGGAGAGCCGCTAGGCTGCGCCTTCAACATCTTTCGCAGGGCTGACATTCATGCCGGGCAGATCGTCGCCATCATTGGCGCTGGTTTCCTGGGCGCCGTGCTGACGCAGCTCGCAACAGAAGCTGGCGCTCGCGTCATCGCCATATCCCGTCGCCAATTCTCGCTCGACCTCGCCCGCAGCTATGGCGCGGCCGAAGCGATCGTGATGGACGATCATAATGCCATCATCAATCGAGTAAGCGAGCTTACCGGAGGACGCTTTTGCGATCGCGTCATAGAGGCGGTGGGCAAGCAATGGCCGCTCGACCTCGCCGCCGAACTCACCGCCGAACGGGGCAAGCTGATCATTGCGGGCTATCATCAGGACGGGCCGCGACAGGTTAATATGTGGCTGTGGAACTGGCGCGGGATCGACGTCATCAATGCGCATGAGCGCGACCCCTCCGCCTATGTTGAGGGCATCAGGGAAGCCATCGAGGCGGTCGCGTCGGGCCGATTGGACCCAACGCTGCTCTACACTCACCGATACTCGCTTGAGCGGTTGGGAGAAGCGCTCGACGCCACCCGCGACAAGCCTGACAACTTCGTGAAGGCGTTGGTGATCCTATGAGCCTGTCTTCCGGCCGCACTCTGGAGCCCGCCACCACCCTTCATCGCCCCCGCCTTGGCTTCCTTGGCGTCGGATGGATTGGGCGCAACCGGATGGAGGCGATGCTGGCCACGGGCGACATTGAAGTAGCCGCCATCGCAGACGCACTACCCGGCAACACCGCCGACGCCGCTCTGCTCGCGCCGGACACTATGCGACTGGACTCGTTCGATGCTTTGCTGGAGCAGGACCTCGACGGTCTCGTCATCGCAACGCCTAGCGCCCTGCATGCCGAACAGTCGATCCGTGCGCTGGAGCGCGGCATTCCCGTCTTCTGCCAAAAGCCGCTGGGCCGCAGCCTCCCGGAAGTGGAGGCAGTTATAGCCGCCGCCCGTTCGGCCGATTGCCTGCTGGGGGTCGATCTGTCCTATCGCGGCACGGAAGGCATGCGCGCCATCAAACAGCAGATCGACGCAGGGGAGCTTGGCCCGGTCCACGCGATCGATCTCACATTCCACAACGCCTATGGGCCGGACAAACCCTGGTTTTATGATCCCAAGCTGTCGGGCGGCGGTTGCATGATGGACCTTGGCGTCCACCTCATCGACCTTGCGCTCTGGACGCTGGGCTTCCCGCAGGTGGAGAATATTGACGCCGACCTCTTCAGCAAAGGTCGTGCGCTTGCCGACAGGGATAGCCAAGTCGAGGATTACGGCATCGCCACCATTCGCTTTGCCACAGGTTGCGTCGTGCGGATTGCCTGCTCCTGGCATTTGCCCGCAGGGCAGGACGCCGGCATCGCCGCCGATTTCTTCGGCAGCAAGGCGGGCGCGGCGTTCCGCAATGTCGATGGCTCATTTTATGACTTCAAGGCGGAGCTTTTTCACGGCACCGCGCGACAGACGCTGGCTGAGCCGGGCGACGCCTGGGGCGGGCAAATGGCAAGCGCTTGGGCAAGGCAACTTACCCGCTCGCCCCGCTTCGATGCACAGTGCGAAAGTTTCGCCGCCGTTGCCGCTGTGATGGACGGTATCTACGCAGCGAGTTTGCCTTAACCGATCCGCCGCTCCATCCAGTCGAAGGCTGCGCCGAGCCGCCCACGCGAATAGGTGACGCCGTGGTAGAGGCCGAGCATCAAGCGTCCCCACGCCAGGAATATGCCCGGCCGCCCCAGCCATCTGGCCAGTCGGAAACTGTAACTGCTCCCCCGGCTGATCGCGTGGCGCAGGCGGTAGATCAATTTCCGCCGCCACCGCAGATGGTCATGACCGGGCTCCACCCGCTTGCGCGGTGTCACTCCTCGCCGCGCCCATTCCAGCCGATAAGCAAGCCCTTCCCGCCGCTGCCGGAACCCGGCCGCCTGCGTCTCCCGGACAAAATCTGCATCGACTGCGCTCAAGGCCAAGCGCGCTTGCTCCATCCCTTCTTGCAAAAGAGCATGGATTACTGGCGATCGCACCACCACGACATTCGTCCCCCGTCCGTCCGACGAATAGGGCTCCACCCACGCATCACCGAAGCTGATGTCCGCCGTCTCAGCCACGACGTCGTCGCAAAAGTCGCACGCGCTGTTCTGAAAAAAGCCGGATCCCCAATCGCCGTCCACTAGGTGCCACCAATCGCGCTGCCTCTCCTGCCCATCCCGGAGGGAAAGTTGCGCCCGGTACCAGTTTGCGGGGCGGCTGGCGTCCTTAAGCCGATATTCCACGCGCTGCACATCGCGCACATCGACATCCATCTGCCAGCCGAAGCTTTCGACCATGTTCCGGCTCTTCATATGGCCGCACACCAGTCCTAAGGTGAACGCTACACGCTCGCGCAGCACCGGGTCCTGTGCGCAGGCCAGATGAACGGCCTTGATGAAGCAGGGGATGCCAACGACGGCGTAGCGCCCGGGTACGGCACGGATTTCTTCCAAAACCCCTGCCATATCCACTGGATAATAGCGTGACTTCGCACCCTTGTTCAGCGCGTCCAGATCACGCGATATGCCGTAGCGAAAGAAGCGCCCTGCGGCGCTCGGATCGGCAGGCGCGACATGCGCGACGCCATCCACCAAGCCCCGCCGCAGCAGTTCCGCCGCGACCCAGCTGACCATTCCGCCGGAGCTTCCACGCTCTCGATAACCCTCCTCCGACGCATAGCCGACATAGGCTCCCTCGAAGCGGCCGATCCAGGGGTCGGACTGCGCGGGCACAGGAAAACGCTCCGCCGCGATCGCATCCTCATCCTGCGCATGCGGGGAGAAAGGGCAGAGGCTGGAAAAGGCATCACTTCGCGCCAGCATCCAGCCGTGCGGCCCCTTGGGTTTCAGCTGCCCTTCCCGATTCCAATCCATCCTCACATCGGGGCAAGGGGCCTGCGCTGCGCATGCCCCGCAACCGATGCAGAGGCCCGAGCGCACCATGTCACGAGGACTGACAAGCTGATCCCGATTCACGGCTCAGGGTACCAGTGCGCCGAAGAGGTAATCCGCCGATCCTTGCCGCAAATGCGACAGCCGCTCGCCAACCCCGCCGTCCAGCGGTTCATCGAGCAAGGAGGCATATACCTTGGAGTCTGCCTCTGGCGTGGCAAGGCGGTGCTTGAGCCCCAAGCGGTGCATCAGATCGCGAACCTTGTTGGCGCGGTAAGGAGATGGAGCCGTTAAAAAGGGGCGCTGGTTCAGAATCGCGAAGACGCAGCCATGGAAGAAGCTGGTCACGACGGCATCCGCGCTTGCCATCAAATGTGCAAATTCATGTGGCCCAGCGGAAAGACGTTGCTCATCGGCCCAATCATTGCGGTAGCCTATGCTGACGATGCGCCGCCCTCCTTTCCTAGCCCATTCCCGGACATGATCGGAGAACCAGCTGGGGAAATTATGCCCATAGACCACTAGCCTACCCTCCCCCTCACTTTCCCCGCCATCGAAGTGCGGGGGAAATTGGAGGCAGGGGTCCAGCACCAGGGCCGGATCGAGACCTAGGGCAGAACGAACCATGGCGCGGCTATTTTCATCCCGAACCGAGAGAGAGGCAAAGCCGCGCAACTGGTCCGCCCAATAGGCAGGGAGGCCGTCAGCAGCATCCTGATTGCCGAAGCTGGCGGCATAGGAAACCACACGGCCGCGAAGGCCGTTGCCGTAAAATGTCGGACAGCCTCCGTACCAGGGGTGGCAAAGGTTCCAAACCTCGTCGCTGCCGACTATTATCGCGTCATATTCCTCCATCTCCTCCGGCTGACCGAGCGGAAAAGCCGGGGACAGCGGCAGGTGGCTGAACGCTTCCAGGAACTTGCGCGTCTTGCGTCCATAGGCGGCGAAGTCTGACCGGGGCGTCGTTTGGGGCAAGGTAGGGCGGAAGGCGCACCTGATCTCGGCGCTCGTGGCCGCCGGGGATTGGTGATCGAGCAACACCGCCTCCGCCCCCATGGCTTGCAGCCCGTCAACGAGACAGCGAGCCTGCCAATATGAGCCATAGTTGATGCAACGGTGGAATGTCAGGATGCCGAGGCGCCTGCCCTGCAAAGGTTGATGCCGCCCGTGCATCTATGGAGTCCGTTCAGCGAATGATGCGCCGTCGTGAAGGGCTCGTGGAAAGGCCGCCGAGCTATCACCGCTTCCAGCATAGCTTTTTTCCTCGACCAGTTCCGATTCCAGCACATGGTTGATCTCGCGCTTTATGGCCGCACGCCGGTCATTCATCTGATAGACTGAACGTGCGAGCGCCACGAATGCGGCGCCGAAATCAGTGGCAGCCTCGCGTTCCCGGATTGCATCTTCGATGTCCCACAGCGCTTCGTTCACCTGCTTCAAGCTGTGCCGCAGGGGCTCTATTTCGGGGACCCTCAACGCCTGTGCGCCGATGGCGGCCAGCAGCTGATATTCCCTGGTGACGTTTCTGCGCGCGGCGACCGCCCATATATGTTCTCGCTTGATCTCCAGGATCGTCATCTTGTCGATCAACTCGCCCCATGACACGGGAACAGAAGGCGTAGGTAAATGTCCCATAGCGCTAATCCCTGATCGATCCGCCATGACGCGCCGCCAGATCACGCCGGACCTGTTGTACCACCGGTTCCCAGCCGCCGGTCTTCAGCTGTGCATAGATGCGCATGGACGGGTACCAGGGCGTGCGGATGCCTTCTGTCGGCCAGCGCCAATCCGGATTGGCATTCAGCAATAGCCAGACCGGTTTGCCCATTGCGCCTGCGAGATGAGCGATCATCGTGTCGACCGTTATCACCAGGTCGGTGGCGGCCACCAACGCCGCTGTCGCATCCATATCGAAGGGGCAGCCCGCGCGATTGATCACGGGCAGTGTCGTCGGCTCGGGCATCAGGCTAAGGCAGCGCGCCTCTTCGCACAGGGGCGCGAGCAAAGCAGGAGGGATGGATCGCGAAGGGTCCCAATCCCCTGCTCCATAGCACAGGCCCATAGTGCCGCGCGGCAGGACCCCTTTGCATGCGGTGAGGTATGGAAAGGGAACGTCTTCGGGCGCCGCTTTCAAGGCGAAACCGAGTTCCGTTATCTCCATGTCGCATTCCGACGGCGGCAGCGGCCTTGCCTCATCGAATGGCAGAAATCTGATCGATGTCTTTCCCGCCTTGGTCGCTGACCGTTGCAGGAGGGGCAACAACCGACCTTGCACCTCTACGGTCAGCGAGGCTACCCGCGATCGCAGCAAGGGCAGGAAGCGAGCGAACTGGATCGTGTCGCCCAGCCCATGATAACAGCGTACCAGACAGTGCTTACCGCGATACTCGCGGCCGTCCCACACCCAGCGCAGATGATAGGGAAGCGTCGGATCATCACGCTTGGCAGGATCGCGCTCTGCCATTTCCTGCTCGGCGAGCGCCCAGGCGGCGAGATATTCGCCTGCCCGCATCGACGCAATCCAATGTGACATGCGGTCAGCCATGCCATTCAAATCCGCGCGCAGGGCGCAAGTTCATGTTGGTTGCCAATATCCCAGGTTAGGGCCGTGAACCCGGCACTAGACCATCTGGTTTGACCTTCCTGCTCATCATGGCGAGGACCGATGGCCCAGAATGTCCGCGAACCGTTGGAAGCGCCGTCGCCCGATCGGACGGGGCCGCGCGGGCTGTTGAAGATGATGGGTGCGGGGATCGTCACCGGCGCCGCGGATGACGACCCCTCGGCCATCGGCACTTATGCCAGCGCTGGCGCAAGATATGGTCTCGGCTTCCTTTGGATCGCGCCTGTCCTCCTGCCGATGATGTATGTCGTTGTTTATCTGTCGGCCAAGATCGGACAGGTCTATGGCAAGGGGCTCTTCGCCTGCATCCGCGACCAGTTCCCGCGCTGGGTGCTGCTGCCCATGGTCAGCCTGGCCTTCCTTGGCAACATCATCGAAGCCGCTGCGGATCTTGGCGGGATTGGCGCAGCGCTCAACCTCCTCGTCCCGTTGCCCATACCAGTGCTTGTCGCCGAAACAGCCTTGACCATCTTCGCCATTCAATATTTCGGATCTTACACGCTCATCAGGCGGGTTTTCCGCTGGCTTGCGCTCACCTTGTTTGCCTATGGCGTGGCGGCGATCATGGCGCGCCCTGACCCTGCCGAGGTCATCCGCGCAACCTTCATCCCGCAGCTTAAACTGGATGCCGGGTCGCTCTCGCTCATTGTGGCATGCATCGGCACATCGCTCTCCGCCTATGTCTACACCTGGCAATCCAACCAGGAAGTAGAAGAACAGATCGCCATCGGCCGCCGCCGCATCTGGCAGCGCAAAGGCGCAACCGCCGCGGAAATGAAGCGCACGAGCCGCGATGTCCTGACCGGCATGATTTTCTCCAACATCATCCTTTATTTCATCCTGCTGGCGACTGGCGTCACCCTTCACGGATCGGGACAAACGCAAATTGAGACAGCGGCTCAAGCAGCCGCCGCGCTAGAGCCGGTAGCGGGACCAGCGGCCAAGTATCTGTTCGCGGCGGGGATCATCGGCGTCGGCTTCCTTGCTGTGCCTGTGATGACCACGGGCGCTGCCTATGACGTCGTTCAGGGACTGGGCCGGGAAGGCAGCCTTCACGATGCACCCGATGAGAACCGCTTGTTCTACGCCATTATCGCCGCCGTGACGCTCTTGGCCGTGGGGCTGAACTTCCTGGGGTTCAATCCCATGAAGGCGCTCATATGGTCCGGGATCGTGCAGGGCTTCTCTGTCCCGCCACTGTTGCTGCTGATGATGCTGTTGACCAACAGCCGCTCAGTGGTGGGCGCACGGACGAATAGCCGGTGGACCAACCTGTTAGGCTGGCTCACGACGGGCGTCACTTTCCTCTGTGCCGTAGCGCTTGTGGCCAGCTGGTTCCTGGAGGGTCAGGAAATAGCGAGCACGCCTTGATAGGCCGCATCCTCAAGCGCCTTTCCAGCACCCATCGCCACGCACATCAGCGGCGTTTCGGCGATCTTCACCGGCAAGCCAGTCTCTTCCATGAGCGCCTCATCCAGCCGACGCAGCAGCGCGCCACCTCCGGTAAGGGTGATGCCCTCTTCGATAATGTCTGCGGCGAGTTCAGGCGCGGTCTGCTCCAGTGCAGTCCTCACCGCCATCTTGATCTGGCCGACAGGTTCGGCGAGTGCTTCGACGATCTCCGCCTCGCTGATTGTCATCTCGGCCGGGCGGCCGTTGACCAGATCCCGACCCTTGACGATGATCCGCTGACCTTCGCCATCAGGCAGCGTCGCCGCGCCTATTTCACACTTCACCCGCTCGGATGTCGCTTCGCCGATAAGCAGATTATGGTTGCGCCGGATATGCGACGCGATGGCGTCGTCCATCCTGTCGCCGCCTACCCGTGCCGAGTTGCTATAGGCGATACCGCGCAGCGACAGGACCGCGACTTCGGTCGTGCCCCCGCCAATGTCGACCACCATCGCGCCGCGCGGTTCTGTTACCGGCAGACCCGCTCCGATCGCCGCCGCCATGGGCTCTTCGATCAGCTGGACATGGGCCGCGCCCGCGTTGGCAGCGGCGTCACGTAGCGCGCGCCGTTCGACCATCGTCGATCCCGAGGGCACGCACACAACCACCTCGTGACGCCTTCCGAACCGGCTGCCGTTCAGCGCCTTGTCGATGAAGTGCTTGATCATCTGCTCTGCGACATCGATGTCGGCGATCACGCCATCGCGCAGCGGCCGGATGGCCTGGATATTGGCAGGCGTCTTGCCCATCATGAGCTTGGCTTCATTGCCCACCACCTTCACGCGGCGAAAACCTTGCTGCGTCTCGATGGCGATGACCGACGGCTCATTAAGGACGATCCCGCGGTCACGAACATGGATGACGGTGTTAACCGTCCCAAGATCAATGGCCATGTCGAAGGCGGAGGACGAAAGAAACCGGGGCAATTTCATTGGAGGAGCGCGATCTTGTCGGGAGAGGGAGGGAGTGGCTGGCCTGCCCCTGCCCACGCCCCCGCGAGAGCAGAAGAGGCGTGCGACGACCTGTCCGGTTACCGGGTCAAGCCGAATTGCCGCACCTGAAGCTTCATCAAAAAACCCCGCCATCGAAGCTGATTGGCGGGGTCAGTTTGGGTCGCAATGCGGGCATATGCCTGCACTCGCCATTAGGTCACGCCGTTGGATTTATGACAAGGTCTGCAAAATTGATCGAGATGAAGAAGCAGCACTTCGGCGGAAAAAGGCATTATCGATCAATTATATAGAAGCGACTATTAAAACCCACACTAACATAATTTATCGAATTTCGCTTATGGATGGTCGAGCATTACCGCCACCCCGCACGCTTCCATTCCATGAAGCCGATCTCGCTGATTGTGATCTTAACATCATCATAGACATTTTCCCCATCGTAAAAACAATATTGCCAGACGGAGGAACTGGCGAGGACTACGCAGAAGTATCTGGCTCGATAGCCAAGATATCGTTTTCGGCGGACCAGCCCGCGCTCGCCTGTTATAATTGTCAAAAATGGAGGAATTTCAGACAAAGCCCTTCATTTTCGGCCAGATTTTCCTATTTGGTCATGAGCGCATATTGCTTTGGGGCCAATGCAGATGATCGACCTGTCACCTCAACCTCAGGATAAGGCGGCTGATACAGGGGAGTTATCGGCTGCTCCACGCCATGATCCGATCGAGGAGGTTGCTTCAAAGCGCCACCATTCCTGGCTGTTGACCTATGACGCGGCCGAAGCGGGCATTCAGTTTCTCTCGCGCTGGGCGGGACCGTTTGTCCTGGTGGCGACGCTCGGCATCGTGGGTTGGTGGCTGTTCAGCTGATTCGCCGTCGAGGCCATATGATTCGGACAAACTGCTCGGTTCAGTAGTAAATTTTCGCTTGCACATTTTCGCCATCCCATTTCGGGTCGTCGTGAAACTAAGGCGTTGTAGCCCCCTGGCCTAACGGATCATCGGAAAAGAGCTTCCAAGCGTCCCAGACAAGATTGCCAGCCCGGCGCAATTATGTCCTGCTGCTCCGCAACAAAAATCTCCAGGCAGCGGATGTCTGATGCATGCAAGTCGTCTTTCGAGGTGGCGAGCAATTGACGTCAGGACAAAAAAGGGTTGCAGATGTCGAAAATCGATCTGGCGATCGAGGGTTTCCCTAGTCGCCAGCCTACAACAGCCGCGGTTCAGCGGAACGTAAGGCTTTGGCTGTGTCTACTGCTGGCGGCTGCCGATATGACGGCGCTCGCTATTGGCTTTGGATTAGGTTTTCGCGCGTCAGGTGTGCCATTGGTCTTGGCGGATCTGTGGCAACCACTTGGCGGCGGCATGATCGTCTACGGCATCGTGGCGTTCCACAATCAAGCATTCAACCCGATCTGCCTCACTCAACTCACGCCAAGTTTGCGCAACGCCGCGCTTGCCCTTGCTGGTACATTGTTGATCTTCCTCCTGACATTGTTCTCGCTGAAAGCTACAGGGCAGCTTTCGCGTCTCGGCATTTCTTCCGGCATCATCTGCAGCGCGACTTTGCTCGTGCTGCAAAGACTGTTCATCGTGCGAGCTGTACGTCGGAATTTCAGCGACAATTTATTTGCGCAACTGCTGATCATTGATGGCGGCACCATCCCCGATGATGTGAGCGGCATGATGATTGTCGATGCGGAGGCGGCTGGCATCAAGGCTGACCTTGACGATCCCTATATGCTGCATCGCCTCGGCACGTTGCTGCGCGACTTTGACCGCGTGGTGATATCCTGCCCGGCCGACCGAAAGACTGATTGGGCGCAGATGCTAAAGGGCGGCAATATTCTGGGCGAGATCATCGTACCGGAACTGGACCCGATGGCGCCCTTGGCGGTGCAGAATCATCGCGGCGTTTCCACGCTTGTTGTGGCACGCGGCCCCTTGAACCTTGCTAATCGCGCGCAAAAGCGCCTTTTGGACATTGCTGTCACCGTACCGCTGCTGATTGCGCTGGCGCCATTGATGGTCGCGGTGGCGATCGCCATCCGGCTCGACTCGCCTGGCCCTGTCTTCTTCAAGCAAGAGCGCATAGGCCGTGGAAACCGGCTGTTCCACATCCTGAAGTTTCGCAGCATGCGCGTTGAGCAGTGCGACGCTGCCGGGGCGTCCTCCACCCGCCGTGACGACAATCGTATCACGCGTGTCGGTGCTTTCATCCGCAAGACGAGCATCGATGAACTGCCGCAGCTCATCAATGTTCTTCTGGGCGAGATGAGTCTTGTCGGACCACGGCCCCATGCCTTGGGCTCAACGGCAGAGGAGCAGCTCTTCTGGCAAGTCGATCGGCAATATTGGCACCGGCATGCGTCAAAGCCCGGCATCACTGGACTTGCGCAGATCCGTGGGTTCCGTGGAGCGACGGAGACTCGCCGCGACATCCTCAACCGCGTCGAGGCGGACCTGGAATATCTGCATGGCTGGAGCCTTATGCGTGACATCGCCATACTGATCGGCACGTTTAATGTGCTGGTCCATCGCAACGCCTATTAACGCATTGGCTACAAGCGCCTTCCGTGAGATTTTTGCACCCCTCCTTGATTTTGCGATGGAATGAGCCGCGCCTGACCAGCGCGCAAACTATTTATTAACCGTAAAATAGGATATGTCCGTCATCTGAAACAGGGCGGATTTATCAATGGCAGACGATCTTGCGCCGGTCGCAATTGCGCGACCTTCTTCCGTGGCCGCCGCGGCCGCTCGTCGCGGCCATTCTGCTCCGGTAGCTCACCAATCTTTTGCCGCGCGCGCGGATCGCGGCGTCGAGATTTTTTCTCGCTGGGCAGGAATTTTTACTTTCGCGGCTGCGGTGGGCGCTATCTGCTGGTATCTTTTTTCGTAGAACCACACCGTACCGCCAGCCCAGTGGTGAATCAGTGTTCGCGATACCTTTCTGCTAGATGAACGGTTGTCAAAAGCCCTATCCATCTTCTTCTAAGTCGTTTTTGCGATGAAACGAAGCGTGGTTTAGTTACGACAAACTGCGTCGGCAGAGGTTCGTTTTGCGTGCAAACACGACTAGCATGCCCTCATTGCTGCAATGCAATAAAGGGTTGCACATTTGGTTATTGCTTATACTCCGCGTTTCCGGAGGTGCTTCAACGCGCCTGCCGCGCAAGAATTCCTCACGTTCCACAGAGTGGCTGCGGTAGCGATCGGCTGCGCAGCTTTAACTGCATTACCTTGTTCTGTCAGCGCTCAGTCAAACCAGGTTGATGATGAAGCCCGGTTGAAGACGATGGGGCTGCAAGCGACTGCTGGCATCGATATCCTGTACGATGACAATGTGTACCGTGTTGACGACAGGATAGAAGATCCGACCGACGACATCATCGTCACGCCCTGGACAGAGCTGACCTACGGTAAACCGATAGGACGCCACGACCTGTTTTTGCGTGGCCGCGTTGGATATGACCGCTTTATCTCCGAGGGCCAGCGCAGCAAGTTGCGGCTGGATACTGAGGCGAAGGCAGTCATCCGGTTCGGCGCCACCTGCTCCGTAACTCCGCTCGCATCCTATCGGCAGCAGCGCGCCGATTATGGCGACCTGAACCAGCAGACCGAAAATCTTCAGCGCTTCACCACATTGGGGGCGGACTTGGGTTGCGAGCGCCCGGGCTTCTTCCCGGTTGCGGCGTATCGACGCGATCTGACCCGCAATGATGACGCCTTCGACTTTGCCGATCAAACCAGCGATAGCTACATGGCAGGCGTCGGTTACAATATGCCAAGCCTCGGCACGTTGACTGTATTTTACGAACGCGTGAACAGCGATCGTAAGAAGCTGGGCATTGAAAACCGGACAAACAGCTACGGAGTTCGGTTTAAGCGCGAGGTTTCGCCAATCACGCAACTGGATGCTGAAGTCCGTTGGCTGGACGTGAGCAGTGACTCTTCGGCGGTGGGCAGCTATGATGGGCTCGGCTGGGACATCAGCATTTCCACTGGTGTCGTGCCCCGGCTCAAGCTGACGGCCACGACAGAGCGCAGCATCGTCAACGACAGCCTGATCGCCAGCGGCTTTGCGATCCGCACCCGGCATCGGCTGGAGGGCGAGTTCGCCATTTCAGAGCTCACTTCAGCAGGCCTTTACGGCGAACTGGAGCGGCGCAGGTTCCGACAGGATGCAGCGTTGCGTCCATTTTCCATCACCGCCGATCGTAATCAGCGTTTCGGGGCGATGCTGAAGCGTAAGCTGTCGGACCGTTTCGACCTCTCGCTCGATGCGCAACGCTACAAGCGGCGCACTGACACTGACGTCGCCGAATATAGCGGAACCCAGGTCACGCTGGGCGCTGCGATCAGATTTTGACACTCGAACATAAGGGAGCATGCGCTGTGAAAACAGAAACTCTCCTGACCAGCTTCTCGATCTTCCTCACGGTGGCAGCGGTGAATCCTGCGTCCGCCCAGACGGCCGTCGCAGCCGCCCCGGTGGCCGCAGCTCCAGCCAAGGCTGTGGCCGACGCAGGCTATCTGCTTGGTCCCGACGACGAGGTAAAGATCTCGATTTTCGGTCAACCGGACCTGTCATCCACCACTCGCATCAAGGAAGATGGGACCGTCACACTTGCGCTGATCGGACCGGTTCAGGCCAGGGGCAAGACGACATCGCAACTGGCACAGACCATAGCGGCGAATTATGCGAGCGGTGGCTTTCTCACCAATCCGTCAGTCAATGTAGAGGTGAGCAACTATGTAAGCCGCTTCGTCACTGTTCTTGGCAATGTGCCGCAGGCTGGCAACTATCCGCTCGACCGCAACTATACGGTCGCATCGATGCTGGCCAAGGCTGGCGGATCGACAAAGGATGGCGCCAACGCCGTCATTCTGACGCCAGCCGATGGCAGCGGTGCGGTCCGCATATCGCTCGCCGACATGGCGGTGGGAGGGAGCCGTCAGCTGAAGCCTGGGGACATCTTGTTCGTGCCCCCGGCCGAGAAGGTCTATGTTTACGGGCAGGTTCAGCAGCCCGGCGCCTTCTCCTTCGCGCCAGGGCAGAGCTTCCGCCAGGCGCTCGCGCTTGCAGGTGGGCCGACGCTCGCAGGTTCGACCAAACGCATAAAGGTACGCCGGGGAGGCAAGGAGATACAGGCGAACCTGGATGATCCGGTTCAGCCCGAAGACGTCCTCATCATCCGGGAGAAGCTGTTTTGACGACGATCGACCATGGCTTCGCACAGGATCGGTCCAGCGGCATGCTGGACTGGTTCACGTCCTTGCGTCGCAGCTTGGCGCGCGTAGATGCGCCGCGGGGAGAGTCGCGCATGACGGCAGCGGCCGAGCCCCTGCTGCTCGACACCCCCGTGACGCCCGGCTTTCGCGCCATGCCGCAGGAGGATGATCGAGCCCAGGATGCACCCCGTGCTCTTTCGATGGGGGCAATGGCGGCGCCTTTAAAGCCGATCAGCCTGCGGCGGGATTCCATCTACAGCGCCTTCAGTACGGCGATGCCGGTGACGGATCGTCATGGACTGGCGGGCCGGAACAGCGAATTGGAGAAGCTGGTCGAGGCGATCGTCGTTCAGCGGAAGCATGCGGTAATCTTCGGGACGCGGGGATCGGGCAAGACTTCGCTGGCGCGAGTTTTTGGCGATCTGGCCGATGAAGCGGGATGCATCGCGCTTTACGGGTCGGCGAGCGGGGACGCGGATTTCGATGCGTTGTTCCGGCCTTTCCTGAGCGAATTGCCGCTGAGTGGGGCGGGGCAGGACAAAGCGCGGAAATTAATGAATGAAACCATCGATGGAACGCGATTGGCGAACCTGTTGGTGGAAGATGTACGGCAGCGTACGATTTTGATCCTGGATGAGTATGACCGGGTGCGGTCGGACGAAGCGAAGTCGGATGTGGCGACGCTGCTGAAGCTGCTGACCGATATTCATTCGCCAGTCCAGGTCGTGCTGGTCGGCATTGCGGGAGACGTTGATGGGCTGATCGCGGCGCATCCGTCGCTGCGGCGGCATATCGCGCCGCAGCGGGTCGCGCCCATCCCCAAGCCGGAGCTAGAGCGGCTGTTGATGAGCTGTGCTGACAATGCGCGGCTGAGGCTTGATCCTGATGCGCTCGACGCGTTGGCGGGCGCGGCGATGGGGTCGCCCTATCATGCGCGGCTGTTCGGCATGCAGGCGGCGCTGGTCGCGGAAGCGGCCGGACGTGATCGCATCACATTGGCCGATGTCGAACAAGGGCTAGCATCTGCGCTGGAAGACTGGGCGGAGATGAGCGGCGCGACCCATGCTCTGTTCCGCCGCATATTGTGGGACGCGGGGGCGAACCGGCGGATGATCGCGCTGGCGGGCGTCGCCGCTTCGCAAATGTCGGTCATTTCCTACGACCGGCTAGTGCGCCTGGCCCACGAAGTGCTCGGCGGCGGATCGATCAATGAAGGTCAGGCCGCCGACACGCTGCGGCGGCTGGAGCCGATCCTGACGCCGATGCCCGGCGGCGAGCTGTTCATGTTCGAAGATACGCTGGCGCCGCAATTCCTGTTGTTGATGGCAAAGCAGCCGGTGCCCGCGACACCCCCTGCCCCCACCCCCGCTGAAGAGATGCGCGCCATGTTGCGAGGAGTTGACGGGCTATGACCATGAACCCGATCGATCTGCTGTCTGCTGTCCAGGCACGATGGCGGACGGCGGCGCTGCTGGGCGGCGCGCTGTTCCTGATCATCGCCATATTGGCGTTCATCCAGCCGCGCCAATATGCGGCGACATCGTCGCTGCTGCTGGACCTGTCGCAGACGGACCCGACCGACGCGAACAATCAGCCCGGCGCGCGGGTCGAGGTGGACAGCATCCTGGGCACGCAGACGGACGTCATCCGGTCCGCCAAGGTCATCAATGCCGTGGCGAAAGAAGCAGGCTTCGTTGATGCCCTGCCGAAAGACATTCCGCTCGACGCGCGCGTGCAGCAGGCTGCCGACCGCGTTCGCGCCAGCCTGACGGTCACGACCGGACGGCAGAGCAACGTCCTGCAACTGCAATATATGGATGCCGATCCCGCGACCGCCGCGAAGCTCGCGAACCTTGCCGCGCAAGTCTATATGCGGGAGCAGGTCGAACTGCGCGCATCGCCTGCGCGGGGCTCCGCCAAATGGTTCGACGAGCAGACGCAGGAAGTGCGCCGCCGCTATGAACTCGCGCAAAAGCGGCTGTCCGATTTCCAGCGGGCCCATGACATCATCGGCATCAACCGCATGGACCTTGAGGCCGAGAAGCTGAAGAACATGTCCTATCAGCTGACGCAGGCGCAGGCCGAAGCGGCGGCTGCGCGATCGAAGGCTGGCGCGGGGTCGGTGTCCGACATCGAAGGATCGCTGATCGTCCAGAATTTGCAGGAGCAAGTCGCGACGCAATCAGGCCGGGTGTCGGAACTGTCGAAGACGCTGGGTCCCAACCATCCGAGCATGGTGGCCGCGAATGCACAACTGTCCGAGCTTCAATCGAAGCTGGCAGCGGCGCGATCGAGCCAGGCGGGCGCGGTGAATGCGAACAGCATTGCCGCAAGCCGCCGCGAGGGCGACCTCAAGTCCAACATGGCAGGGCAAGAAGATCGCATGATCCGCATGTCGGACGTGCAGGACCAGCTGATGGTGATGCAGCGCGACGTGGATGCCGCGCGGCAGACCTATGACACGGTTCGTCAGCGCTTCAACGAAGCGGCGCTGAAGAGCCAGATCTCGCAGCCCAATGCAAGCTTGTTGGATGAGGCAGCGGTGCCGCTGCTGCCAGCCAAGCCGAACATCATGCTGTGGCTGATCGCTGGGGTCGCACTGGGGCTGATCGGCGGGGTGGCGGCTGTCGTCATCGCCGAGATCCTGAAGCCGCGCGTCCGTTCCGCCAGTGGCGTCGCCAAGGCGACCGAAGTTGAAGTCATCACCGAACTGTTGCCGGTCCCGACGCGGGGCGGCTGGTTCCTCAATCGGCAGGAGGCCGCATGAGACTGCGTTCCACGGCAGGCGCCCCACCCCAGTTGATGCCCGGCGGCGGGACCGCTGCCATACGTCCAAGAGGGCGGGACAAGCAGAGCTTTGCTAAGCTGGCGGTGGACCATGGGTTCCTGGCGGAATCCGATGTCACCCGCGTCGATATGCATGCGCGTGAACATGGCCTTCCCTTCCATGAGGCAGCGGTCGAGATAGGCGCGCTGGATGCCGAGGCGGCAAATTTGCTCGCGGCGTTGGCGGGCGGGTTTTCGCTGCTGCCTACCGGAGACGAGCGGATCGACCCCGCGGTGGTCGCGGCGTTCGATCCTGCGAGCCCCTATGCCGCCAAGATCAGGACGATCCGCGCCAAGATGCGCGCGGCGGCTAAGGCGGGCGATCCGTCGGCGCTGCGGCTGGCGGTGCTGTCCGTCGATGCGGGGGACGAGGCTGCGGTGATGGCCGCTAACCTCGCTGTCGTGCTGGCGCAGATGGACGGGCAGACGATGTTGATCGACGTGGATATGGGCAATCCGTCGCTCGACCGGCTGTTCCGGGTCGCGAACAAGGCGGGTCTGGCGGAACAGTTGATTGGCAGCGCGGCGCTGTTGCCAGCGGCCAAGACCGCGATCGAGGGATTGTGGCTGATGACCGCCGGGCGGGCGTCGGGCAGCGCGTCGAGCCTGATCACGCGTGGGCCGCTCGCCGACACGGCCAATGGCTGGGGCCTGAAGGAGACATCGATGCTGTTCTACCTTGCCGAGCGCAAGGGCGAGCAAACGCCGGTCGGCAGCATCTTGGCCGGGTTCGACGCGGTCGTCATCGTCGCCCGGCGCGGCGATACCACTATTGCCGATCTACGCCGGATCATCGACGATCTCGATCGGCAAGGCGTGCCGATTGCCGGGACCGTCATCGCATGAGTGCAGAGCGAGTCCTGCCTCAACCCTTTCCTGCCGCAGAGGCGCAGGAGAAAAGCGTGTTGGTGGGCGGCGTGCCCGTTTCCACCCTCTCGCTTGATGCCCTGATTGCAAAGATGGTGCGGGAAGCACCGCTGCGCCGGATGCAGAAAGAAGCGCCTTTGCTGGTGTTCGACTGCAACGGACAGGCGCTGTCGATGAATGCAATCGACGCGCAGTTTCGGGCCGATCTAGCTCAGGCGGACCTCATCCATGCCGATGGACAGATCATCGTGAAGGCGTCGCGCTGGTTCAGCAAAACGCCGATCGCTGACCGGTCGAGCACGACCGACATGTTCATCGACAGCCTGCCGCGCGCTGCCGCCAAGGATGTGCGCTACTTTCTGCTGGGCGGCGAGGAGCAGGTGAATGCCGAGTGCGCACGCCGGATCACCGAGCAAACGCCGGGCCTGAAACTGGCGGGCCGCCGCAATGGCTTCTGGCGGGCGGAGGAAGAAGACGCGCTGATCGAGGAGATCAACACGGCGGCGCCTGACGTGCTGTGGGTCGGTACGGGCAAGCCGCGCGAGCAGGCCTTTTGCGTGCGTAACCGGCATCGGATCAAGGTGGGGTGGATCGTCACCTGCGGCGGGCTCTTCAACTATGTGACAGGAGATTATCCACGCGCGCCGATGTGGATGCAGAATGCGGGGCTTGAGTGGCTGCACCGGATGGCGACGCGGCCACGGCAATTGGCGTGGCGGTACATTACGACCAATCCCCATGCGCTGTGGCTGATCTGGAAGCATCGCCATGGCTGATGGGACGGCGGTTGCGCAGGCCCACCCCCAAACCCCCACCCGCATGCGGGAGGGGGAAGAAGAACGCTTGCCCACCTCCTTACCGGAGACGCGCGTGCGGAAAATTGGCAGCATCTTTGGGCGATTCGGCTTGGCCAGCCTGTCGTCGGCCATCGTGTCGGTCAGCCATCTGGCGGTACAGCTGTTTTCGATCCATCATCTCGGCACGGCAGCGATCGGCACCTTGGCGTTCCTGCTGGTCATCATCCAGTTCGGCTACAGCCTGTCCAATGCGCTGGTGTCCACGCCCTACACGATCGCGGTCAATCAGGACGACGACACCGATCGCAAGTCGTTCGACTTCTTCTTTCCGGTGAACCTGCTGCTGGCGGCAAGCCAGGGGCTGATCTGCGCGGGGATTGCCTGGGCGACGGCTTCCCCGGCTGCGGCGGCGATGTTCGGGCTAGCGGGCACATTGTCCCTTATTCGCTGGTTTGGCCGGTCTAATGCCTATGCGCATCATCGGCCAGCAAAGGCGGCGCGATCAGACTTGGCCTATGCCGGGACGATCGTTGCTGGCCTGGCTGTGGCGACGCGGACGGGCGCTGACCTGGCGAGCATCGGCGCGATGCTGGTGGTAGCGAGCCTTGCCGGGTTGCTGCCTTTCGGATTTTCTTATCTGCGGCGGCACTTCGTCATGCGGCCAGTGGGGGCGTTGCGCGCCTATCGTCCGGTCTGGCGCGAGCAGTCGGGCTGGACGTTGGTGGGGGTGCTTTCGACCGAAGCGACGTCGAACGCGCACAGCTATATCGTGACTTTGCTGGCTGGTCCGGCGGCCTTCGCGCCCGTCGCGGTGGGCATGCTGTTCTTCCGGCCGGTCAATGTGTGCATCACCGCGCTAACCCAATTGGAGCGGCCACGCATGACCCGTGCGGTGGCGCGCGGGGATCATGATGCGGCGATCAAGTCGGAGCGGATTTTCATGGGCGCGCTGGTCTTTTTATGGGCAGGAACATGCGTGTTGGCGGCGCTGGTGCTGTTCGCCTTTCCGCAACTGATCCTGAAGCCGACGCTGGATTGGCAGCTGGTTGCGATCGCGGTCGGGCTGTGCGCGCTGCTGTCGCTAGTCCAGTGCGTGCAGACGCCGATGAGCGTGATGACGCAGGCTCGCAAGGCTTTCCGGCCGTTGGCGCATCAGAGCTTGCGCAGCTGTGGCGTGGGTATCGTCGCTGTGACGCTGCTGACGCTGGCGGTTGCGCCGATCTTTTCGATCGCGGGCGTGGTGTTGTCGCAGTTGGTGATGATGCTGGGCATCTGGCAGCTCGACCGCAGGTGGCGGCTAAGCCCGCGGGCGGAAGGCTGAACCCATGGCGTCGACATGGCATCGGATCGGCACTACGTCCGCACTCCCCGCTCCTGCCGCCGGGCAGGAAAGCCGGATGGTCGTGGTCGCGCAGATTTTTTACTTCATATTCCTGATGATGGTCTTCATCGGCCAGCAGCCTTTTGCGTCGCGCACGCAGGATGAGTTGGTCGCGATGGCGGCGGACAATGACGGGGGGGACCTGTTCAAGCAGGCTCTGTTCATTGGCTTCGCGCTGCTGCTGACGGCGGTGCAGGTGTTGCGGCAACATCCGCTCAAATACCGGTTCACCTATTGGCCGCTGGTTATCATGCTGGTCTGGTTTCTGATCACCTGCAGCTGGGGCGTCGACCCGTTCGTATCGTTCAAGCGGGTGATGCAGCAGTTCATCGTGATCTACATCACCTTCTGCGCGCTGGCGTTGATCGGGCCGGAGCGGCTGATGACGGCATTGCGATGGGCGCTGATCTCTTCGCTGCTGATATGCTGGGTTTCGATGCCGCTGACTTCCGCTGCGGTGCATCCGCCGACCGAGAGCGACAAGGCGCTGATCGGGGCGTGGCGCGGGTTCTTCTTCCACAAGAATATCGCGGGCGCGGTGATGGCGCTGTGCTTTATCGTGTGCGGGAATGCGTGGATCGACCGACGCAAATGGTATTATGCGCTGTTCGCCTTGATGGCGTTTGTCTTTGTCATCGGGACGAAAAGCAAGACGTCGCTGGCGCTGTGCGTTGGGATGCTGGCGATCAGCAATATCTATCGGGCGCTGAGCGACAACACGCAGAAGCGGGCAATCCTGCTTATCATGCTGGCGTTTGGGATGGTCGGGTTCCTGGGACTGTACATCGCCTATCAGCCCACGATCGAGCGGCTTTTTGCTGATCCGACGAGCTTTACCGGACGGGTATCGATCTGGCGCGTGGCGTTCGACTATTTGGCGGACCATCCTTTACTGGGCTCCGGGTTTGGTGGATTTTGGCAGGTGGGGGCGAACTCACCGGCGCATGATTATCTCAATCAGCAATTCCAGATGCTGACGGCCCATTCGCATGATGGGTATCTGGAGATTTGGGTGACTACGGGGCCGTTGGGGCTGGCGTTGTTGCTGGTCAGCTTCCTCGCGCTGCCCGCCTATTGGTTTCTGACTGGGTCGATCAGGGAGAACCAGCATCTGATGGTTCCGGCCTTCGCGATCTGGGTGTTCGTCATGTACCAGAATCTGCTGGAAACCTCCTTCTTCGACAAGGACCGGCAAGTCTGGGTGATCTTCCTCGCGGCGGTCGCAACGGCGCACGCGACCTTCAAGGCCAAGCCGCGCCCGCAATGGCAGCGGAAGGGCTTTTCTTCACCGGAGGCTGTCCATGGTTAGGGTCGTTGTCTGCATCGCGACGTGCAACCGGCCGCAGGGGCTGCGGCGGACGCTGGAGTCGATCGCGGCGTTGAAGACAGCGCATCAATTGGAGGTGCTGGTCGCGGATAATGACGCGGCGCGGGGAGAAGGCATGGGCGTGGTGGAGCGGTTGGCTGCGCAGGGGTATCGCTGGCCGATCAAGGCGCTGCTGGTGGCGGAGCGGGGCATTCCCGTGGTGCGCAACGCGCTGGTCGCGGCGGCGCTGGCGCGGCCGGGTGTCAGCCATGTGGCGATGCTGGACGATGATGAGGCCGCCTCGCCGGGGTGGATCGATGCGTTGGTGGACACGGCCATGCGGTGGAATGCCGATGTGGTGGGTGGAGCAGTGGCGCGGGAGATGGACGCGCGTGTGGCGCCATGGGCTGCGCGGCATCCGTTATTGCAGGCGAAGCGGCGTGGGACTTCCGGGCCGGTTGCGTTGGTCGACAGTACCGCCAATGTGCTGATGTCCGCGCAGGCGTTGCACCAGATGGGCGATTGGCCGTTCGATGAGAGGATGGCGCTGACGGGCGGGTCGGACAAGCAGTTGTTCAGCCGCATGGCGCGCAAGGGCTTCCGCTTCGCCTGGTCGGAAGAAGCGCTGGTGACCGAGCTGATCCCGGCGAGCCGGGTGACGGCCAAGTGGCTGCTGATGCGTGGTTACCGGCTGGGTATGACCGACATGATGGTCGAGCGGTTCCACAGGGGCCGCTTGCGCACCCTGCTGGGCGAAGCGCCGCGCATCGTCGCCGGGTTCCTGGTGGGCACGCTGGGCGCTGCGGCAACGCTGGACCGGGGCAAGAGGGTCGTGCGGCTGGGCAAGCTGTACCGCGCCATCGGCAAGATCGCCGGCATCGCCGGTTTCCGTTACGAAGAATATCGAAAGGTGCATGGCACATGAGCGATGCCACTCCCTTCTTTTCCGTCGTCATCCCGCTCTACAACCGGGCCGCCATCGTGGGCGACACGATCCGGTCGGTTCTGGCGCAGGACTGGCAGGATTTCGAGATCGTCGTGATCGACGACGGGTCGCGCGACAATCCGCGGCCTGCGATCGACGCCATCGGCGACCCACGCGTGCGCTACATCAGGCAGGACAATCAAGGGGGCGGAGCTGCGCGCAATCATGGGATCAAGGCCGCCGACGGACGCTACATCGCCTTCCTCGATTCCGACGACCTGTTCCTGCCGGGCAAGTTGTCGATCATGGCAAAGGCTTTGAAGAATGATGATGGCCGTACCGTCCTCTATTCGCGGATGAAGGTGGACCGGGGCGTGGACCGCTACTGGATCAGGCCGGATCGCGGCATTCGCGATGGCGAGGATGTCGGCGAATATCTGTTCTGCGCCAACCAGTTCATGCAGACATCTACCATGGTGGTGCCGAGTGAAATGGCGCGCAAGGTCCTGTTCGATCCAGCCCTCAAGAAGGGCCAGGATCTCGACTTCTGCGTCCGCCTGCAGGGCGCGGGTGCGCGGTTCAAGATGGTGGAGGAGCCGCTGACGGTGTGGCTCGACGCGACCGAGGCTGGACGCACATCCTATGTGCGGGGATATGAAACCTCGCTCGATTGGCTGGACCGCTGCGGCCATATGCTGACCGGCCGGGCGCGACGCGGCTACCGCGCGACCGTGCTTGCCTATCATATGGCGCCGGTGCGCCCCCTCGCCGCGCTCCGCGATCTGGTGATCGGCCTGTTCGCGGGAGGGGTGCCGCCAAGGGTGGTCGCGCGACAGTTGTTGCGCTCCTACCTTCCCAAGCCGCTTTACCGGTCGCTGGTAAACCGTTTCGTGTTGCGGTTCGGCAAGGGCGAACCGGCGCATGGCGGGGCACGGTCGTGATGACGGCCTGGCAATCGCCCTCGCAGCTGCAGGCTGCTGTCGCCGAACCGCTGTTTTCCGTGGTCATCCCCACCTATCAACGGCGCGATGCCGTCGTGGCCGCCGTGCTGTCCGCGCTGGACCAGAGCATCGCGGTCATCGAAGTGATCGTCGTCATAGACGGATCGACGGACGGCACCGAACTTGCGCTTCAGGCTATCAAGGACCCGCGCCTGTCCATCATCGTCCAGCAGAACCGGGGAGCGTCCGCAGCGCGCAATGCGGGCATCGACCATGCACGGGGGCGCTATATCGCGTTCCTCGATTGCGACGACCGGTTTCTGCCGCATCATCTGGCCGACCTGCTGCCGCTGCTGGAGGAAAATGAGAATATCGTCGCCTATGGCCAGGTCCTGGCAGACCGGGGGGGCGGACGCAATTTCCTGAAGCCCCCACGCGCCATACAACGCAATGAGCCGGTCGATCGCTATCTGATGTGCGATCGCGGCTTCATTCAGACGAGCAGCGTGGCGCTCAGCCGATCGCTCGCCGAAAAGGTGCGGTATCGCGAAGATGTGAAGTTCGGCGATGATACCGATTTCGCGCTGCGCCTGTCGCTTGCAGGCGCGCATTTCGTGATGGCGAGCCGCCCCGGCACGATCTGGACGGACAGGCAGGCGGAGGACCGGTTGTCGCAGGTGCGCGGGAACGTCGGCAGCCTGACATGGCTGGCAGACCTTCGCCCCCATATCTCCACGCGTGCCTTTTCAGGCTATATGGGCTGGCATGCGGCCAAGAGCATCTGGCCGACCGAGCGGCTGCGTGCGCTGCGCTATTATCTGACAGCGCTGCTGCATGGCGCCTATGGGCCAAGATTGGCGGGCGCGGTGCTGATGCAGATCGTCTTGCCGGACGCTGTTTATCGCAGCCTGTGCGATCGCTGGATCGACGTCGCCCGCCTGTTCAGCGGACGGAGGCAAAGCCTGTGATGCGGCGCGAGTTCCTGATGGGTGCGGCGACATTGGCGGCCTGCTCCCCCATACCCCCCGGCGCCGCGCGCGTGGTGTCGCGCGAAGGGCTGGGCGATCATGCCAGGCAATCCGGCCGCTATTTCGGCGCGGCGGTGAAGTCACGGCTGCTGCGCGAGGACAAAGCCTATCGGGCGGCCGCCGCGCGCGAATGCAACATGCTTGTGCAGGAATATGAGCTGAAACGCAAAACCGCCGAGCCCAAGCCGGGCAAATATGATTTCAAGGGCGCGGACGAAATCGTCGATTTTGCTCAACAACATGGGATGCGCGCGCGTGGCCATACGCTGGTCTGGTATGCGGCCAATCCCACTTGGCTGGAACCAGCCGTGCAGCATGCTGGCAAGGCGGAACAGCGGCGCTTGATGACCAGCTATATCGATGTTGCCATGCGCCGTTATGCGGGCCGCATTACCGAATGGGACGTGGTCAATGAGGCGATCGAGCCCAAGCAGGGACGCGCGGACGGCATGCGCGCGGAAAATCTGTGGATGAAGGCCATGGGCGAACATCATATCGACCTTGCCTTCCATCAGGCGCGAGAGGTCGATGGCGAAGCTACGCTGTTCCTGGGAGACTATGGGCTGGAGCATGATTCCCCGCGCTGCGAGCGGCGGCGGACGGCCATGTTGAAGCTGCTGGATCGCCTGCTGGGCCGTGGGGTGCCGATCGATGCAGTCGGCATCCAGGGGCATCTCAAGCCCTATAAGGAACCGTTCAAGCAGCGGCAATTTGCCGACTTCCTCGACAGGCTGAGCGGATATGGGCTGAAGCTGGCGATTACCGAGCTGGACATCGCCGACCGCGGCGGGCCGCCGAACCCTGAGAAGCGCGACCATGAAGTGGCTGCGTTCGGCAAGGCGTTTCTGGACGTTGCTCTGGATAATTCAGCGGTGGAATCGGTGCTGTGCTGGGGCATTTCCGATCGTTATTCCTGGCTGTCCAACTATCCGGAATATAAGTGGCCGGACGGGCAGTTGTCGCGCGGCCTGCCCTTTGATGGGAAGATGGCGCGCAAACCATTTTGGGATGCGATCGCAGGGGCATTCGATGCGGCGCGTCCTGTGGGCAGGAGGCGCCGGGTATGAGGGTCGCTTCGCTCACGGGGCTGCGTGGCGTCGCGGCGGTTTCCGTCCTGCTCTACCATATTCCGCATCAGCCAGCCTTTGCGCAGTTCGCCATCCCGCTGTTTTCGCGGGCCTACCTGGCCGTGGACCTGTTCTTCATCCTGAGCGGCTTTGTCATTTCCTATGGCTATCATGACCGGGTGGTGACGCATCTGAGCCAAGCAAGTTACGTTGATTTCCTGATCAACCGGATGGCGCGGGTGTGGCCGCTGCACCTGATCGTCACGCTGGTCTTTGGGCTGCGCATATTGCTCAATGTGTCAGGCAACCAGTCGATCGACCTGAACGCGGCAAATGTGCTGAGCAACCTGTTCATGGTGCAGAGCTGGGGTTGGGGCACAGAGCCGATCGCTGGCAATAGCTGGTCGGTCAGTACCGAGGTTGCCGCTTATCTCACCTATCCCCTGATCGCGATCATCGCCTTTTCACGGCTTGCCTGGGCGCAGGTGGCGCTATGTGTTGGCGTGTTGCTGTTCGTCGCGTCATCGGGCCTGGGATCGAGCGGGCCGCTGGACGTCAATGACAGCGATAGCGTGCTGACGCTGCTGCGCTGCCTTGCGGGTTTTTCGCTGGGCGTGCTGACCTATCGCGTTGCGGAGCATCCCTTGTGCAAGGCCGTGATTGACCGCAGGGGCGGATTTGCCGTGGTGTGCGGTCTGATTGCTCTCGCCCTGCTGTTGCCGGGGGCCGACGCGCTGGTCGTGTGCCTGATGCCTGCGCTGGTGCTGAGCTGCTATTATGACGGGCCAGCGGCGCGGGCGGTGATGGCCAACCGGTTGAGCTTTCATTTGGGGCTGATCAGCTATTCCATCTATCTTTGGCATCCGCTGGTGCGGGACGTCGCCGCGCGGGCCATGGGGGTGGCGCAGCGCCATGGGGTGACGGGCGTGGACTGGCTGTTCGTCCTCGGCATGCTGGTGGTCACATGGCTGATCTGCTGGGTCAGCTATTTGCTCGTCGAAGTGCGGGGGCATCAGTTGATCAAATGGCTGCAAAAAGGGCGGCCGCAGCGCCCGGCGGCGCTGGAACCGGCCGCGCCATGATGGGCAAGCCTGTCTGGATTGCCATTCCGACGTTCAAGCGGCCAGGTGAATTGCGGCACCTGCTGGAGACCTTGGCAAGGCTGGTGCAGCGGCAAGACGTCATGGTCCTGGTTGCCGACAATGATGGGAGCACGGCGGAAGGCGTAGCGGTGGCGGAGGCGTTGCAAAGAGACGGCTATCCCCTCCCCTTCAGCGTGCTGCGGGTGACGGAGCCGGGGCTTTGCTCCGTCCGGAACGCCATATGTGACGCGGCGATGGCCGATCCCGCGATGCGGTTCATCGCCATGATCGATGATGATGAGTGGCCGCAGTCCGGCTGGCTCGACGCGCTGCTCGCCTGCCAGGAGCAGGTGGGCGCGGATGTGGTCGCCGGACCGGTGGATTTTCACTTCACGGGAAAGCCGCCTCGATGGGCCGGGCAGACGCTGGTGTTCCGGCCGGAGCAGCGTGCCTGGGGCGCGACGGGGATGCTGTGGGCAAGCAATAATCTGCTCGTGAGCCGCAGGGCGCTGGAGATGGTGGCGCGGCCATGGTTCGATCCGCGCTTCAATCGTAGCGGCGGGGAGGATCTGGATTTCCTCGCGCGACTGCGGGAAGCGGGGGCGCGGTTTGGCTGGGCACCCGAGGCGCGCGTCAGTGAGTGGGTGCCGCCCGAGCGGGCGAAGCTGCGCTGGGTGTTGAGGCGAATGTGGCGGATCGGCTTTACCGAAACGCTGGCGCGGCGAAAACGGCGGCCGGGGCGCGGGGCGCAGGCTGTGTTGCTTGTGCGGACGTTGGGGATATTGGGGCTGCGCACTGTTGGTCTGGCCGGGCTGATCCTGCCCGGCGTGCGCCGCGTGGACGTCGTCGGACAGTGGATCAAGTGCTGGGGGCGCCTCTATGCCCTGGCAGGCGGCGCCCACAGCCATTATGGGGCGTTGTAGATGCGGAAGCTCTTGATGATCATGTCGCCCGAGCCGTCATCATAGGCGCCGCTGGTCTTCACCGCGACGTCCATGATCGGATACCAGCGATGGCCCTGGAAGGGATTAACCGACTGGTAGGTTTCGACGCCATCGACGAACCAGGTGATATAGTCGCGCTGAATATCGACCGCGAACCGGTGGAAATCCTGGGAAAAGCCCTTGAGCCCATAGGCCTGTTCCGCCTGGATCGTGACGCCGCGCTGGAAGCTGCGCATGCCGCCATTGCCGCCATGGATGGTTTGGCCGATGTGGCGGTCGAAGTCCCAATAGCTTTGATAGCCAAAGCCCTCATAGATATCGATTTCGGGCGGCCAGCCGCTGGTGGAAATGAGCCAGAATGCAGGCCATGATCCACGGCGGCTGGGCATCCTGGCGACCCATTCATATTGGCCGTAGCCGATCTGCGAGGCAGTGAAGTTGCGCCCGTCCAGCACCGAGGCGCCATAATACCAGTTCTGGCCTTCATACCAGATGGGCGTCTTGAGCTTCTGGCTGTGCAGGACAAGACCTTGCGTGCCCCAGTATACGGGGCCTTCGATGCCGGGAAAGACGGAGGAATCCAGATAAAGGCCGGTTTCTCCATTGGCCATCTGGGTGCGGCCGTGCGACAGCGAAGTCGCCCAACGGTCCCAGCCACCATCAGGAGAACGCTTATGCGTATCCTTCTTCAGCTCGAACTGGAGCGCGCCCGTCGCGGCAAAGGTGCGCGGCTCGCGGAAGGTGCCGCTCGCCTTGGGCGTCGGGGCGATCAAGCTGGTCGCGGTGATGGTTGCGACCGATTGGCCTTGCAAGCCGCCCCACGGTGCCTCGCGCAGTTTCAGCTGGAACTGCTGTCCTTCGGCGAGGCTCGTGATCGGCACTTCGACGGTCTGGACGAGTGGATCGCCGGGCCGGAAGATCACGACGGTGTCGACGGTCTGGTAATTATAGCCCGACAGCGCCCGCAGCGTGCCCGAACCATTGACCGTGATGATCCGCGCGATGACGGTGTTGGGCGTCGGCCGGTCGAGCGTCACCGGTACATAGGCGGTGCCGCTGCCCGGACGCACGGTCGCGTTGCCGAGCGACAGGGTCGCCTTGTCGGGCAGCTTTGTACCATCCGCGAAATCGAAGGTGGAAAAGCTCGACGAGATGAGCGAAGTCGTACCGGTCGAAGACGAAGTTGTCGGCGATGTGGTCGATGTAGGCTCACTGCTGAGCAGAGTGGTCGTCGATCCAGTCGATGACGTGGTCGATGACCCGCCTGACATGATTGTCGCGGCCCCCGCCGCCATGACGCATAGAAGCGACACTCCGGCTCCAATCATGGAGCCAGTCAGCTTGATATTCATGTTTGCAACCCCCGCTTATTAAGCCCCCTTAGGGTCCTATAGGAAGGTTAACAAAAACGTCTGGTCAAGCACGGCTCATCGCAAAGCGCAGGACTTTGCGATGAGCCGAAGGTCGAGCTTTATTCGGCCGCCTCGATAAGTGGCTCAGGCTCGGGCTCTGCGCCACGGCCTACGCTGACATAGGCAAAGCCTGCCGTTTCGGCATCGACCGGACGATAGATGTTGCGCAGATCGACCAGGCCATCGCCGCTCATCACCGACCGCAGGCGCGGCAGGTCCAGCGCCCGCAAGGCATCCCATTCGGTGACGATCACCACAGCGGATGCGCCTTTCGCGGCGTCATAGGGGCTGGTGCAGAAATCCACATTCTGGAGCATGGAACGTGCCGCATCCATACCCTCCGGATCATAGGCGCGGACTTGCGCGCCCGCATCCTGCAACGCCTGGATGATGGACAGCGAGGGCGCGTCGCGCATGTCGTCGGTGTTGGGCTTGAAGGTCAGCCCCAGCACCCCGATCGTCTTGCCCCGGACCGAGCCGTTGCACACGGCGACCACCTTGCGAGCCATGGCGCGCTTGCGGCTTTCATTGATCGCCACCGTCGTTTCGATGAGGCGGATTGGCGCGCCTGCGTCTTCGGCTGTCTTGACGAGCGCCAGCGTGTCCTTCGGGAAGCAGGAGCCGCCATAGCCGGGGCCAGCATGGAGGAACTTGCTGCCGATGCGGTTGTCGAGCCCGATGCCGCGCGCGACCTGCTGGACGTCTGCGCCGACATGTTCGCACAGTTCCGCGATCTCGTTGATGTAGGTGATCTTCATCGCGAGGAAGGCATTGGCGGCATATTTGATAAGCTCGCTGGTGCGGCGGCCGGTGAACTGGATGGGAGCCTGATTGAGGTAGAGCGGACGGTAGACCTCTTCCATCACCGGCCGGGCGCGATCATCCTCGATGCCGATGACGATGCGGTCGGGGCGCTTGAAATCCTGAATGGCCGCGCCTTCGCGAAGGAATTCCGGGTTGGACGCCACCGCAAATTCGGCCGCAGGATTGGTTTCCCGGATGATGCGATCGACTTCGTCCCCGGTGCCGACCGGGACCGTCGATTTCGTGACGATGACGGTAAAGCCGCGCAAGGACGAGGCGATTTCCCGCGCGGCGTCATAGACATAGCTCAGGTCCGCGTGGCCATCGCCCCGGCGGGCCGGAGTGCCGACAGCGATAAAGACGACATCGGCCTCTGCAACAGAAGCGGCAAGATCAGTGGTGAAAGTGAGCCGCCCTGCCTTCACATTGCGGGCGATCAGATCGGCCAGGCCGGGTTCGTAGATGGGAACACCGCCGCTGCGCAGCACTTCGACCTTCGAAACGTCCTTATCGACGCAGACGATATCATGCCCAAAATCTGCCAGGCATGCGCCCGAAACCAACCCGACATAGCCTGATCCGGTCATCACGATCCGCATCACCATTCTCCCTAAGAAAAAGCTTTGCACCGAGCGTCCGACCGCGCGCGAAGGGCGCCGAAAACCAGCCCCGCAAAGCGCAGGATGATGGGCCTTCTGCCTTTCACCATGGACCGGACGTTCAGGCGCTCAAGCCCGACGTCCAAAAGCTGGAACCAGCCAGCTATTGATGCGGCGCAGCATAGCGTTTTGAGCGAAGTCGATGCAACGCAGCCCGCCGCTTAGCAGACACATATGAACGTGGAACCAGCGGACTAGCCGCCTGATATGCGATCAGATGCCGCCCGACACCACTGGCCAGCCGCCCTCCTCCAGGCGAGCGCTCAACTCTGCGACGCACCGATCGAGCCCGGCCGCGTCAGTCGAACGAATGACGAAATTCGCCCCTGTCCTGCCTTCGCGGAAGAAAGGATAGCTGCCGATCTGACAGCCTTCATGCGTGCGTTCGGTCGTGGCGAGGATGTCGGCAATCTCGCTTTCCGCAACCCAGCAGCCGATTTGCGCAGACAAGAGGGGCTGGCCGCCTTCCAAGGTGCCGGTCAGCATGTCCAGCATGCCAGCCGTGATATGGGGCACCCCGGCCATGATGAAGATGTTGCCATGACGGATGCCCGGCGCGCCGGACATGCGGTTTTCGATAAGGTCGGAACCCGCGGGCACGCGAGCCATCCGCAGTCGCGCGTCAGTAAGGCCTCCGCGCGTTTCATAATAGCCCTGCAACATGGCGCGGGCCTGCGGGTGAATTTCGACATCGACGTCAAGAGCCCGTGCGATGGCATCGACGGTGATGTCATCGTGCGTCGGGCCGATTCCCCCTGTCGTGAAGAGATAGTCGTTGCGAACCCGGAGCGTGTTTACAGCCTCCACGATGGAATCGCTATCATCGGCGATCACCCGGACTTCCCGCAGCCTGATCCCCTGCACATTCAGCCATGATGCGATCTGGGCGATATTCTT
The DNA here is from genome assembly GCA_946886075.1 of uncultured Novosphingobium sp. The sequence continues at coordinate 8,787 of CAMPHR010000028.1, read as the reverse complement.
GTCCTGAGTGCGGCCGGACAGAATTTCATCGCCAATCACGATCAGCGCGGCAGTCCAGATACGTTCGCTTACGGGCATGAGGCTGGCCATAGCCTTTGACGCGTCTGCTGCCTAGTCCGGCGCGAAGGGGGCCTCGCAATATCCGACCGGTCCGCCTATAATCGGATCATGACCGAATATATGACGATGACGGCCGATGCGCCGGTTTCACGATCGACCGCGATCAAATTATATGACGCGGCGGGCTTTGAAGGCATGCGGAAGGCTGGCCGATTGGCGGCGGAGATCCTCGATGCGCTGGTGCCTCATGTCGTGCCCGGCGTCACCACGGGTGAGCTGGACGACATTGTTCGGCGCATGACGCTGGATGGCGGTGGTGTGCCTGCGACCCTGGGCTATCGCGGCTACACCCATAGCTGCTGCATCTCGCTCAACAATGTCATCTGTCATGGCATACCGGGCGATCTGAAGCTGAAGGATGGCGACATCCTGAATATCGACGTGACGCCGCTGGTTGATGGCTGGCACGGCGACACGAGCCGCATGTTCATCGTCGGCGAGACCAGCATCAAGGCCAAGCGCCTGGTCGAAGTCACCTATGAGTGCCTGATGCTGGGCATCGAGCAGGCAAAACCGGGCAATCATCTGGGCGACATCGGCCATGCCATCCAAAAGCATGCAGAAAGGCATCGCTATGGCGTGGTGCGCGATTTCTGCGGCCACGGTCTTGGCCGGGTATTTCATGACAGTCCGGAAGTCGTGCATATCGGCCGTCCGGGCACGGGGCCGGAGCTGCGTCCGGGCATGTTCTTCACGATCGAACCGATGATCAACATCGGAAAAGCGGGCGTGAAGATGATGGAGGACGGCTGGACGGCGGTAACTCGCGACCGGACGCTGTCGGCGCAATTTGAACATAGCATTGGCATCACCGAGACAGGGTGCGAGATCTTCACGAAGAGCCCGGCGGGCCTCGATGCGCCGCCTTATCTTGGCTAAGCATTGCCCTGCCTAAAAACTAGGCAAGGTGGATCGCGGCTGCCCAGAAACCGGGCGATATGGACAAAGATTGCAGCATCCCCGAAAGCGTGGCTAAGCGATTCGCCATTTGGCACGGTAATTGATTGTTCAAAGGCGAGGCTCATGTCGGTGGGGGGCATGAAGATCGTCGCTGATGAATATGGATCGATGGAGATTTCTCCATCATCGAGCGCGCGTTTGGGTTGGGAAGTGAGTGATGAAAAAGATCGAAGCGATCATCAAGCCGTTCAAGCTCGACGAGGTGAAGGAGGCGCTTCACGAAGTGGGCGTATCCGGCATCACGGTCACTGAAGCCAAGGGTTTTGGCCGTCAGAAGGGCCATACCGAACTTTATCGCGGCGCTGAATATGTCGTCGACTTCCTGCCCAAGGTGAAGCTGGAGGTCGTGGTCGACGATTCCCTGGCAGATCGCGTGGTCGAGGCGATTTCCGCCGCTGCGCAAACGGGCCGCATCGGCGATGGCAAGATCTTCATCTCCGCCATCGAGGGCGCGGTTCGCATCCGCACCGGCGAGCGGGACAGCGACGCTATCTAAACCTCATCCATTCCGGTTCCGCGCCAGCTTCGTAAAAGGAGCTGGCGAACTGCAACATCCAAGACCCCTTCGGGGGGGCAAATATGAAAGAAGGGCAAGCGCACATGGCCAACACGCCAAAAGACATCCTGAAGATGGTCGAAGAAAAGGAGATCGAATGGGTCGATCTGCGCTTCACCGACCCCAAGGGCAAGTGGCAGCACCTGACCATGGTGTCTTCGGTGCTGGGCGAAGATGAGCTGAACGAAGGCCTGATGTTCGACGGTTCGTCGATCGAAGGCTGGAAGGCGATCAACGAGTCCGACATGATCCTGAAGCCGGATCTGGACGCCGTCTACGTCGATCCCTTCAGCGCAACCCCGATGCTGATCCTGTTCTGCGACATCGTCGAACCCGACACTGGCGAACTCTATGCTCGTGACCCGCGTTCGACCGCCAAGCGCGCGGAAGCCTTCGTCAAGTCGGCTGGTTTCGGCGACACCGTCTATGTCGGCCCGGAAGCCGAATTCTTCATGTTCGACGATGTCCGCTTCAACAACGACTATAACGAGTCGTTCTACAAGATCGACGACATCGAACTGCCGACCAACACCGGCCGTGAATATGAAGGTGGCAACCTTGCCCACCGTCCGCGCGCCAAGGGCGGCTACTTCCCGGTTGCTCCGGTCGATCCGGCCACCGACATCCGCGCCGAAATGGTCACCACCATGCTCGAAATGGGCCTGCCCTGCGACAAGCACCACCATGAAGTGGCCGCTGCCCAGCATGAACTCGGCCTGACCTTCGGCACGCTGGTCCAGACCGCCGACCGCATGCAGATCTACAAATATGTCGTGCAGATGGTCGCCCAGGCCTATGGCAAGACCGCGACCTTCATGCCGAAGCCGATTGCAGCCGACAACGGTTCGGGCATGCACACCCACATGTCGATCTGGGACAGCGGCAAGCCGCTCTTCGCGGGCGAAGGCTATGCGGGCCTGTCCGACATGTGCCTCTACTTCATTGGCGGCGTGATCAAGCATGCCAAGGCCCTGAACGCCTTCACCAACCCGACCACCAACAGCTACAAGCGCCTGGTGCCGGGCTTTGAAGCGCCGGTTCTGCTGGCCTATTCGGCTCGTAACCGTTCGGCCTCCTGCCGTATTCCCTACGGTGCGGGCTCAAAGGCAAAGCGCGTCGAGTTCCGCTTCCCCGACGCGATGGCCAACCCGTACCTCTGCTACGCAGCGCTGCTGATGGCTGGTCTGGACGGCATCGAGAACAAGATCCATCCGGGTTCCGCGATGGACAAGAACCTCTATGACCTGCCGCCGGAAGAGCTGAGCCAGGTGCCGACCGTTTGCGGTTCGCTCCGTGAAGCGCTCAACAGCCTGGAAGCCGACTATGAGTTCCTGCTGAAGGGCGACGTGTTCACCAAGGACCAGATCGAAGCCTATATCGAGCTGAAGTGGCCCGAAGTGTACCGTTGGGAAATGGCTCCCTCGCCGGTCGAATTCGACATGTACTACAGCGCCTGAATTTTCGAATTTGGGATAGGGAAGAGCCGGGTCACGAAAGTGGCCGGGCTTTTTCTGTTCGATCGGATCGGTCAGGTCAGCAGGAAGTTAGCAATATAGCAGCAACACAATAGCCATGATGGGTAAGCCTTCATTGATAATTACGAAGCCTCTCCCGCGAGATATTACTGGCGCGCGAAAGGGAGGCAGACCATGGCGAACATGCAACCTTCGGTGGGGATTTCTGCATTCAGATCAATGGGTTTGCATCGACACCGCCTGTTGCGGCGCGCAGCCTTCACGCTCCTGCCCCAGCTCGCATCGCGGGACGTCACCATTTCCCATCATTGGGTCGAAGGCGCGAAGGTACGCCTGAATGTGTATCGGCATCGCGGCTACTGGTATCATGGTCGTGGTCGAGAAAGTGGCGTTATGTCCAGCCTCGCACGCCTCATCAAACCCAACGACATAGTCATCGAAGCTGGTGCCCATATCGGCTATATCAGCATCTACCTTGCCAAGCTCATCGGCCCTGGCGGCGCGGCCTTTGTCTTCGAGCCGAGTAGGGACAATCTACGGTATCTGACCGCCAACCTGGCGTCGTTCCCTCATGCGAAAATCATCCCGGAAGCAGTGGGAGACACCGTGGGCCAGGCCTCATTCTACATCGAAAATCTCTCGGGCCAGAATTCGTCGCTGATCCAGGATTATGAAAATCTGGAGAGGAATAATCAGAACGCCTTTTCGAACCAACCATACAGCCGCACGCAGGTGAAGGTGACGACGATCGACACATTTGTGGCATCGAAGATGATCAGACCCGACTTCCTGAAAATCGATATCGAGGGCGCAGAACTAATGGCCCTGAACGGGATGGCCGAATGCCTGGCCACCCACCGGCCCAAGTTGATGGTGGAAGTGACCAATCAGCAAGATGCTGTCATGCGCCTGATGGCAGCGGCCGGTTACAAGGCTTTCGACAATCGCCTGAGGCCGTTTGGCGCGGACGCCGATCAAGGGCCAAACCGCTTCTTCATACCTGAGGAACAATCGTCCAGCATCACTGCCTGAACAGACGATCCGAAGGAAGATGCCGAATACGGACGGCGTCAACCGGGGATCGATGCGCCGAAGAGCAACACCGGTTCGCCAGCAGGGGACAGCGCGATCTCGCCGCCTGCAGTCGTTACGAGGCTGCGGACCATCCAGGCGGCAGCGGTGCGAGAAGCAAGCCCTTCTTCCGGCAGCGTTCCTGCAAGGGCCGACCGCAGATCGGGATCGAGCACTAGCTTTGGCCCTTCGGCCCGCACCACGATTTCGGTGACGCCCGGACGCCGTTCCGCACCAATATCCAGCTGGCCGCCTCGCACCAAGGCATCGCCTGCAATCAGGGCAAGGTTCAGCAGCACCTTGACCGGCAATTTGTCGAGCATGTCGTCATCAACCAACCAGCCGACTTTCACCCGGCCAGCCCCAGCGAACATCCCCTCGATCGCGACGCGGGCCTCATGGGTGGGAACAGCATCGCCGAAACCACCTGCCGACCCAAAGGCCAGACGGAAGAATTTGAGCTTATTCGCCGATGTCTTCGCGCTGTCGGCCAGCAGATCGAGGCAGCGCTGGCGCATTTCCGGGTCTGTCTCGTCAGCCATCAATTCCAGGCCGTTGTTCAGCGCGCCAACCGGGCTCAGCAGGTCATGACACAGGCGCGAACAAAGCAGGCTGGCAAATTCGATGCTGTCGGTCGGATTGGTCATGAAGGATGCGCCGCCGGAAATGACTGAAAGGAATGAGAGGCTAATGCGCTGCCGGGGCACAGGATGCAACCCCGGCCTACCGCCTTTGCCTCACATGATGTCGAGCTTCGCGCAGGTGAAGGCGACTGTGCCGCCCTCTCCCGCGCCCGATAACCATAGCCCCGCCTCCCCCCTACCGATGATCAACCACAGGCTGCCGTCAGGCTGCGCGTTGGCGGCGTCGGTCGCCGACGGCACGGGCATGCCGCCAGGATGCGAATGATAGTGACCCAATATGGCCGGGCCACCAGCACGCGCCGCCTTGTGCGCTGCGAGCAGCGTCACTGGATCAAGCTCGAAATGGCGAAGAGGATCGCGCGCGACGTTGTTGGCCGGACGGATTTCGCGAACATGGCCCGCTTCTCCCAGCAGCAGACCGCAGACTTCATGCTCGCTGGCAGCCGCCAGGGACATGATTTGTTCCACTATCGACCTTGAAATTCGAACCTTCATTCCTACATGCTTAACCAATGGGTTCGGGGGTTTCCATCATCGAAGCAACGATTGGCGAAGCGCAACATGGGCTTCGCCTCGACAAGGCGCTTGCCGAACTGCTGCCGGAGCTGTCGCGCGAACGGTTGAAGAGCCTGATTGTCGAGGGTGAGGTGACTGCGGGCGGACGGACGCTCAACCCGTCGATGAAGGTGGCCGCTGGTCAACTGTTCGCGGTCAACATCCCCGCGCCCGCTGAAGCCGAAGCGATCGCCCAGGATATTCCACTGACCATCGTTCATGAGGACGCTGACCTGATCGTCGTCGACAAGCCCGCTGGCCTGGTGGTGCATCCGGCCGCGGGCAATCTGGACGGGACGCTGGTTAACGCCTTGCTGCATCATTGCCGGGGCGAGCTGTCCGGCATCGGCGGCGTGGCGCGGCCGGGCATCGTGCATCGGATCGACAAGGATACGTCTGGCCTGCTGGTCGTCGCCAAATCGGATCGCGCGCATGAGGGCCTCGCGCAACAGTTCAAGGCGCACAGCATCGATCGCCTGTATGCCGCGATCGTCTATGGATTGCCTCGTCCGACCGCCGGAACGGTCGATACCTGGATCGGGCGATCGGACGCCGATCGGAAGAAGATGGCGGTGCATCGCGAAGGACGCGGCAAGCATGCGGTCACCCATTACCGCACGATCGAGCGGCTCGCGGGCGCCGCTCTGGTCGAATGCAAGCTGGAGACCGGGCGTACCCATCAGGTGCGCGTGCATATGGCGCATCTTGGTCACCCCTTGATCGGCGACCCGGTGTACAGTAGAGACAAAAAAGGTTTCAAAACGATACTGGAAACGCTACGTTTCAAAAGGCAGGCATTGCACGCCAAAAGGCTGGGGTTCATACATCCCTTCACGGGGCAAAAACTCAGCTTCGACAGTGCACTGCCTACCGACATGCAGGAACTGTTAAGCGAGCTCCACGTATAGGTTTTGACAAGTTTGCGACGGCGCCTTGGACGCCTCTTCTGGGTCCCGCCGCGCATGAAAGGGAAAGGTGAAGCGACATGGCTGATAGAAGCAATGTCCCCGCGGTTCCAGCGCTGGGCGGTGAAGCCAGCCTAAACCGCTATCTGTCGGAAATTCGCAAGTTTCCGATTCTGACCCCCGAGCAGGAATATATGCTCGCGAAGCGCTATGCCGAGCATCAGGATCCTGAGGCGGCTGCGCAACTGGTGACGTCGCACCTGCGCCTGGTGGCGAAGATCGCCATGGGCTATCGCGGCTATGGCCTGCCGGTCAGCGAGCTGATCAGCGAAGGCAATATCGGCCTGATGCAGGGCGTGAAGAAGTTCGAGCCTGAGCGCGGCTTCCGTCTGGCCACCTACGCCATGTGGTGGATTCGCGCGTCGATTCAGGAATTCATTCTCCGCAGCTGGTCGCTCGTAAAGATGGGCACCACTGCGGCGCAGAAGAAGCTGTTTTTCAACCTTCGCCGGATGAAGAACAATATCGAAGCGTTCGAGGATGGCGACCTGCACCCGGATGACGTGCGCAAGATCGCGACCGACCTTGGCGTGTCCGAGGACGACGTGATCTCCATGAATCGTCGCATGGCGATGGGCGGCGACACGTCGCTGAACGTGCCGATGCGCGAGGATGGCGAAGGGCAGTGGCAGGACTGGCTGGCGGACACCGATCCGTTGCAGGACGAGCGCGTCGCGGACGAGCAGGAAAAGACCCTGCGTCACGACATGCTGGTCGAGGCGATGGACGACCTGAATGATCGCGAGAAGCACATCCTGGCCGAGCGGCGTCTGGCGGAAGAGCCCAAGACGCTTGAGGAATTGAGTCAGGTCTACGGCGTGTCGCGCGAGCGCGTGCGGCAGATCGAGGTTCGCGCCTTTGAGAAGCTGCAAAAGGCAATGATGCGCATCGCGGGCGACAGGCTCGGCAAGATGCGGCTGGCACTCGCCTGACGGTAATTGAGATCAAGGAAGCAGGCCCTGGAGCGATCTGGGGCCTGTTTTTTTATCAGTCCTGCTGCATGGAAATGGCGACGCAGATCACTTGAAAGCGACATTGATCACGTTACGAGCAGCCTTATGACTTCTCGCCCTGTCCCTCCCCGTCGTTCTTTCCGCTGGCTCCGCATTCCGTTCAAGATCGCTGGGGCATTTGTGCTGCTCTCCCTGCTGCTGGTGCTCATCTATCGATTTGTTCCACCTCCGGTGACGCTGACGATGCTGCTCGATCCCAATGGCATCACCAAGGATTGGGTCAGCCTGGACGACATCGACCCTAACATGGCGCGCGCGGCGATCGCCGGGGAAGACAGCCGCTTTTGCAGCCATCATGGTTTTGACGCCGTCGCCATCGCATCGGCATTGCGTCACAATGCGAGCGGCGGACGTATCCGGGGCGGGTCGACCATCAGCCAGCAGACCGCCAAGAATGTTTTCCTTTTCCAAGGTGGCGGCTTCATCAGGAAGGGCTTCGAAGCGTGGTTCACCGTCTTGATCGAGGCGATCTGGGGGAAGCGGCGGATCATGGAAGTCTATCTGAATGTCGCTGAAACCGGGATCGGGACCTATGGGGTGCAGGCTGGGGCCATGCGCTATTTCCATCATGGCGCGGGCAGGCTGACGCGAGCTGAGGCAGCGCGGATTGCCGCAGTGCTGCCTTTGCCCAAGAAGCGCGCTGCCGTGACTCCGCGGGGATTTACCCGGCGCTATGGCAACAGCATAGCTGGGCGCATCGGCGTGGTTGCGCGGGATCGGCTGGACAGTTGTGTGCGATGAAGTTCAACTGGGATTGGTGGGCGACACGGGGCTACCCCGAAGGGTCACCCGGTGAAGGCGGGGGCGTACTCGATCAGCCCCGAGGGCACGTCCTGAGCTTCCAGCATCAAGCACATGAAATATTCCGGCGGCGCGCCTGCATAATGCAAGCGATCATCCCGTTCGAAGCCGAAGCGGCGGTAAAAGTCCGGATCGCCTAGCACGACGCACGCGGCGGCGTTCAATGAGCGAAGCTGCTGAAGCCCCGCCTGGATCAGAGCCGAGCCGACGGCCTGGCGCTGACGGTCGGGCCGTACCGACACCGGGCCCAGGCCATAGCATGCCTGATGCTGGCCGTTTATCGTTACCGGCGAGAAGGCGACATGGCCTATGAGATCATCGCCGTCGATTGCCACCAGCGAGAGGGTCAAATCGCCCGTTTCGCGCAACCGGCTGATGATCCGGGTCTCTGTATGATCGCTATGTTCGACGCCGGCAAATGCCTGGGCCGTTACTTCGGTGATGGCTGCTTGATCGCTCTGGCGTTCGGGTCGGATATGCATGGGTGGGATGTAGCGGAGTTTGAGGGTGATTGTGAGGGTTTTGGCGGCGGGAGTGATTGAGCCACAGCTTTGTCTCAACCCGCAAGAGAGGATGATGATCGCTCATTTCCCCCTCCCGCAGGCGGGAGGGGGTCAGGGGGTGGGC
>CAMPHR010000027.1 GCA_946886075.1 uncultured Novosphingobium sp. | reverse complement strand
AGCGCCATGAGGCCGGGCATTTCGGTTTCGGCGATCTCGATTTCCTTGCGGCCGAACGCGGCAAGGTTGATGTCGGCGATCACATAGTCCTGCGCCTGGGTGGCGGGTGCTGTGGCCACGAGCGTGTCTCCATCGGTTTAGAATGTGCCGGAGCCGCTCGCATGACGAGACGGCGGCGATGGCCTGCGCTTTACCAATCGCCGCCGGTGATGGCAACTCAATATAAAGTTTTCTTTATGTCACTTCGACAGATCGGCGGAGGCGATTGCGACGCGGTTTTCACGGTCGTCGGCGGCAGGCTGCGCTTCCTTGCCCGCGATCGCTACGACGACATCGCAACGCGCGCCCGAAAGGTGCGGGGTGACGCCCGCCGCGTCGGCCAGCTCCAGCATCGCAGCGCGGGTGGCTGGCAAGGCGTTGGCCGCGTCCGTGATCGACTGCAAGTCCCGGCAGGCCAGGCCATCTGCGCCCGCGCCATAGACATTCGCCAAGCCCGTCACATAATTATCATAGGCGCCGAGCGCCCCCACCGGCCCCGCGACGGATCGAAAATGTTCACGCAATTCATCGTTGACCTGCGTAAGGGCATCGCGCTTTTCGCGAATGAAGCGATTATATTCCGCCAGGAAGCTGTTCCCCGTCGAGCGGCAACGCAGTGCCGACACCATGAGCATCATCTCAAAATCCCGGATCTTCGCCGCTTCTACCGCGACCTTGTTCCAGCAAGGCGCGGCGCTGGCGGGCGCGAGCGGCATCGCTGCGGCAATCATCGCCGCCAAAAACTTCGTCATGACCTAAAAACCCCCGAGCAATTCCCGAGGATGAAGGTGCGCTCCCGCGCTTGCCGCATTGTAAATGGAGTGGGTTAGCGAGAATTTACCTGAAACTGTTCAGTTACGATGAAGCAACAATCCACATTATACGCCATCGTTACGCTGGCAACTCGCCAAATAAATTGACGAATACTTGCACGCCGTCAGGCGGAGCCAGCGCCGCTCACCAAATGAGACGCATCGACTCCGGCAGCGGCATAGGCGGCCGCCCATTTTTTCTCGGCCGGAACGTCGAATAATATGTCTGCGCTGCACGTCGCCGGGAACCAGCTCTCGCCGGTCATCTCCTGATCCAGTTGCCCGGCGCCCCACCCTGCATAGCCCAGCGCAACGATATAGCGGCTCGGGCCACTACCTTCCGCGATCGCCTTCAGGATTTCCAGCGAGCCAGACAGCCCCCAGTCGGTCCCGACCTCCACCATGTCATGCCCTTTCCAGTCCAGGGAATGCAGCACGAAACCGCGGCGAGGCTCCACTGGCCCGCCCCGCAACACCGGCATGTCAGGCACATTGGCCGGGTCGATGTCAAAGCTTTCGAGAAGCTCATGCAGCCCGACACCTTCGATTTCATCACCGACGGCGATGCCGAGCGCGCCATTTTCATCATGGACGCAAATGGCAATCACGGAATGGTCGAAGCGCATGTCCTCCATGCCCGGCAGGGCGAGCAGGAACTGACCGGCATAGGAGCGAAGCTGATCCATGGCCCTGAATATACGCTGCCCAGCAGCTTTGCCAATGGCGGGCTGTCGTTCCTCGGGGGCGATGCGGCACGTTCGCGCGTCTTGACACAGGACCGCCAAGCGCCGACCTCCCGGCCCATCAACGGCAGGAGACAGCTTATGACCATCGCGAAAGGGGATCGCATCCCCACCACCAGCTTTGCCAAAATGACCGAAAACGGCCCGGAGCAGGTTTCGTCCGACGAATTTTTCAAAGGCCGGACCATCGCGCTGTTCTCCGTTCCCGGCGCCTTCACGCCCACCTGCTCGGCAAAGCATCTCCCCGGCTTTGTAGAAAAGGCCGATGCGCTGAAGGAAAAGGGCGTGGACGAGATCGCCTGCACGGCCGTCAATGATGCGTTCGTCATGGGCGCATGGGGCAAGTCAGCCGGAGCGGACGAGAAGGTCACCATGCTGGCCGATGGCAATGGCGATTTCGTCAAGGCTGCGGGCCTGACCATGGACGGCAGCAAGTTCGGCATGGGTACGCGCGGCCAGCGCTTTTCGATGATCGTCAAGGATGGCGTCGTCGCGGAGCTGAACGTCGAGGCGCCCGGTGAGTTCAAGATTTCGTCGGCCGACCATCTGCTCGAGCAACTCTGAAACGATAGCCGTGCGACGAGGCTCCGTCGCGCGGCTACCCGCCTTTCCACCGTCACATAAGTGCGGTAGCAAGGTGCGATGACGAAGAGCATCGGCGGCGCAGCGGTCGCGCAACTGGACCGCATCTACCAGACGTCCATCGGCAACCTGCGAGACGCCATGCAGGCCTATGCCCGCGACGGCAGCGTTCCGCCGCCCGAGGCAAGGACCGATCGCCGCTACTGCTATCCCGAACTGCGCATCACCCATCATGCCGAAACCGATGCGCCGCCACCGGGGCGATCTTTTGCGCGCCTGTCGAAGCCCGGCCTCTATGTCACCACGGTCACCCGGCCGGAGATGTTCGGCGATTATCTGGCCGAGCAGATCGACCTGCTGGTCCGCGACTATGGCGTAGAGGTGGAGACGGCCGTCAGCCAGCAGCAAATCCCTTTCCCCTATGTGCTGGATGGGCTGGACATCAGCGCACTGGACGGCACGCCTCCCACAGAATTGGCGCGGCATTTCCCCGCCACTGAATTGGCGGAGATCGGGGACGAGATTGCCGATGGCCTGTTCACGCCAGACGCGAAAGGCCAGAGGCCGTTAGCGCTGTTCGATGGACTGCGCACCGATTTCTCGCTCGCCCGGCTCAAACATTATACCGGGACCCCGCCCGAGCATGTACAGCGCTATATCCTGTTCACTAACTATCACCGCTATGTGGACGAGTTCGTGGCCTGGGCGTGCGCGGAGTTGCAGAGAGACGGCACGCCCTACACCGCCCTGTCCGGCGCAGGCGGCGTTTATGTGACGAGGGAGACGGCTGACCCAGCCCGGATGATCGCCGACAGCGCATGGCGCAAGCATCAGATGCCCGCCTACCACCTGATCGCGCCCAACCGTAGTGGCATCACGCTCGTCAACATCGGCGTCGGCCCGGCCAATGCGAAGACGATTTGCGATCATCTGGCGGTGCTCCGGCCCGAAGCCTGGCTAATGATCGGCCATTGCGGCGGGCTGCGTCCCAGTCAGCGGATCGGCGACTATGTTTTGGCCCACGCCTATCTGCGCGATGACAAGGTGCTGGATGAGATGCTGCCCCCGGAAATCCCGGTGCCAGCGATCGCGGAGGTGCAGGTAGCGCTCGCCAAGTCAGCCGAGGCGGTGCTGGGCGGCAGCGGGGGCGAGGATTTCAAGCGCAGGCTGCGCACCGGCACAGTGGTGACTACCGACGACCGCAACTGGGAACTGCGCTACTCGAGCTCGGCGCTGCGTTTCAGCCTGTCGCGCGCGGTCGGCATCGACATGGAGTCCGCAACGATCGCCGCGCAGGGTTATCGCTTCCGCGTGCCCTACGGGACATTGCTCTGTGTGTCGGACAAGCCGATCCATGGCGAACTGAAGCTGCCGGGCCAAGCGAACCGCTTCTATGAGGAAGCAATAGCCGGGCACTTGCGGATCGGCCTGATGACCTGCGAGTTGCTGCGTCAGGAAGGTCCCCGGCTGCACAGTCGCAAGCTCCGCGCGTTCAACGAGCCGCCATTCCGGTAAGGGGTCGCGGGCGATCAGGCGGTCAGGAACGCCACCATCGCCTCGCCCAACTCCTTCTTGGTGACCGCGGCCATGTGATTGCCGGGTATCTCCACATAGCGGCCGTTTGGCAGAGTATCGACGAGCTCCTGGGCCACGCCGTTATCCTGATCATCAACCCCGCATATGACTTCGGTCGGCTGCGTGAAAGTCGCGATCCTATCGGCGGGCGTATCTACGAAGGTGTTCAGGATATGCAGCAACGCGACCGGATCGCCCTTCGTCGTTTTCAGGAAGGCCTCGGTCATCCATTCCGACGTACCGCGTTCAAAGGTGCCGAGGTTGGTGAGGACGTTGCGGTAATAGCTGCCCTTGTCATGCGTATTGACGAGGCCGCGCAATCCCATGCCCGCCAGGATCACCCGGCGCGGGGTCGCACCGCGCGCCAGCATCCGCACCGTTGTTCGCGCGCCCAGTGAATAGCCGCCAAGGTCATAATCTGTAAGGCCAAGCTGGTCGATCACCGCCAGATTGTCCTCTGTCAGGGCATCAGGCGGATAAGCGGCGGGATCATGCGGCTTGCCACTTTCACCATGCCCCCGAAGGTCAGGCATGATCAGCCGGAAACCCGCTTCCACAAGCCGCTTGGCATGGCCGTACCGCACCCAATTGGTCCAGGCGTTGGAGAAATAGCCATGAATGAGCACGAGGTCGCGCCCTTCCCCCGCAATATGCACTGCGATGGGAAGTCCACCCAGCCCGTCGACTTCGAGCTTCTGCAATTCAAGGTCGGTCATGCTAGTCTTTCAATCTGTCAGCGTCGCTCGATATGCTTTCGGCGTCGCGGTGTCGATGGCAGAGCAGATTCAAGACCACGAGCGTGATCAATGCGCCCAGCTGGGCGGCTATCATATCCTTCTGCGGGTCCCAAACATCGCCTTGCTGACCGTTATACCAGTCCGCCGTTTCACCTTCGGCGATCAGCGTGAGGAGCCATTCGAAACTCTCGTAAAGCGCGCTGATGAAGCCGATGGTGACGAAACCGAAGGCCAGGCTCCAACCCCATGTCATGCCGCCCTGTCGCCTGGCGATCTGCGCCAGCGGATGGGTGAGCAGCAGCCCGAAGGCGAAATGGACGAGCCGGTCATAGCCATTGCGCTGCCACCCGAAGAGGCCCGACAGGTCGTGGCCCGAAAGGCTACGCACCCAATCGTCATAGGGCACATAGGAATAGATGTAGCGCCCACCCAAGCTATGCAGCAGCAGGAACAGGGTGATGCAGACAACCGCGCCATTGCTGAGCGGCCAGCGGCGCAAGAGCCACGGTGCGCCCAACGCAAGTGCCAAGGTCGGTCCATGCTGCAATGGCGCAAGTTCGGGAAAAGGCTGATCAATCTGCGCCGCTGCAATGGCACCGATCAGCAGCAGGATCATCCGGCGCTGCGCTATCGGAAGGCTTTTCCAAACAGCGGCAGCGCCGGAGATCATAAGGGCTCAGCCCTTCTTCAGGTGGCGACGGCCCAGCAGTTCCGCGATCTGCACGGCGTTGAGCGCCGCGCCCTTGCGCAGGTTATCACTCACGCACCAGAGCGAAAGGCCATTGTCGATCGTTGAATCCTCGCGGACCCGGCTGATGAAAGTCGCATAATCACCCACGCACTCGACCGGGGTGACGTAACCACCGTCCTCGCGCTTGTCGACGAGCATCACGCCGGGCGCTTCACGTAGGATGTCCTGCGCTTCCTTGGCTGAAATCTCGTTCTCGAACTCGATGTTCAACGCTTCGGAATGGCCGACGAACACGGGCACGCGCACGCAGGTCGCCGTGACCTTCACCTTGGGATCGAGGATCTTCTTGGTTTCCGCGACCATCTTCCACTCTTCCTTCGTGGAGCCGTCCTCCAGGAAGACGTCGATGTGCGGGATCACGTTGAAGGCGATCTGCTTGGTGAACTTCTTCGCCTCCGCCGGATCGCCGACAAAGATGTTGCGGGACTGTTCGAACAGCTCGTCCATGCCTTCCTTGCCCGCGCCGGAAACCGACTGGTAAGTGGCGACGACAACGCGCTTGATCTTGGCAGCGTCATGCAAGGGCTTAAGCGCCACGACCATCTGCGCGGTCGAGCAGTTCGGGTTCGCGATGATGTTCTTCTTCGTATAGCCGTCGATCGCGTCCGGATTCACTTCGGGCACGATCAGCGGCACGTCCGGGTCCATGCGGTAGAGCGACGAATTGTCGATCACCACGCAGCCAGCCGCCGCCGCCTTGGGCGCATATTCAGCCGTCGGGCCAGAGCCTGCGGCGAACAGGGCGATGTCCCAGCCCGTGAAGTCGAAATGCTCGATATTTTTGACTTTAAGCGTCTTGCCGGTGTCGCCGAAATCGATTTCGGTGCCCTGCGACCGGGGCGATGCGACCGCCGCGACCTCGTCAATCGGGAACTCGCGCTCGGCGAGAATGGTCAGCATTTCGCGGCCCACATTGCCCGTGGCACCAACGACGACGACCTTGTAACCCATGACTAAAGACTCCACTCCATGCAAAATTGCGCAAGGGCGCGCCATAGCGTCGTCCCGGCAATTGTCCAGCATGAAGCAGCTTTGCGCGCCGATAGCCCCTATTTACCGGGCGGCGCTTCTGGCGGCGCTGTCCCATTGCGGCGGAGGAAATCCTCGATCGTGCGCCAAAGATGGACGCTGATGCCCGGGCCGCCCACGCGGTGCGTCTGGCCGGGATAGACCATCATCTCGAACGGAACGGCAGCAGCCTGCATCCGGGCCATCAAGGCGGTAGCATTGTCGAACACGACATTGTCATCGGACATGCCGTGGATCAGCAGCATCGGGTCCTTGATCCTGACCGCATCTTCTACGGCTCCGGACGCGGGATAGGCGCTTGGCCTGTCCTGCGGCTTGCCCAGATAACGTTCCGTATAATGGGTATCGTACAGTTCCCAGCGCGTCACCGGCGCACCCGCGATCGCCGCGGAGAACAGGCCCGGCGCCTTCTCCAGCAGCTTGACCGACATGTAGCCGCCATAGGACCAGCCATAAGTGGCGATCCGCTGCGGATCGACATAGGGCTGCGCTTTCAGCCATTCGACGCCCTTTAGCTGGTCATCGACCTCTACCGTTCCCATGGCGCGGTACAGCTGGTCCTCAAAAGCCTTGCCGCGATCCGGCGTGCCGCGATTATCGACCGCGAAGACGATCCAGCCCCGGTCCACCAGATATTGGTAGATGGGCGACCCCCATTGGTTGGTGACGACCCTTCCCGCCCCCGGCCCGCCATAATGCAGTATGAAAACGGGGTATCGCTTGCCCGGCTGCAAGGGTGGGATCATGATCCGGGTATAGAGCGTCGATCCATCCGCAGCCTTGATCGTGCCGAAACGCGTGCTGGCATGGCTGGCGAGATAGGGGGCGTAGGGGTGATCCCCGGCCAGCGCATTTTCCGAAAGCCAGCGGAGCTGCTTGCCACTGCTGTCAGCCAGATAGACCTGCTTGGGCTGGTCCATATTGCTGCGGGAGATCACCAGATGCGTTGCGCCGCCATCCATCACCGCATCATTCCACCAGCCATTGCTCGTCAACTGCCGCAACGGCCCCTTGCCTGAGAGGGGAGCGGCGTAAAGCTGCTGCTCCAGCGGCGTTTCGCGATTGCCGGTGAAGT
Source organism: uncultured Novosphingobium sp. (assembly GCA_946886075.1). The sequence goes on along the minus strand of CAMPHR010000027.1, from coordinate 35,160 downwards.
AGACGCTGCCCTGCCGCTCATCGACCGCCACCACGTCGCGAACTTCCCAAGCGCCACTGGTAAGGGCAACCCACTTGCCGCCGCGCACATGATAGAGGTGGCCGTGCCCGGTCTTTTCCGACCACCACAGGAAGCTGCCATCGCTCAACGGCTTGAAATTGTTGCTGAGGTTGATCCAGCTTTTTGCCCGCTCGGTCAGGATGATCCTGGATTTGCCCGTCGCGGGATCGACCGCCAACAGATCGAGGCGCTTCTGGTCGCGGCTCTGGCGCTGGACGTAGAGCGTCCGCCCGTCCTTGGACCAATCCACCCGCGCCAGATAGATGTCGCTCTCAGCGCCCAGGTCAACCTTCACCTGACCACTGCCATCAGGCCGCATGACATAGAGGTTAACCAGCGCGTTGGGCGTTCCAGCAGCGGGATAGCGTTGCTGATAGACCTTCGTGCCTTCGCCGCCGATTGCCGTCCGGGTGACGATGCCGACCCGTCCTTCATCCACGCGAGCAACCGCGATCATCTGATCGTCGGGCGACCACCAGTAGCCGGTGCGCCGATCCATTTCTTCCTGTGCCACGAACTCGGCCACGCCCCAGCTGACCGTATCGCTCGCGCCCTGCGTCAGTTGCCGCTCCTGCCCGCCGGTCGGCTGCACGAAGAAATTGCCGTCACGGACGAAGGAGACAAACCCGCCCTTGGGACTGACCACGCCATTCAGTTCGCTGCTCGGACTGCTGGTCAGCCGTGTGACCTGGCCATCGAGCGAAGCGAGATACAGGTCGCCATCGACCGGAACGAGGATGCTTTTGCCATTCGGCGCCCAGTCATAGCTCGCGATCCCGGTGCTGCCCGCGACGGACCGGTCCCGCTCGCGCTGCATCTTTTCCGCTTCGGAAAGCTCAGCGCCGCTGCCGGTCTTTTTCGAATCCACCAGCATGCGCTCCGATCCGGTTGCGCTGTCGATGGCCCACAGGTCCAGCCTTTCCTTCTCCTCGGCGCGCGGCTTGAGCAGGGTGACGAGTTTTCCGTCCGGTGAAAGCTTCAAGGCTCGTAGCTGTGGCCCCGACAGGTCAGGATTGGCGAAGACCCTTTCCAGCGTCAGTTGCTGTTGCGCATATGCCGGGACCGCAGCATTCGCCAGCAATGCCAGAGCGACTGCGCTGCCCTTCAACAATGAGGACATGCTTATCCTTTCGTCTCAGCCAAACGGCCGGATTTATCGCCACGAATTAACGCGGAGCGGACGAAAAGATCAATGTCGGGACATTATATTTCTCACCATGATCCAGGCTGATCATGGTGGGCGCGACAGGGATTGAACCTGTGACCCCACCCGTGTGAAGGGTGTGCTCTACCGCTGAGCTACGCGCCCCCTGATAAGGAGGATGCGGCCATTGGCATCGGCCAAGGCTCCTGTCAAGACGAGCCACGCGCCAAGAGTTGCAAATTGCGAGCATTGCCTTTTAGGCGGGAGGCTTTAGTGGCTGGAACGATAAAGGGAGCGACTATCAATGCGTCAGACCATTGCCCTCATGATCACCGGGCTTCTTCTCACCACATTGGCGGCATGCAACACGGTCAAGGGCGTTGGCCGGGACATTGAATCGGTCGGCCGGGCCGGTGAAAGGGCAATGTAGGGCCAGGTCAGGTCAGCCCTTCCCCAATATCATTGCAGGATCGGGCTGGCCAGGTTCGCGCTCCTTTCCAGCTTGACCCCGTCGCAATCAGGCTCGCCGCAGTTACAAGCCGCAATGGTGTAGCGAACGCCGCACATCACCAGGATGTCATGATCGAACGTATAGTTGGAAATCCCCGCTCGTTCGACCTTCTCTTGGGCTCTGGCCTTAAGAGACATGTGAAATTTCCTTCCATTCACCGTCCGGACATGATCTTTGCGGCTCTGCACAAAGTCAATTGAACGGGATTGGTTCCTGAACCGATTGTCATAAATCCGTCCAGAAAATGACACGATCCAGCGCCTTGGGCTACTATGCTTGCGCGGTAGCCCATTCGATCCCATATGCCGCGCCATGAACGACCAACGCTCCAGCAGCATGCCGGTCTGGCATGGCACCACCATCATGTCGGTAAGAAAAAATGGAAAGGTGATCGTGGCCGGTGACGGTCAGGTTTCCATGGGCCAGACGGTGATGAAGCCCAACGCCCGCAAGGTTCGCCGCCTGCACGACGGCTCTGTCATCGGCGGTTTTGCCGGTGCGACCGCTGACGCCTTCACTCTGTTTGAACGGCTGGAAGCTAAGCTGGAGCGGCATAATGGTCAGCTGATGCGCGCCGCGGTCGAATTGGCGAAGGATTGGCGGACCGACAAATATCTCCGCAATCTGGAAGCTATGATGATCGTCGCGGACAAGGAAGTGACCCTTATCCTCACTGGCAATGGCGATGTGCTCGAGCCGATCGGTGGCGTCGCGGCCATTGGATCAGGCGGCAACTTCGCACTCGCAGCAGCCCGCGCGCTGGTGGAATATGAGGAAGATGCCGAAACCCTCGCGCGCAAGGCGATGGCGGTGGCAGCGGACATCTGTGTCTACACCAATGACCAGTTGGTTGTGGAAGAGCTGGCATCGGCGTCCTAGCTCCATTCGGGCTGAGCTTGTCGAAGCCCTTCTCTTCTCTTCAAGAAAAATATGCCCTTTGACAAGCTCAGGGCGAACGGATTTCCAGAGACATGAACGACAACCTTACCCCCAAAGCCATCGTCGCCGCGCTCGACGCGCACATCATCGGCCAGGCTGATGCAAAGCGCGCCGTTGCCGTAGCCCTGCGCAACCGGTGGCGCAGGCAGCGCTTGTCGCCCGACCTGCGCGACGAGGTGACGCCGAAGAATATCCTGATGATTGGCCCCACGGGTTGCGGCAAGACGGAGATCAGTCGCCGCCTGGCGAAGCTGGCCGATGCCCCCTTCGTAAAAGTGGAAGCGACCAAGTTCACCGAGGTCGGCTATGTCGGCCGCGACGTGGAGCAGATCGTCCGCGATCTGGTCGAGGAAGCTGTGCGCCTGGAGAAGGACCGCCGTCGCGAAGCCGTGCGGGAAGCAGCGTCAGAGGCCGCCATGAACCGGCTGCTCGACGCGCTCACCGGCAAGGAAGCGAGTGAGGCGACCCGCCTCTCCTTCCGCCAGCGGATCGAAGCCGACCAGATGAACGAGGTCGAGGTCGAGGTGGAAGTCGCGGACAGCCCGTCCATGCCAATGGAGATCCCGGGGATGGGCGGTCAGGTCGGCATGATCAACCTCAGCGACATGATGTCCAAGGCGTTCGGTCAAACGCAGAAGAAGCGCCGCAAGCTGCGGGTTGCCGATGCGTGGGACAAGCTGGTCGAGGAAGAACAGGACAAGCGGCTGGATCAGGATGACGTGGCTAGGGTCGCGATTTCCAGCGCGGAACAGAATGGCATCGTTTTCCTCGACGAGATCGACAAGATCGCCGTTAGCGATGTGCGCGGCGGCTCCGTCAGCCGCGAAGGCGTGCAGCGCGACCTGCTGCCGCTGATCGAGGGGACGACGGTCTCAACCAAATATGGCCCGCTCAAGACGGATCATATCCTGTTTATCGCATCGGGCGCTTTCCATGTCGCCAAGCCGAGCGATTTGCTGCCCGAGCTTCAGGGCCGCCTGCCCATCCGCGTCGAACTGAAGGCGCTGACCGAGGATGATTTCGTCTCGATCCTCTCCGACACCAAGGCGAGCCTTGTTGCGCAATATCGCGCGTTGCTCGCGACGGAGGGTGTGACGATAGACCTAACCGCAGACGGCATTCGCGCAGTGGCGAAGATCGCGGCCGAGGTGAATAGCGAGGTCGAGAATATCGGCGCTCGCCGCCTTCAGACGGTCATGGAGAAGCTGCTGGAAGATGTCAGCTTCGACGCCGAAGACCGCCAGGGCGAAACGCTGGTGGTCGATGCGGCCTATGTCGACAAGCAACTGAGCGAAGTGGCCCGCAATACCGACCTCAGCAAATATGTGCTGTAACCGCTAAATCTCCCCTCCCGCAGGCGGGAGGGGATCAAGGGGTGGGGCCTCCGAAGGAGGCTCGCTACGCTCGCACCCACCCCTTAGTCCCCTCCCTTCTAGGGAGGGGAGATAAAATTAATATGAGCGCCCTACCAGTACCCGCTCTACCGCCTTGTCACCGGTGAAGATGCACGCACCATCCGCCGCATCCGCATCCAGTGGTACGTTGCGCAACGTCAGCTTCTCGCCCTTCAGCCACTCGATCACCTTGTCGAGAGCCGGGCCCGTGGGCTTGGACCATTGCACCAGCGCCCAACCCTGCTTCTTGCTCGCGGCGAAATAGGCCTTGAGCGCATCGACCGACGTGATTGACTTGTCGATATTGCCATGCAGACGGGCCTGGGCGTCGGCGAACAAAGCCTGCTGGATATCCTCCAACATGCCCGTCGCAGCGGCCAGGAAATCGCCCTTGGCAACGATCTGGCTGTCGAGCTTCCCATCCTCGCGATAGAGGCGATCGCGGCGCAGAACGGACACATTGCCGCCCGCAACATCGCGACCGCCGACTTCGACCACGATCGGCGCACCCTTCTTTACCCAGCCCCAGCGCTTGTTTGCCGCCTTGGCCGGGCGCTTGTCGAGCAACGCGCGAACGGGCTCGCGGAACACATCCTGCTTGTTCAATGCGGTGACCAAGTCGCCGCAATAATCGAGGATCGCCGCATCCTCGTCATTGTCGCGCAGCATCGGCACGACTACGACTTGATAGGGCGCCAGACGCGGCGGCACGCGCAGGCCGTCATCATCGCCATGCACCATGATAAGGCCGCCGATCATGCGGGTCGACATGCCCCAGCTGGTCGTCTGGGCCAGTTCTTGGCTACCTTCGGCATTCTGGAACTTGATGTTCTGCGCCTGGGAGAAGGTGGTGCCCAGGAAATGCGAAGTCCCTGCCTGAAGCGCCTTGCCGTCCTGCATCATCGCTTCGATCGAGTAGGTCGCGACCGCGCCGGGGAAGCGTTCATTCTCCGGCTTCTCGCCAGCAACCACCGGCAGCGCTACGCATTCCTCAGCGAAGCTGCGATAGACCTCCAGCATCTTCATCGTCTCTTCCATCGCCTCATCGACGGTGGCGTGCGCCGTATGTCCTTCCTGCCACAGGAACTCTGCGGTGCGCAGGAACATGCGGGTGCGCATTTCCCAGCGGACGACATTGGCCCACTGATTGATCAGCACCGGCAGGTCGCGCCAGCTCTGCACCCAGCGGGAAAAAGCCGCGCCGATCACGGTCTCAGAAGTCGGGCGAACCACCAGCGGCTCTTCCAGCTTCGCTTCCGGATCGGGCACCAGCTTGCCGTCCTTCTGGATCAACCGGTGATGTGTGACGACCGCCATTTCCTTGGCAAAGCCGTCGACATGCTCCGCTTCCTTTTCGAAATAGGACAGCGGGATGAAGAGTGGGAAATAGCAGTTTTCGTGGCCGGTCGCCTTGATGCGCTCATCAAGAAGCTTCTGGATGCGTTCCCAGATGCCATAGCCCCATGGACGGATGACCATGCTGCCGCGCACGCCGCTTTCCTCAGCCATGTCGGCTTCGGAAACAACGGCCTGGTACCAGGCGGCGAAATCCTGTTCGCGGGTAACGGAAAGGGCGTGCTTCACGGGATCGGCCTTGTTCTTCGACTAAAAAGGATGGCGCGCCATAAGCGAAGCGCGCCGTCCCGTCGACCCCGAACGCACCGCCTCAGCTAAGCTTGTCGATCTTGGCATTGAGGGCAGAAAGCTGCGCCTTCAGATCGGCGATCTCATCATCCTTGCTGCTTTCGGAAGTTGCTGGCGCCGGAGCGGCAGCGCCAGGCATGCCCGGCATCCCAGGCATGCCTGGCATCCCCGGAACTTTCCCGAAAGCGCTCGCGGCCGCTTCGAACATCTGCATGTTGCGCTTGGCGATTTCCGCCAGCGGGCCGCCGCCAAAGGCGCCCTTCATCGCTTCCTGGAACTGCATCTGGTTCTTCCGGAAAGCGTCCATCGATGCTTCTAGATATTGCGGCACCATCGACTGCATGGAATCTCCATACATGGCGATCAACTGGCGTAGGAAGTTGACGGGCAGCATATTCTTGCCCCGCTGCTCTTCCTCCATGATGATCTGCGTCAGGACATTATGCGTGATGTCTTCACCGGTCTTTGCATCGACGACCACGAACTCGCGCCCCTCACGAGTCATTTGCGATAGCAAATCCAGTGTGATGTAACTCGACGTTTCCGTGTTATAGAGACGCCTGTTCGCATATTTCTTGATGATGACCGGCTCTGATTCATTGGCGGTCTTGGTTTTGGCCATGGATTCCTCTCCCACACCTGCACTTTCCGCATTAGCACAAGGCGTTGCCGCACCGCAACATGGCCCGCGGCCATTGCCCCTTTTTCTAAACATTTTATGGCGAGAGACTGAGGATGACCCTGACCTGCGGCGCAAGGCCTTTCAGGGGTTACGCAAGTATCAGGAGGCCACCCGCCCCACACCACCGCCGCCGCCTCAGGTCTTCGCCTCTGCGGGTAGCGCCAGATTGCTGCGCTACGGCGCGGATAACGACTTGGCTCCGGTCATCTTCATACCATCACTCATCAACCCGCCGCAGGTGCTGGACCTATCCGAAGGGCGATCCATGTTGCGCCACATGGCTGCAGCAGGCCATGACGCCTATCTCGTAGATTGGGGGAGCCCTTCCCCGGAAGATGCGGGGCTGGGCCTTGAGCATCATGTGACGCATCGCCTGCTCCCCCTGCTCGGCCCGCTACCCCGTCCGCCTATTCTGGTTGGTTATTGCCTCGGCGGCAGTCTCGCGCTGGGGACTGCGGCCGTGATGGATGTGAAGGCCGTCGCCACCATCGCAGCGCCCTGGCAGTTCGATGGCTTCCCCGACGCCGATCGCGACCTGATCGCGTCCCTCTGGCGAGGCGCAAAGTCCACCAGCGAGCAGCTTGGCTATGTGCCTATGGAGGTTCTGCAATCGGGATTCTGGGCGATGGACCCGGCGCGGACCATACGCAAATATGCGGCCTTCATGGATATGGAGCCGGGTTCCGAGGCAGAGCGCGCCTTCCTCGCCGTCGAAGATTGGGCGAATGGCGGCCCGCCCCTGACCTTCGCGGCCGGACAGGAGTTGTTCGAAAGCTTCTACGGAGACAATGTTCCGGGTCGGAGCGAATGGCAGGTCGATGGCAGGGTGATCGATCCGGCAAGCCTTGCCTGCCCGACATTGTCCGTTCGCTCGGCGACCGACCGAATCGTTCCCGCCGCTGCAGCCCCCGATCTGAAGGACGGCTTCACCTTGCAACTCGGCCATGTCGGCATGATCGTGGGCAGCAGCGCCCGCCAGTTGCTCTGGGATCCCCTCTCCCTTTGGCTTTCAACCCACGGGGGTTGATGATATTGCGGCGCAGCGGGCCCTTTTATCAAGGATCAGGATTGTGTCAGACATCGTCATCACCGCCGCCAAGCGCACGGCCGTCGGCAGCTTCATGGGCGCCTTCGGGTCGACGCCCGCGCATGAATTGGGCCGCACCGCCATCGTGGCAGCGCTAAGCCAGGCGGGCATCGCACCGGAAGAGGTGGATGAAGTCATCCTCGGCCAGATCCTGACGGCAGCACAGGGTCAAAACCCCGCGCGTCAGGCTGCGGTCAACGCCGGCATCCCGGTCGAGCGCACCGCGATCGGCCTCAACCAGCTGTGCGGATCGGGCTTGCGCGCCGTGGCGCTGGCTGCGCAGGCGATCAAGGCGGGTGATGCGCGCATCATGATCGCAGGCGGGCAGGAAAGCATGTCGCTTGCCCCTCATGCGCAATATCTGCGTGCCGGGGCGAAGATGGGTCCGATCTCGCTGATCGACACGATGACGCATGACGGCCTGACGGACGCCTTCAACAATTATCATATGGGCGTGACGGCGGAAAATCTGGCGGAAAAATACCAGATCAGCCGCGAGGCGCAGGATCAGTTCGCCGTCGCCAGCCAGAACAAGGCCGAAGCAGCACGCGCATCCGGCCGCTTCAAGGATGAGATCGTCCCGGTCACGGTGAAGGGCCGTAAAGGCGACATCATCGTCGATGCCGACGAATATATCCGCGCTGGCGCCACGCTGGAAGCGATGCAGGCCCTGCGTCCGGCTTTCAAGAAGGACGGAACGGTCACCGCGGGCAATGCCAGCGGCATCAACGATGGCGCTGCCGCGCTCGTCCTCATGTCCGCAGCCGATGCCGCGCAGCGCGGCGCCACTGTTCTGGGCCGCATTGCGAGCTTCGCGACCTGCGGCGTCGATCCGGCGATCATGGGAATCGGCCCTGCTCCGGCAAGCCGCAACGCCCTTGCCAAGGCGGGCTGGTCGCTGGCGGACCTCGACCTTATCGAAGCCAATGAGGCTTTTGCCGCGCAGGCTCTGGCGGTCGGTCAGGAATTGGGATGGGACGCGGAAAAGGTCAATGTGAATGGCGGCGCGATCGCCATCGGCCACCCGGTGGGGGCGTCCGGCGCCCGCGTGTTGACCACGCTGTTGTACGAGATGCAGAAGCGCGACGCGAAGAAGGGCCTTGCCACCTTGTGCGTGGGTGGCGGGATGGGCGTAGCCATGTGCATCGAACGCTGAACTGACATCAGGCCGCCGGATCCTCCATGGCGGCCTGTTTCCTTCTAATGCCAGATGCGATCGAAACGGGGCCCCAGCCCGGTCAGCAGTTCATATTGCGATAGTCCGGAGAGCGCGGCGGTCGCAGGCAAGTCATAATCGATGTTCAGCCAGTCCCCTTCTTTGACAGCAGGCATGGTTGAGACATCCACGGCGATCAGGTCCATCGACACCCGGCCAACAATGGGTAGGCGCGCTTCTCCAACGCTGACCATGCCGCGCCCCGAAAAGCAGCGCAGATATCCGTCCGCATAGCCGAGGTTCAGCACCGCGATTTCCATGTCATCCCTGGCGAGATGCGTTGCGTTATAGCCGATACTGTCTCCCGCAGGGACATGGCGGCGTTGCAGGACCTGCGCCTGAGGGAAGACGACCTGCGTGATCGCGCCTTCCGCTTCGGGTCGCGGAATACCGCCATAGAGAGCCAGGCCGGGCCGCGTCAGATCAAATGCATAGGCTTGGCCGAGGCAAATGCCTGCGCTGTTCGCCAAGCTGTAGCGGTCCGCCTGCACGTCTTGCCGAAGCGCCCTGAAGCGCTCCAGTTGCAATCCGCTGAGTTCCGTATCTTCATCGCCAGACGCCAAGTGACTGAGCAAGGTATTGACCGCCAACCCATCCAGTTGGCCAGCGATATCACTCCGCCAATCCAGCCCAAGGCGGTTCATGCCCGTATCTATCATGACGTCACAAGGGTGACTTCCAGCGCCCTTCCACCGGACGATCTGATCGGCAGTGCAGAGCACCGGGCGCGCTCTGGAGGCGAGCGCCCGCTCCATGTCCTCCGCACGCACGCCATGGAACACCGAAAGGTTTATCCCGTCCTGCAGCAAGGGCTCGAGCACCGCCGCTTCGCTCCAATTGGCTACGAAGAAGTCGCGGCATCCTGCGTCCAGCAGGCAGCGCATGACTTCCAAGGCACCCGTGCCATAGCCGTCCGCCTTGATAGCGGCGCCGCATGCCGCCGTGCCGCTGCGCCCTTGCAGCCAACGCCAATTGTTCACGAGCGCGCCGCCGTCGAGGCGGAGGCGAAGCGGGGCAGTAAATGCGGTCATCGATGATGCGATAGCGGCATCATTTGCGAGCGTCGAGGGTTTCGACCAGCCAGCCCGTGAGGGGTGTCGCGCTGTTTCCAGCGGACGAGCCTATCCTGAAGTATCTAGCGGATTTCTAGCGGCTTCGGTCGGGCGGCGCGCGGCTCTCCTGGGTGAAGCCATTGTGGTTCAGGCGCGGCAGGGCTTGTCCTGCTACGCCTGAACCAGACCCTTATTCGAGTTCCAGAATGATCGCGTCCACCGGCAGGCTCTCACCTTGAGCCGCCGACACGCTCTTCACCGTACCCGCCTTCTGCGCGCGCAGGATATTCTCCATCTTCATCGCTTCGATGACCGCCAGCGGCTGGCCCGCCTCGACCTTGTCGCCTTCCTTGACGTTCAGCGAGACCAGCAGGCCGGGCATCGGACAGATCAGGAAGCGCGACAGATCCGGCGGGATCTTTTCGATCATGTGCTTGGCATGTACCGCCGCATGCGCAGGCAGGATACGCAGCTTGTGGCTGGCACCATGTGCGGTCAGGACAAAGCCCGAGCGGACCGGCGCGATCTTCACCGCCAGCAGCTCCTCGCCGAACTCCGCCTCGATCAGGCGGTCGCCGGGCGTATATTCCAGCGCCATATCGATCGCTTCGCCGTCCACGGTGACGTCATCGCCACTGATGACGACGTCATGGATCGCATCGCCGATCTTCACCTGCCAGCTGGCCGGAGCGCGCAGCTTTTTGCCCAGCTGACCGTCGATCCGGCGTGCACGATCAGCCTGCGCCATCGCGGCGAAAGCACCGATCGCCGATAGCTTCTTCAGCAGCACTTCGGAAGCAGGCGCGCCGGTGAATCCTTCCGGATATTCCTCCGCGATAAAGCCGGTCGTGATGTTGCCCGAACGAAAACGCTCATGCTGCATCAGCGCGGATACGAAATCGATATTGTGGCCCGGCCCTTCGATCTCGAACTGGTCGAGCGCCGCGATCTGCTTGTCGATCGCCTCCAGACGGGTGGCCGCCCAAGTGATCAGCTTGGCGATCATCGGGTCGTAGAACATCGACACCTCGCCTCCTTCCACCACGCCGTCATCGACGCGCACGCCGTCGCCGGTTTCGGGCGGATTGTAGCGGATCAGGCGACCGGTCGAGGGCAGGAAGCCGCGATAGGGATCTTCGGCATAAACCCGGTTCTCGATCGCCCAGCCGTTGATCTTCACATCTTCCTGACGGAAGCTCAGTTCCTCGCCATTGGCAACGCGGATCATCTGCTCGACAAGGTCAAGGCCGGTGATTTCTTCCGTTACCGGATGCTCCACCTGCAAACGGGTGTTCATTTCCAGGAAGTAGAAGCCGTCGCCGGTCTTGTCCGCGCCCGACACGATCAGCTCGACCGTACCCGCGCTGAAATAGCCGACCGCGCGAGCAAGGGCGACGCACTGCTCGCCCATCTTCTTGCGCATTTCCGGCGAAACGAAGGGCGAAGGCGCTTCCTCGACCACCTTCTGGTGGCGCCGCTGGATCGAGCATTCGCGTTCGTTCAGGTAAACGATGTTGCCGTGCTGATCGCCCAGGATCTGGATTTCGATGTGGCGCGGGCTTTCGATGAACTTCTCGATAAAGACGCGATCATCGCCGAAGCTGTTGAGGCCCTCGCGCTTGGTCGCCTCGAAGCCTTCGCGGACATCCTGTTCGGAATAAGCAAGGCGCATGCCCTTGCCGCCGCCGCCAGCCGACGCCTTCATCATTACCGGATAGCCGATCTCGTTGGAGATCTTCACGGCATGTTCGGTATCCTCGATCACGCCGACATAGCCGGGGACCACGTTGACGCCCGCTTCCTTGGCGAGCTTCTTGGACTCGATCTTGTCGCCCATCGCGGCAATGGCGTTGGCAGGCGGGCCGACGAAGATGATGCCTTCTGCATCGAGCGCCTTGCGGAAGCTCTCGCGCTCGGACAGGAAGCCGTAGCCCGGATGCACGGCATCGGCCCCGGTATCCTTGCAGGCCTGAATGATCTTTTCGGCGATGAGATAAGACTGGGCGGCGGGCGACGGGCCGATATGAACAGCCTCATCCGCCATCAGCACATGGGGTGCGCGCGCATCCGCGTCCGAATAGACCGCCACGGTCTTGATGCCCATCTTCCGCGCCGTGCGGATGACGCGGCACGCGATTTCGCCACGGTTCGCGATCAGGATCTTGGTGATTGCCATTATCTGTCCTTGCCCAGTCCTATTTTCGGCCGTTCGTTGTTACCTATGCACCTTCGTCTTGCCGGACTTGATCCGGCATCCCGCTGTCTTCCTATGCAACGGCAGCCAGGAAGCGGGACCCCGGATCAAATCCGGGGTGACGAGATTGTGCGTTAATTCTTACTCCGCCGCCTCCAAATGCCCGTGCGGCTGTGCGGCCATTGCCGTCAGCCCGAGCTTCGAAAGCAGCGCGCTATCCTTGTCGTCGCCAGCGTTCGCCGCCGTCAGCAGCTTGTCGCCGGTGAAGATGCTGTTCGCACCTGCCATGAAGCAGAGCGCCTGACAGGCTTCGCTCATGCTCTCGCGGCCTGCCGACAGACGCACCATCGAGCGCGGCATCACGATCCGCGCTACCGCGACGGTGCGGACGAACTCCACTTCGTCTATCTTCGCCAGCGGCGTGTCCTTCAGCATATCGCCCAGCACCGTCCCAGCGACCGGAACCAGCGCGTTGATCGGCACACTTTCGGGATGCGGCATGGTACCCAGCGCATGCAGGAAGCCGATGCGGTCCGATCGCGTCTCGCCCATCCCCACGATCCCGCCGCAGCAGACGTTGATCCCCGCATCGCGGACATTTTCCAGCGTCTCGATCCGGTCCTCAAAGGTCCGGGTCGTGATGACGTTGGCGTAATTTTCCGGCGAGGTGTCGATATTATGATTGTAATAATCGAGGCCTGCATCCGCGAGTTGCTTCGCCTGATCGGACGACAGCATGCCCAGCGTCATGCATGTTTCCATGCCCATCTGGCGAACACCCTTCACCATCTCGATGAGCTTGGGCATGTCCCGTTCCTTGGGATTGCGCCAAGCCGCGCCCATGCAGAAACGGCCAGAACCATGATCTTTTGCCTGCGCCGCCGCCTGCAGCACGGCCTGCACATCCATCAGCTTGGTGGCTTTGAGGCCGCTCTCCGCCTCGGTCGACTGGCTGCAATAGCCGCAATCTTCCGGGCAACCGCCGGTCTTGATCGACAGCAGCGTGGAAAGCTGCACCTCATTGCGCGGGAAGTTCGCGCGATGGATCGACTGCGCCTCAAACATCAAGTCGTTGAAGGGCAGGTCGAACAGCGCGGCAATCTCGTCGCGGGTCCAGTCGGTGCGGGGCGTAACGGTGGTCAAGCGGCTTCCTCCAGCCCCGCCGGGGGCATGTTGTGGCCGAGGAGGCGCAGCACATCGGCGGCGCATTCCACGACATTGGAACCGGGTCCATAAATGCCCTGCACGCCCGCGTCACGGAGATAGTCATAATCCTGTGGCGGGATGACGCCGCCAGCGATCACCTTGATGTCGTTGCGGCCCTTTTCGCGCAACTGCCGGATGAGTTCGGGGATCAACGTCTTATGCCCCGCAGCCAGCGACGAAGCGCCTACCACATCGACGCCGCTGTCCAGCGCCAGCACCACCGTTTCCTCCGGCGTCTGGAACAGCGGACCCGACACGACGTCAAAGCCCATGTCCCCGAAGGCCGACGCAATCACGTTGGCGCCCCGGTCGTGGCCGTCCTGCCCCATCTTGGCGATGAGTAGTTTCGGCTTCCGGCCGAGGCGCCGCTCGACGGCCTGCACACCGTCAAGAACCTGTTTCCAGCGGCTGTCCTGCGCATAAGGCTTGGAATAAACGCCCTTCACCGGCGTCGGCACCGTGCCATAGCGGTCGAAGCTGTCCTCCATGGCGGAGGAAATCTCGCCCAAGGTTGCACGGGCACGCGCGCACTCGACGGCGAGCGCCAGAAGGTTGTTCTCGATGCTCGAAGGCTTGGCCGCGCCTTCACGCAAGGCCTGGAGCGCCGCCTGGCACTTGCCTTCGTCACGCTCGGCCTTGACCTTGTTGATGCGCGCGATCTGCGCCTCACGCACCTTGGTATTGTCGACCTCCAGCGTTTCCAGCAGGTCCTCGTTCGCCAGACGATATTTGTTGACGCCAACGATGACATCCTCGCCGCGATCGACGCGCGCCTGCCGAGCGGCCGCTGCCTCCTCGATCATCGCCTTGGGCCAGCCTGCCGCCACGGCCTTCGCCATGCCGCCTTCGCCCTCGACGCGGTCGATGATTTCCTGCGCGGCGTCGACCAGCTGCTGGGTCAGCGCTTCGATATAATAGCTGCCGCCGAGCGGATCGACGACCTTGGTCATCCCGGTTTCTTCCTGGATCACAATCTGCGTATTGCGCGCGATACGTGCGGAGAAATCCGTGGGAAGCGCGATGGCTTCGTCCAGCGCGTTGGTATGCAGCGACTGGGTGCCGCCCAGCATCGCCGCCATCGCTTCGATGGTCGTGCGGATGACGTTGTTGTAAGGATCCTGCTCCGTCAGCGACACACCCGACGTCTGGCAGTGAGTGCGCAGCATCTTGCTACGCTCATCCTGGGCGCCGAGCTTCGTCATGGCGCTATGCCACAGCACGCGGGCTGCACGCAGCTTCGCGATTTCCATGAAGAAGTTCATGCCGATCGCGAAGAAGAAGCTCAGACGCCCCGCGAACTTGTCGATATCAAGGCCCGAAGCCACGCCATATTTCACATATTCTATGCCGTCGGCGATGGTGAAGGCAAGCTCCTGCACCTGCGTCGCTCCGGCTTCCTGCATATGGTAGCCGGAAATGGAGATGCTGTTGAACTTGGGCATCTCGCGACTGGTATAGCCGAAAATGTCCGAGATGATCCGCATCGAGGGTTCAGGCGGATAGATGTAGGTGTTGCGGACCATGAACTCCTTCAGAATGTCGTTCTGAATGGTTCCGTCCAGCAGCTTGCGATCCACCCCCTGCTCTTCACCTGCGACGATGAAGAAGGACAGGATCGGGATCACCGCCCCGTTCATCGTCATGGACACGGACATCTGGTCGAGCGGAATGCCGTCGAACAGGATCTTCATATCCTCGACGCTGTCGATCGCCACGCCAGCCTTGCCGACGTCGCCCACGACGCGCGGATGGTCGCTGTCATAGCCGCGATGGGTCGCAAGGTCGAAGGCGACGCTCAGCCCCTTCTGACCGGCGGCAAGGTTGCGGCGATAGAAGGCGTTGGATTCCTCGGCGGTCGAGAAGCCCGCATATTGCCGGATGGTCCACGGACGGCCCGCATACATGGATGCACGCACGCCGCGGGTGAAGGGCGCGAAGCCCGGCAGGCCCGGATCGACGGACACATCGTCCGCCGTATAGAGCGGCTTGACGGTGATCCCTTCCGGGGTCTCCCAGTTCAGGTCCTTGCCCTTCACCTCCTTGGTGGAGGCGGCGGCCCACTGATCCAGCGTCGGCTTCTCGGTCATCGTTCCATTCCTTTCCTCGCCCCTTCAGGGGAGAGGATACGCAGGCTTGTCAGCTGGGCTGACTAGCCAAAGTTGGAGAGGGGGCTGCCCTTCTCCGCTGCGACTAAGGCCTGCTCCGCAGCCCCAAGTCTCGCCGCCTCTCCCCTGAAGGGGCGAGGCAATTAGTGAGCGCCCTTCGGCGTCTCCATGATCTCAGTCAGCACCCCGTTCATGTCCTTGGGATGCACGAAGAAGATCAGCGTCCCATGCGCCCCGATGCGCGGTTCGCCGAGCACCTTCTTGCCAAGCCCTTCAAACCACGCCTTGGCTTCATGAATGTCGGGCACTTCATAACACATATGATGCTGTCCACCGGCGGGGTTCTTGGCAATGAAGCCGTGAATGGGCGAGTTCTCCCCCAAAGGCTCGATCAACTCGATCTGCGTGCCCTCGGTCCCATTCTCTCCCGGCGTGTCTACGAAGCACACCTTCACTCCCTGCGCAGGCAGATCGAAAGGCTCGTGGCTGAGCGTCGCGCCCATAACGTCGCGATAATAAGCGAGCGAGGCTTCCAGCGAAGGCGTGGCAACGCCGATATGGTTCAAGCGGCCGAGTTTCATCACATCATCCCTACTTCGTCACCCCAGCGAAGGCTGGGGTCTCGTGACGCACGAGATGCCAGCTTCCGCTGGCATGACGCTTATCTAATCACAACGGAATATTGTCGTGCTTCTTCCACGGATTCTCCAACGCCTTGTTGCGCAGCTTGCGCAGGCCGAGCGCGATCCGCTTGCGGGTCGAATGCGGCTGGATCACCTCGTCAATGAAGCCCTTGCTCGCCGCCACGAAGGGATTGGCGAAGCGGTCTTCATATTCCTTGGTCTTTTCAGCGATCTCTTCGGGCGTCTTGCCACGGAAGATGATCTCCACCGCGCCCTTTGCACCCATGACGGCGATCTCGGCAGTCGGCCACGCATAGTTCAAGTCACCGCGCAGATGCTTGGACGACATAACGTCATAGGCGCCGCCATAGGCCTTGCGCGTGATGACGGTGATCTTCGGCACTGTCGCTTCGGCATAGGCAAACAGCAGCTTGGCGCCATGCTTGATAATGCCCGAATGTTCCTGAGCGGTGCCCGGCAGGAAGCCCGGCACGTCGACGAAAGTGACGATAGGAATTTCGAACGCATCGCAGAAGCGGACGAAGCGGCCCGCCTTCTTGGACGAGTTGATGTCCAGCACGCCCGCCAGCACCATCGGCTGGTTGGCGATGATGCCCACGGTCTTGCCCTCGATCCGGCCGAAACCGCAGAGGATATTACCTGCATGCGCCGGCTGCACTTCGAAGAAGTCGCCTTCGTCCACGACCTTGCGGATCAACTCGTGCATATCATAGGGCTGGTTCGCGTTCGCCGGGATCAGCGTGTCCAGGCTCTCCTCGACACGGTCCCACGGATCAGCGCTCGGACGCTCCGGCACCGGCTCCTTGTTGGAAGCGGGAAGGAAGTCCACGAAATCGCGCACAGCCAGAAGCGCCTCGATGTCGTTCTCGAACGCCACGTCCGCGACGCCCGACTTGGTCGTATGCGTCACCGCGCCGCCAAGCTCTTCCTGCGTCACGACTTCGTTAGTGACGGTCTTCACGACGTCGGGACCGGTCACGAACATGAAGCTCGAATCCTTCACCATGAAGATGAAGTCGGTCATCGCGGGCGAGTAGACTGCGCCGCCAGCGCAGGGGCCCATGATGACGCTGATCTGCGGAACTACGCCCGAAGCCAGCACGTTGCGCTGGAAAATCTCGGCATAGCCCGCGAGCGAAGCCACGCCTTCCTGAATACGCGCGCCGCCCGAATCGTTAAGCCCGATCACGGGCGCACCTACTTTAAGCGCCATATCCATGATCTTGCAGATCTTCATCGCGTGCCGTTCCGACACCGCGCCGCCATAGACGGTGAAGTCCTGGCTGAAGACATAGACGAGGCGGCCGTTGATCGTGCCCGATCCGGTGACGACGCCGTCACCCGGAATATGCTGCTCGTCCATGCCGAAGTCGATGCAGTTATGCTCGACATACATGTCCAGCTCTTCAAAGCTGTCTTCGTCCAGCAGCACTTCCAGACGCTCCCGCGCGGTCAGCTTGCCCTTGGCATGCTGCGCGTCGATGCGGCGCTGGCCACCGCCCAGGCGAGCGGCGTCGCGCTTGGCTTCCAGCTGTTCGATGATGGCGAGCTTCGACATAGAAATTATCTCTCCGGTGACGGCACGGATGACTAATGCTGCCCCTTTCCCATCTTTCACGCTTTTCGCAAATGCAAATTTGCCAATTTGCAAATCACCATTTCGCAAATTATGAGCGCAGCATGGCTAGAGGCAACCGCATTTTCGCAGGACCAAGGCTGCGGCAGCTGCGCCTGGACCATCGCATGGACCAGGCGACAATGGCGTTGGCGCTCGGTATTTCGGTGTCTTACCTCAGCCAGTTGGAAAATGACGACCGGCCGTTGACCGCCAAGGTAAAGGCAGCGGTCGCCAGTGCATTCCCCACCGATTGGGCCAGCTTTGACAGCCGGGAAGAAGAACAGTTGCTCGGCGCCTTCACCTATGCCCTGGCGCACCCGGAGCTTCCCGGCCCGTTGATGGAACCTGAACGCATAGAGAAGCTGCATCTCCAATTTCCAGAGTTCGCCGCCCGCTATATCGACCTCTACAATGCGCATATGCGGGCCAATGAGCGCATCAACATGATCGAGGAAGCGATTGCCAACGATCATGAAGTGCAAGCGCGCCTTCCATGGGAAGCCGCACGCGATTGGTTTCACGAAGCGGGCAACTATGTCCACGCGCTTGATTGCCTAGCCGAAGACATGGCGTCCAGCTTCACCGCAGGCCAGGTTCTTGACGAAGGCATGCTGGTGGAAGCGCTCGCGCGGCGGCACGGCATCGAAACGCTGATCGCGGACACGCCGGATTCGGCGCTTCGGGCTTATTCCTCCAATGACCGCCGCCTGTTCGTCAACGCGGCCCTGCCGGTGGAAAGCCGCAAATTCATGCTTTCGCACCAGCTGATGATGCTGGAAGGCCAGGCGGTGATCGCCGACGTGGTAAACCGGGCGGCCCTGCCGGTCGAAGGGGCCGACCGGCTGCTTGCCATTGGGCTTGGCAATTACGCCGCTGGCGCGCTCCTGATGCCCTATGCGCAGTTCCGCGCGGCAGCACGGGAGGTACGCCATGACATTGACCGGCTTGCCCGCCGCTTCGGGGTGAGTTTCGAGCAAGCCTGCCACCGCCTTTCGACGCTCCAACGGCCGGGGCTTCGCGGCATCCCCTTCTTCTTCTGCCGTGTCGATATGGCTGGCAATATCACCAAAAGGCACAGCGCCACCCGCCTGCAATTTGCGCGCTTCGGCGGAGCCTGTCCGCTTTGGAACGTCCATGAAGCGGTGGCCATTCCGGACCGCATCAACGTGCAACTTGGCGAAACGCCCGATGGCGTCCGCTACGTCTCCATGGCGAAGGGGCTGGTGAAGCCTTTGGGCAGCTATTCGCGCACTCCCCGCCGCTACGCCGTGGTCCTGGGGTGCGAAGTCGCCCATGCAGCGAACTTCGTCTATGCGGACGGGCTCCAGCTCGAGATGGAAGGAGCCGCCACGCCCATCGGCATCACCTGCCGCCTCTGCCCGCGCCAGAGCTGCGATCAACGCGCCTTTCCGCCCGCCGACAGGCCGATCCGCGTCGACCCCGACAACCGGCAAATCGTCCCCTACTGGATAGGGTGAGGCCATCGCGGTCAGTCCCAGCTTATGTGAACTGGCCCTGTCGATCCTCACCCCCGCCGCCTAAGACGAAAATATGCATCAAGTCACTCCGATCACCTGGCCCCTTCACACCGAGCTTGCGGACAACGGCTTTGCCCGGGTCGCCGGGCCTGACATGTTGGCGGGATTAGGCGTGGAGGATGCAGCATGGGGGGCCTTTGCCCACAGCTGGGACGATCTAGGCCCGGACCTGTACATGGCCGATGGCGGCCGGTACCGCCGCCGCCGCCACGCCGCCTTCAAGGCCGAACAAGGCCGCTTCCTCCGCAAGCCGCACCAGCCGCATTTCCAGAGCCGCGACTATAATCCGCTGAATGGCGATGTGCAGCGCTGGTTCGATCCCGTCCATCCGGCGACGATCGACAGCCCGGTGACGCAAGCTATTTTCGCCTATTGCGCGGCAGCCTTTGACCAGGCAGGCTCCAAAAGCTGGCACGTCGAGATGCATCAGTTCCGCATCGAAACATGCGAGGACGACGTTGGTCGGCCCACACCTGAAGGACTCCATCGCGACGGCGTCGATTGGGTGTTCGTCATGCTGATCGAACGCCGCAATGTCCGCGAAGGGGTGACCCGCATAGGCGCGCCCGATGGCACGCCGCTTGGCGAATTCACTCTGGCCCTGCCCGGCGACAGCGTCTTGATAGACGACCACCGCATCCTGCATGGCGTGACAGAGATCCACGCGGTCGAGCCCACCATGCCCGCCTGGCGCGACGCGCTGGTCGTGACCTTCGCTGCGGAGGGATAACGCATAAGCCATCCAGCCGTTCGCCCTGAACCTGTCGAAGGGCTTCGACAAGCTCAGCTCGAACGGAGGTGGGCGGTGCAGCCAAGAATGATCTTAAGAAGCTCCTCAACCCACAGCTGAGTGCCGCTTTCAAATCACTTCAGCAGCACCAGCTCCTCCGCCATGCTCGGATGCAGCGCAACCGTGTCGTCAAATTCCTGCTTGGTAAGGCCCGCCTTTACCGCGACGGCCGCAGCCTGCAAAATCTCCGGGGCATCGGGCCCAATCATATGCAAACCAACGACCCGGTTCGTCGTGGCATCCACCACCATCTTGTAAAGCGCGCGCTCGTCGCGACCGGCGAGCACATTCTTCATCGGCCGGAAATCGGATGTGTAGACCTTCACCGTGCCCAGCTTGTTCTTCGCCTGCGCCTCCGTCAGCCCGACACCGGCGAGCGGCGGGTGGCTGAACACCGCCGACGGCACGCAATTATAATCCACGGTCCGGGGATTGTCGCCGAACACCGTATCGGCAAAGGCATGCCCTTCCCGGATAGCAACCGGCGTCAATTGCAGCCGGTTGGTGACGTCACCCACGGCATAGATACTCTCACAGGTCGTGCGGCTATGATCATCGACCTTGATCGCGCCCTTGTCGTCCAGCTCGACGCCTGCGCTCTCGAGGCCAAGCCCCTCGACATGCGGCTGTCGTCCGGTTGCGAACATCACCGTGTCGCATGGGATGGGATCGCCGTTCCTGAAATGCATGCACAGCGTGCCATCATCATTCTTCTCGATCCGCTCCATCTCTGCATTGAAGCGGAACTGAATGCCTTTCATCGTCGAAATCTGAAGCAGCCGGTCGCGGATTTGCTCATCATAGCCGCGCAGCAGGGTGGAGGACCGGTTGACGATGGTCACATGACTGCCGAGCTGGTGGAAAATGCCCGCAAATTCATTGGCGATATAGCCGCCGCCGACGATCACCATCCGTTTGGGCGCATCCTCTAGGTGGAAGGCCTCGTTAGAGGTGATGCCATGTTCGGCACCTTCCAGATCAGGTATCGACGGCCAGGCGCCGGTCGCAACCAATATATATTTCGCGGTCAATTCCCGCCCGCTTGCCAGCTTCACAGAATGGGCACCGGTGATCACGGCGCGTTCGGAGATCAGCTCGACCTTATGGCTGTCCAGCGTGTTCCGGTAGAGCCCTTCCAGCCGGTCGACGTCAGCCAGCACATTGTCACGCAGCACTTTCCATTCGAACCCACACTCCGGGACATTCCAGCCAAACCGGCGCGCGTCCTTCAAATCCTCGGCAAAATGCGCGCCGTAGATCAGCAGTTTCTTGGGCACGCAGCCGCGAATGACACAGGTGCCGCCGACCCGATATTCCTCGGCGACCGCGACCTTGGCCCCATGCGCAGCCGCCACGCGCGACGCCCGGACGCCTCCGGAACCTGCGCCAATGACAAAAAGGTCGAAGTCGTAGTCGCTCATGCTGATCTCCGCTGGGTTGCGGCCGGATATGGCGGCTATCCAGCGGAGTTACAAACGGCTTTTGCTCGCCTTACGCTCCGCCGAGCGCCAGATCGATCAGCGCCATGGTGGAAGGATCAAAGCCCTTCGCCCCTTCTGTCTCGATCGACTTGGCGATTTCCTTGCCCAGCTCGACGCCGAACTGATCGAACGGATTGATCCCCATCAGCACGGCATTGGCAAAGGTCCGATGCTCGTAAAAGGCGATCAGCGCCCCCAGTGCGTCCGGCGTTACGTCTTCCAGCAAAATCGTGGTCGACGGCCGGTTGCCGGGATAGGCGCGCGCAGGATCAGCGTCATTATCCTTCCCCCGCATCAGCGCCGCGCCCTGGGCAAAGCAGTTCACCAGCAGCGCCCGATGATGCGCCGGGTCCAAAGCATGGCCGGGGTCGATCGAAGCAACAAATTCGACGGGCGCGAGGATCGTGCCCTGATGCAGCAGCTGGAACACCGCATGCTGCGCATCGGTGCCGACGCCGCCCCACGTGATCGGCGCGGTCGCACCATCCACCGGCTGGCCATCGCGGGTCACGCTCTTGCCATTGCTTTCCATCTCCAGCTGCTGAAGATAGGATGGCAGCAGCCGCAGCCGCTCGTCATAGGCGAACAGCGCACGGGTCTGACATCCGACAACCCGCGCATAATATTGGTCCACGAACGCCGCAATCAGCGGAGCGTTCTGCGCCGGATCGGACAGCCGGAAATGTCTATCCATGGCCGCCGCTCCCTCCAGCAGGCTCTCAAACGCATCCCAGCCAAGCGCCAGCGCAGCAGGAAATCCGATCGACGACCACAGCGAGTAACGCCCGCCTACCGTTTCGGAAAAGGGCAGGATGCGCGTCTCGTCCACACCCCATTCGATCGCCTTGTCCGGATTGGCGGTCAACGCAATCACCTTGCCATAGGGATCTTCCACGCCCGCCTCGACCAGCCAGTTGATCGCGCTTGCCGCGTTCAGCATGGTTTCGGTGGTCGTGAAAGTCTTTGACGCTAACGCGATCAGCGTCGCTTCCGGATCGAAACGCGAAATCGCTCGCTCTAGCGCCGTGCCATCGACATTGGAAACGATCGCCACGTCATAACGCGACCCGTCGCCACCCAGCGCGTCCACGATCAGGTCGGGACCAAGCGCCGATCCGCCGATGCCGATATGCAGGATGTGGCGGATAGGTCCCAGCGCTTCACCCTCGATTGCATCGATCAGCGCGCGCATGCGGGCATGCAGCATCTTGGCGCGCGACACGCTTTCCGCATTGCCTTCGCCGCGCTCAGCGGGGTGCTCCGCCGCGCGGCCTTCGCTGTTGTTGATCGGCTCACCCGCGAAAAACGCGTCGCGCCATTTCGCGAAGTCTTTTTCTTCCGCCAGCTTCAGGAAGCCTTCGACCAGTTCGCTGGTCAAATGCGTTTTCGACCAGTCGAAACGGATCGGCCCCTGCGTAAGCGTGAACTTGCTCAGCCGGTTGGGATCTGACGCAAAAACAGACTTCAGTTCGGGTCGCGGGAGCGCCGCGATGGCCTCCAGTGCAGGGCTGGGCATGGAAACGTAAATCCTCTTTTTCAATCGATCGATGTCGACACTGCACCTGTCGATTCTCGTCCTTCTTACCCAAGCGTAACGGCCAATGCACCGCCCGCTATGCTTGACGGCGGGTTTACAACGCAGCAAAAGCCGCAACGGCCTGTTTTCAAGGCGGATCGAAGGACTAGACAACATAGCATGAGCGCAAAATCCGAAACGCGGGACTTCCTTTGGTTTCTCGCTAAGCTGGCGGTGTTCGTCTTTGTCCTGCGGAGCTTCATCGTCTCTCCGTTCAATATCCCGTCTGAATCGATGCAGCCGCGCCTGCTGATCGGCGATTATCTGCTCGTCGCCAAATGGCCTTATGGCTATTCGCGCTATTCGCTTCCTTTCAACCTGCCGCTGATCCCCGGCCGTATCCTGGCCTCCACGCCAAAGCGTGGCGACGTCGTGGTGTTCAAGGCGCCGCCGAACCAGAAGAATGATTATATCAAGCGGGTCATCGGCTTGCCCGGCGACATGATCTCGGTACGCGGCGGCACCGTCTATCTGAATGGTCAGGCAATCCGGAAGCAGAAGGTGGCCGACCTCGTCATCCCCGTGTCCCCCAACATGCTGGATGCAGCCGCAAAGGAGGGCAGCCCCTCCCCTTGCTATCGTCCGAAGTTCGAAGAGGACGCACCGGCTGGCGGCCGCCAGTGCCGCTATCCGCAATATCGGGAGACATTGCCGGGCGGAAAAAGCTACAATGTCCTCGATCTCGTTCCTGATGGTGCAGCCGATGACCGCGACACGGTGCTGGTCCCCGAAGGCCATTTGTTCATGATGGGCGACAATCGCGATCGCAGCGCCGACAGCCGCTTCCCGGCCGTGGAAGGTGGCGGCATCGGGTTGGTGCCGGAGGAAAATCTGGTCGGCAAAGCGATGATCTCCGTATTCTCGACCGACGGCAGCGCCAACTGGCTGCTCCCCTGGACCTGGTTTACGGCGGCGCGCTGGAACCGCATCGGGGAAGGCTTTTGACGAAGGCGGACACGTCTGGCTGGCTCGCCGGGCTGATCGGACGAGCGCCGCGGGATGAAGCGCCGTTTCGCCAGGCGCTCACCCATGGCAGCGCGAACGCCGTCAATTATGAGCGACTAGAATTTTTAGGCGACCGGGTCCTGGGCCTGATCGTCAGCGAGTGGGTCTATGAGCGGTTTGACAGCGAGCCTGAGGGCAAGCTCTCGCGCCGCTTCAACGCGTTGGTCTCGGGCGAAACCTGCGCCGACGTGGCGCGTGCCGCCGGAGTGCCCGCCCACCTCGTCTTGGGCAAGCAGGCGCGCGACGACGGCGCGGCCGACAGCGACAATGTGCTGGGTGACGTCATGGAGGCGCTGATCGGCGCGCTCTATCTGGAGGCAGGCCTGGACAACGCCCGCGCCCTCGTCCGCCGCCTCTGGGCAAACCGCGTCGACACGCAGGAAAGCGCGCCCAAGCATCCCAAGTCCACGCTCCAGGAATGGGCCGCCGCCAATCGCCGCAAGCCGCCCGAATATGCGATGACCGACCGCTCGGGTCCTCATCATGCACTGCGTTTCACGGTAACGGTCAGCATCAAGGGCGCTGGCGAAGCAAGTGCGACCGGCGGGAGCAAGCAGGAGGCTGAGACGGCTGCGGCGAAGGCGCTGCTGGATAAACTTCAGGGCTGAGCCGACTGCGCCCAACACACTACCCACCCCCGTTCGCCCTGAGCCTGTCGAAGGGCTTCACTTCCTTCTGAGCAAACATTGCCTTTCTACACTTACATGCTCCACTGCGCTGACCGAAGTTTTTACACCGGGCACACCGAAGACCTGCAAACCCGCATCGCGCAACATGAAGCAGGCATGATCGCTGGTCACACCCAAAACCGCCGCCCGATAAAACTGGTCTGGTCGCAGGAGTTCGGAACCCGTATGGAGGCGCTCGAAGCAGAGCGTCAGATCAAAGGCTGGAGCCGGGCGAAAAAACTAGCGCTCATCCGTGAAGACTGGAGCCTCATCTCCACCTTAGGTCGCTCGAAAGAAGAACAGTAAAGCGCTTCGACAGGCTCAGCGCGAACGGAGTAATTTTTGAACTTGAATCCCGAAAATCAACGCTGCGGCGTCATCGCCATCGTCGGCGCCCCCAACGCGGGCAAATCAACGCTGGTCAATGCGCTGGTCGGCCAGAAGGTCGCCATCACCAGTCCCAAGGCGCAGACCACCCGAACCCGCGTCATGGGTGTCGCGATCGAAGGTGACGCGCAGATCGTCCTGGTCGACACCCCCGGCATCTTCGCGCCCAAGCGTCGCCTGGACCGGGCGATGGTTCAGGCCGCTTGGGGCGGTGCGCAGGGCGCTGACCTGATCGCGCTGATCGTCGATGGCAAGGCGGGCCTTGGCCCAAAAATGGAACCCATCATTGAGGCGCTGACACACCGTCCGGAACGCAAATGGCTGATCCTCAACAAGGTGGATATCGCCATCAAGGAGAAGCTGCTGGTTCACACCCAAAAGCTTTATGAGCGCGTTGGCTTTGAAGAGACCTTCTTCATCAGCGCGGCGACTGGCGACGGGTTACCCGAACTCAAGACCGCCTTCGCCAATGCCATGCCGGAAGGCCCCTGGCACTTTCCCGAAGATCAGGTCTCGGACGCCACCGACCGCATGCTCGCCGCTGAGATCACCCGTGAACAGCTCTATCACCAGCTCCACGCCGAACTCCCCTACGCCGCCGCCGTCGACACGGAAAAATATAGCGAGCGCGAGGACGGCTCAGTCGAAATCCACCAGCAGATCCTCGTCGCACGCCCTACCCAGCGCGCCATCGTTCTCGGCAAGGGCGGCCAGCGCCTCAAGGAAATCGGCTCGAAGGCCCGCGCGGAACTGGCACAGTTGCTTGGGGTCAAGGTCCACCTCTACCTCCACGTCAAGGTGAAAGAAGATTGGGAGGACGACCGCTTCATCTACCGCGATATCGGGCTGGATTGGGTGGAGTAGTCACCCACCCGACCCGTTCGCACCAACCTAACCCCGTTCGGGCTGAGCCTGTCGAAGTCCCTAACTTTCGCTGAAAAGAAGGGAAGTCCTTCGACAAGCTCAGGACGAACGGAGGTCGCTGCAACTATTCCGCCTCCGCCTTCTTCTTGGCAGGTGCTTTCTTCGCGCCTTCCTTCTTTGCAGCCGGTTTCTTCGCCGCCGCCTTCTTGGGCGCAGCCTTCTTCTTCCCCTTCTTCGCCGGAGCCGCCGCAGCCCGCGCGTCGATCAACTGCGCGGCCTCCTCCAACGTCAATGCATCCTGCTCGATCGTCTTGGGCAAGGTCGCGTTGGTGGTGCCATCCGTCACATAGGGCCCGTAGCGCCCCGCCATCAGCTTGATCTCGGCCTCCGTGCGGGGATGCTTGCCCAGCACCTTCAGCGGCTCTCGCGAAGCCCCCCCGCGCGGGCCCTTGTTCGCCGCGTCGGCCAGCTTGGCGACGGCGCTGTTCATTCCCACCTCGAATATCTCAGCGGTGGAGGATAGCCGCCCATATTTGCCGTCATGCAGCAGGTACGGCCCGAAGCGCCCGATATTCGCCACGATCGGCTTGCCCGTCTCAGGATGCAGCCCGACCTCGCGCGGCAGACTCAGCAGCTTCACCGCCCAGTCCAGCGTCAATTCGCCATCGGGCAGATCCTTCGGGATCGATCCGCGCTTGGCCTCCTTGCCTTCGCCCATCTCGATATAAGGGCCGAAGCGGCCGGACTTGCGCACGATATCCTGCCCGGTTTCGGGATGCTGGCCCAGCACCTCCGGCCCCTTGTCCTCGCCACCATCCGCGCCGCCCGGCTGGCCGAACTTGCGCGTATATTTGCACTCCGGATAGTTGGAGCAGGCGATGAACGCGCCGAACCGCCCGCCGCGCAGCGCCAGCTGCCCGTCGCCGCACATCGGGCAGGCGCGCGGATTGCTGCCGTCGGCCTTGGGCGGAAACAGCATCGGCTCCAGAAATTTGTCCAGTTCCACCGTGATGTCCGAAGGCTTCTGCTCCATGACCTCGGCGGTCTTTGGCTTGAAGTCCTTCCAGAAGGCTTCCAGCACCGCTTGCCACTGCGCCCGGCCGCCGGAAATCTCGTCCAGCTCATCCTCAAGACCGGCGGTGAAGTCATAGGACACATAGCGTTCGAAGAAGCGCTCGAGGAACGCCGTCACCAGCCGTCCGCTCTCCTCGGCGAAGAAGCGGTTCTTCTCGATCCGCACATAGTCGCGGTCCTTCAGCACCTGCAAGGTCGAGGCATAGGTGGACGGCCGCCCGATCCCCAATTCCTCCAGCTTCTTGACCAGCGACGCTTCCGAATAGCGCGGCGGCGGCTGGGTGAAATGCTGCTCGGCCGTCACCTTCTTCTTGGCAGGGGCATCCCCCGTCGCCAGGCGCGGCAGCAGCTTGCTGTCGTCATCCTCGGCGTCATCGCGCCCTTCTTCGTAGAGCGCGAGGAAGCCCGGAAAGATCACCACCTGACCTGTCGCGCGCAGCCCATGCTGCCCGGTGCCATCGACCAGATCGATCACCGTCCGCTCCAGCCGCGCCGACGCCATCTGGCTCGCCAGCGCCCGCTTGAAGATCAGGTCGTAAAGCCGCGCATGATCGCCCGAACCCACCTTGTCCCGATAAAATTCCGTCGGACGGATGGCTTCGTGCGCTTCCTGCGCGTTCTTCGCCTTGGTCTGATACTGGCGCGGCTTTTCCGGCAGATAACCGCCGTCGTAACGCTCCGCGATCGCCTTGCGCGCGGCGGAAATGGCGCTGCCGTCCATCTGCACGCCGTCGGTACGCATATAGGTGATCGCGCCATCCTCATACAGCTGCTGCGCGATCCGCATCGTGTGGCTGGCGGAGAAACCGAGCTTGCGCGCCGCCTCCTGCTGCAGCGTAGAGGTCGTGAAGGGCGGCGGAGGATTGCGCGAAACCGGCTTGGTCTCGACCTTCTCGACGGTGAAGCGCCCGGCCTCCACATCCGCCTTCGCGGCCATGGCGTCGCCTTCCTTGCCGATGGTCAGCCGCTCGATCTTCTCGCCCTTCCAGCGCACCAGCCGCGCCGTAAAGCCTTGACCCGCCTGCTCCATTTCGGCGGCGACCGACCAATATTCCTGCGGCACGAAGCTCTCAATCTCGCGCTCGCGCTCGACCACCAGCCGCAGCGCCACGGACTGAACGCGCCCGGCAGACTTCGCACCCGGCAATTTGCGCCACAACACCGGCGAGAGGGTAAAGCCCACCAGATAGTCGAGCGCCCGCCGCGCCCGATAGGCGTCGATCAGATCCTCATCCAGCGCGCGCGGCTGGGCCATCGCATCGGTCACCGCCTGCTTGGTGATTGCGTTGAAGGTCACGCGATCGACCTTCTGCGGCAGCGCCTTCTTGGCGCGCAGCACCTCCTGCACGTGCCAGCTGATCGCTTCCCCTTCGCGATCAGGGTCAGTCGCCAGGATCAGTCGATCGGCCTTCTTCGCTTCATCGGCGATGGCTTTCAGCTGCTTGCCTTTGTCGCCATAATTTTCCCACTGCATGGCAAAGCCATTGTCGGGATCGACCGACCCATCCTTGGGCGGCAGATCGCGGATATGGCCATAGCTGGCGAGGACGTGGAAATCGCCGCCCAGATATTTCTCGATGGTCTTCGCCTTGGCTGGCGATTCAACGATGACAAGCTGCATTCATGCCCCGGTTTTTGAGTTCTCTCACGTACACGCGCGAGTCTGGAAGGCGCTGGTGCCCTACGTCAAGAGTATCACGACAGGCTCACCTTGCCGCCCGCATGCCGCTCCAGCCGCCCGGCAAGCTCCAACTCCAGCA
This sequence comes from uncultured Novosphingobium sp., assembly GCA_946886075.1. The sequence goes on along the minus strand of CAMPHR010000027.1, from coordinate 6,521 downwards.
GTACGGTTTGCACGATGGCGGGGCTGAGCGCCGACAATCGAATCACCTCATCCACGGGCGCCGGTGCATGGCCGAGCAGCCCCAGCACGACCTCGCGCTCCTGCCCCGCGACATCGGATGAAACCGGCGCCCCGCTAAAGTCGAGCCGCCCCTGCCGCACCATGCGCGGGTCGATGCCGCCGATCGCCTCGATCACGTCCGCGCCATTCTGCACCAACGTCGCGCCTTCGCGGATCAGTTGGTTGCACCCCTGCGCCCGGGGATCGGCGGGCGAGCCCGGCACTGCCATGACCTCCCGTCCGGCTTCGACGGCCAACCGCGCGGTGATGAGGGAGCCCGACTTCGGCGCAGCTTCGACTACCACCGTCCCGACGGCCAGCCCCGCGATGATGCGATTACGCGCCGGAAAGTGCCTTGCAAGCGGCTGCGTGCCTGGAGGATGCTCCGTCACCAGCAACCCTTCGCTGGCCACCTGCTCTTGCAAGTCGCCATTCTCCGGAGGGAAGACGACGTCGATGCCGCAAGCGATGACTGCGATCGTACCTGTCGCTACCGATCCCTGATGCGCCGCCGTGTCGATACCTCGCGCAAGCCCTGACACCACGACAGCGCCCTGTTGCCCCAATTCCTGCGCCAAGGTCCGCGCGAAACGGCAGGCGGCGGCAGAGGCGTTGCGCGCGCCCACCATCGCCACGCATTGCCGCCCCGTCAAACCCACATCGCCGCGCACGATCAGCGCGGGCGGGGCGCCATCCATCTGTTCCAGTAGAAACGGGTAATCCTGATCCCCCATCAGCAGGTATCGCGCGCCAACCGCCTTGCTACGCGCAATCTCCTTCTCGACAGCACCTGCATCCGCCACGGCCGCTTTCCCGCCGCCGCGCGCCGCAAGCTCCGGGACCGCGCGCAAAGCCTCGCCCGCCTTGCCGAAGCGCGCCATCAGCTGCCGGAATGTGACCGGTCCGATGCGGGGCGAACGGATCAGGCGGAGGCGATCAAACCGCTCCTGCTCGCTCACTCCTTCGCCGCCCCGATCTTGGGCTCGATGCCCTTCGCCAGCCGCGCGATGTTCGCCCGATGGCGCCAGAGCAATATCAGCGTCATCGCAAGTGTTACGGGAACCAGATCGATGCGATCCATGAACCACATCGCGATCGGCGCGCTGATCCCTGCCGCCATCCCGCCGACTGACGACCATCGCGTGCCGAACAGCGCGCCCAGCCACACGACAGCAAAGACGATCCCTGCAGGCCAGTGCAGCGCGGTGACCACCCCCATCATCGTCGCCACGCCCTTGCCCCCGGCAAAGCGCAGCCAGATCGGATAGCAATGCCCGATAAAGGCCATCGCCCCCGCCATCGGGCCTCCATTATCGATCAGCGCCGCCCCAATCAGCACCGCCGCCGCGCCCTTCAGCAGGTCCAGCAGCAACGTCGCCGCCGCCAGCCCCTTGCGCCCTGTCCGCAGCACATTGGTCGCGCCGATATTGCCCGACCCGATCTGCCGCAAATCCCCCGCTCCCGTGAGCCGGGTCAGCAGCAGGCCGAACGGTATGGACCCCAGCAGATAGGATATCAGCAGGACGAATGCGGGAAGTAGCCAGGGAGGGTTCATGATCTCGCCGAAATGATTGCGGCGCGACCATAGCGTTGCCGCTGCGGGGGGCAATGGCGAAGGTATGATTTGGCGGAATTGGAAATGCCTTACCCTCGTCACCCCGGACTTGATCCGGGGTCCCGCTATCCCCTGATCGTTCCAAAAAAAAGCGGGATCCCGGCTCGAGGCCGGGATGACGACCAATATGCCTTCCCTCCTCAGCATCGCTTTTCCATCGATATTGACAGCCCCATCCTCACCCGCGACATGTGCGCCATAATGAAGGTCGCTCCCTCCGCCCCCCTGCTGTTCTTCGATTCCGGCGTCGGCGGGCTCTCCATCCTCGCACCGGCCCGCGCAGCGCTACCCAATGCGCCCATCGTCTATGCCGCTGACAGCGCGGGCTTCCCCTATGGCACCAAGAGCGAGGCAGAGATCGCCGCCCGCGTGCCAGCCCTGCTCGGGCGCCTCGTCGAACGCTTCCGCCCGCGCCTCGCCGTGATCGCCTGCAACACCGCTTCGACAATCGCTCTGTCCGCCGTCCGCGCCGCGCTCGACATCCCCGTCGTCGGTACCGTTCCAGCGATCAAGCCCGCCGCGCTCCTGTCGCAAAGCCGCGTGTTCGGCGTCCTCGGCACCGACGCCACCGTGCGCCAGCCCTATGTAGATCGCCTCACTGCGGAGTTCGGTGCGGACTGCACCGTGCTGCGCCACGGCTCCGCGGCTCTTGTCCAGCTCGCCGAAGCCAAGCTCCGGGGCGAACCGCTTGATCCCGCAATAGCCCGCGACGCGCTCGCGGGCCTGCTCGATCAGCCCGGCGGCGACCGCATGGACACCGTCGTGCTCGCCTGCACGCATTTCCCGCTGGTGGAGTCCGAACTCGCTGCGGCAGCGCCCCGTCCTCTCAGCTTCGTCCATGGCGGCGAAGGCATCGCCCGCCGCATCGCCTACCTGACGCAGGGGCAGGAATGGCCAGCCTCCCAGCCTTCCGGAAAGGCCGTTTTCACCCGCCTCGACCACAGCATGGCTGCACTGGCCCCCGCACTCGCGGATTTCGGCCTGACCCAGATGGAAGCCCTGTAAGGAGGTGGGACCTTTGGTCCACTCGCAACTTCCTCTATCATTGTGATAGGTATTTCTCCCTAACGCTGCGAACGGTTATCGCTGGTAATGGAACGCCGCAGCAGGTAAACGGCCCGCAAGAGGGGAATGCGGGCCACTAAGGGACTAGGGCGTTACGTGAACTACAAGCATATCTTCGCGCAGGCGATCGACCGGCTTCACAGCGAAGGCCGTTACCGCGTGTTCATCGATATTCTGCGCAACAAAGGCGCTTTCCCTAACGCTCGCTGCTTCCATGGCCATAATGGTCCGAAGCCGATCACCGTCTGGTGCTCCAACGATTATCTCGCCATGGGCCAGCATCCCAAGGTCGTCGCCGCGATGGAAGAGGCGCTGCACGATGTCGGTGCAGGCTCCGGCGGCACCCGCAACATCGGCGGCAACACCCATTATCATGTCGATCTGGAAGCCGAATTGGCCGGCCTGCATGGCAAGGAAGCGGCGCTTCTCTTCACCTCTGGCTACGTCTCGAACGAAGCTGCGCTCTCGACTCTCGCCAAGCTGTTGCCCGGCTGCATCGTCTTTTCCGACGAACTGAACCACGCCAGCATGATCGCGGGCATCCGCAATTCGGGCTGCGAAAAGCGCGTATTCCGTCACAATGACGTCGCTCATCTGCGCGAATTGCTCGCTGCGGAAGATCCCGACGCGCCCAAGCTGATCGCCTTTGAAAGCGTTTATTCGATGGACGGCGACGTCGCCCCCATCGCCGAAATCTGCGACCTCGCCGACGAGTTCAATGCACTCACCTATTTGGATGAAGTGCATGCGGTCGGCATGTATGGCGCGCACGGCGGCGGCATTTCCGAACGTGACGATGTCGCCCATCGCCTGACCATTATCGAGGGCACGCTGGGCAAGGCGTTCGGCGTCATGGGCGGCTATATCGCGGCCGACCAGATGATCGTCGATGTCATCCGCAGCTATGCGCCCGGCTTCATCTTCACAACGTCGCTTTCCCCGGTGCTGGTTGCAGGCGTCCTCGCCAGCGTTCGCCACTTGAAGCAGTCGAACGAGGAACGCGAAGGCCAGCAGGCCGCCGCCGCAACGCTAAAGCGCCTGATGGCGGATTCGGGCCTGCCGGTGATGCCGTCCGTCACCCACATCGTCCCACTGATGGTGGGCGATCCGGTCAAGGCTAAGCGGATCAGCGACATATTGCTTGCCGAATATGGCGCCTATGTGCAGCCCATCAACTATCCCACCGTCCCACGCGGCACCGAACGCCTGCGCTTCACGCCCGGCCCTGCGCATACGGTCGAGATGATGCAGGAGCTCGTGCAGGCGCTGGTCGAAATCTGGGACCGGCTGGAGCTGGAACTAAAGAAGGCGGCCTGACGCCGCCTTTCCCAATCACGCCATCCCTCCTCCGTTCGGGCTGAGCCTGTCGAAGCCCTTCACTTCTGCTTCCCAACGGCGTTACCCTCAAACCCGGATCAGCCCCCCACGCACCGCATAGCCCCGATAAAGCATCCGGCTGTGCGGAAACCCGCCCATATCCGCCGCCAGCCCCTCCATCGCCCGCTTCAAATCAGCACGCGGCGACACATGAAATCGCGCCAGCCATCCGAACAGCGCTCGCTTCCAAAGCGCAGGCAAACCCTCCTGCTGCCCGAAGTCGACCACCTCCAGCTTGCCGCCATCCGCAACACACTGCGCCGCCTGCCGCAGCGCCGCTTCCCATTTCGGAATCATTGATAGCGCATAGCTGATGAACACCCGCTCGAACTGCTCGCGCCCGAACAGCGCCTGCGCATCGAAGCCGCACGCATCCCCCTGCGCCAGCACGACCCGATCGCCCATGCCCGCCTTCGTAACCGCCTTGCGCGCCGTCTCCAGCATCGCCTCGGAAATATCGACGCCGTAAAGCCGCGCCTGCGGCCACGCCTTGCCCACGACGATGAGGTTGCGCCCTGTCCCGCATCCAATCTCCAGCACTGCACCGCCACGCGGCGGCGCAAGGTCGGCGATCAGCCCATCTCGCCCCAGCAGATAATATTTGCGCGACAGGTCGTATATGTGCCGCTGATAGCGATAGACATTTTCCATCAGCCGGTCATGACCGCCGCTCATCACGCGCCTTTCAGCACATAAAGATGCCGGTGCCGATGTACCGCGCGGATGATGTTCCAATGTGCCACAGATGCCATATGCCGCGCCTCCTCGATGCCGGGTCGTCTGCGGCCGCTTAGGACAGGCCCGTGTCGGCGGCGTGACGCTTCGGTTACGCATCCGTGAAGCCCCTTGCGGAACCTAAAGGCCCGCACCCATCTTCTACAGCAACATGCCGCACTGGATCGAACCACACCCGCACGGGATCTACGTCCGCCCCGCCGACGCCTGGATCGATCCATCCCAGCCCGCCGAGCGTGCGCTCGTCACACACGGCCATGCCGATCACGCGCGCGGCGGCCACGGCCATGTCTGGGCGACGGAGGAAACGCTCGCGATCATGGCACTGCGCTACGGCACCGCCAGCGGCACGCCCGTCGGCTATGGCGAACAAGTCCGCATGGGCGGCGTCGACATATCCTACATCCCCGCAGGCCATGTGCTGGGCTCGGCGCAGATCCTCCTCGAACATGCGGGCGAGCGCGTCGTCGTCACCGGCGACTACAAGCGCCGCCCCGACCCCACCTGCAAGCCCTTCGAAGTCACGCCCTGCGACATCTTCGTCACCGAAGCGACATTCGGCCTCCCCGTCTTCCGCCACCCCGACACCGGCAGCGAAGTCGACCGCCTGCTCACCGCGCGCCATGCCCACCCCGACCGCTGCGTCCTCGTCGGTGCCTACGCCCTCGGCAAAGCCCAACGCCTAATCTGCGAAGTCCGCGCGCGCGGCCATCACGACCCCATCTACATCCACGGCGCGATGGAGCGCATGTGCGCGCTCTACCAGGATTTCGGCATCGACCTTGGCGAACTCCGCCCCGCGACCGGCGTCCCGGCGAAGGAGATGCGCGGCCACATCATTGTCTCGCCCCCATCCGCCCTCAATGATCGCTGGAGCCGCCGCCTGCCCGACCCGATCACCGCCATGGCGTCAGGCTGGATGCGCGTCCGTCAACGCGCACGTCAAAAGAATGTCGAACTTCCTCTGGTAATTTCCGACCATGCCGATTGGGACGAACTCACCGGCACGATCCGCGAAGTCGCGCCTACCGAAACCTGGATCACCCACGGCCGGGAGGAAGCCTTGCTCCATTGGTGCATGATCCACCAGATGCGCGCGAGAGCGCTCGAACTGGTCGGCCGCGAAGACGAGGATGAGGGGTGATGATCACCAAACGCCCCCCAAACCCCGTTCAGACTGAGCGTACCCCCGCCTCCGTTCGCCCTGAGCCTGTCGAAGGGCTTTTCTTTCTTATGGAGAAGGGGTGGGCTTCGACAAGCTCAGCCCGAACAGAGGTTGGGTAATGCGTGCCTTCTCCCAACTCCTCGACGGCCTCGTCTACACCCGCTCGCGCAACGGCAAGCTGGACCTGATCGCCCGCTACATGCGCGAGGCGCCGGACCCCGACCGCGGTTGGGCGCTCGCCGCGCTCACCGGCAATCTCGACATAAAGGCCGTCAAATCTTCCACCATCGGAGAGATGATCCGCGCCCGCACCGATCCAGTCCTCTACGAAATGAGCCGCGACTATGTCGGCGATCTGGCCGAAACCGTCGCCCTCCTCTGGCCCAAGTCCGAAGACCAGCCCGCCGAAATAGACGAAGCCACCCTCACCCTCTCCGCCATAGTCGATCGCCTCCACAACGTCAGCCGATCCGCCGCCCCCGCCACCCTCGCCCAGATGATGGAC
>CAMPHR010000026.1 GCA_946886075.1 uncultured Novosphingobium sp. | reverse complement strand
CAGGCGGGTCACTTCTCGGTGGAAACCCCGGGTCAACTCTCAGCGGCAATCAACATCCGATGATTTATAATGACGAACACGCATCACTGACCGTTAGCGAGATGCCGAGGCGATCACCATACCCATGACCGTCCGGTAGCAGTCGACCAACATCGGACACAAAGCGATGATGAGTGGATGACCGCTATTGATCCAGAAGCGGTCAGTTCTCTTAGGCAGTCGCTTGTGGATGAGTCCACTTAGTAGAGATTGTTTTTGTAGTCAGAGTCGAGGCCCTTTTGCATCAGGCCGGGGATCGACATCACGGCACCCCCGACGCGCGCGAGGAGGCTTTTGTCCTTGTTCATCCTCACGTGGGCAACAAACATCCTAGCCGGGTCGATGCCCTCGGTCACCTGCTTCAGCGGCCAGAGTGCTGCGCGGGCCAGTGCCGGGCTCGGCCGCAGCGCGAGTGCGAGATCGTCCACGGCGACCGCCAGGGCCCGCGTCTTACCGCGCACGGCGAAAGCCTCGCGCTCGGCCAGGTAGGTGGTCAGCGTGGCCGAGCCCCTTAGCACGACGATCGACGTGGCCCCCGGCAGCAGAAGCGCGCCGGCGATGCGCGGTTGGGCTATGATGTTGCGAAAGCTGTCGACCCGCCGATTGCCTGGCCGGTCGGCGAACCACAGGCGATCCTTGTCCAGCCGCGCCATGCAGCCAGCCGGATCGCCCTTGGGCGACAGATCGGCCTGGCCGTTCGCGTCAATTGTCGCCAGCGCCATGAACCGACTTTCGCCTATGAAGGCCGCACTCGCCTGCGGTACTGCATCGACCGGAGCTGCAGTCCAGAAGTCGGAGCGGATCAACGCTTTGGCGCAGTGGCCATAGCATTCGCTGACCCGGATCACCGCCACCTCGGCATCGACCTCCTCGACCACGCCGTTGACACGCAGCGTTTCACCGATGCCAGGAGCGAGAAACAGCGATCCGAAGGCGGCGCCGGGACGGGCAATGCCGGGCTCGTCGAGTGTGGCCAGCGGGATGCGCAACTCTGATCCCTCGCCCCCGGCAAAGCCGGGTGGGCCGCCAGCCAAGGTGATTGCGATGTCCGCGCCCTGCGCGAAAGTGACGAAGGCCAGCGGCGAGGCGGCGATCCAGCGCAGCGCGCTAACGTCGAGGTGGTCGATGACCTTGAGGTGGATCGCCGCCGGCGTCTTCCCGATCACGGCCTCTAGGCCGGCCACGCTATCGATCCGGCCGTTCACCGAGCCCTCCATCCGCGCCAGGCCGCGATCATGACCACCAGCGTCAGTCCCAGCGTCGCCCACGACACCACGTCGAGCCAGCCGTCTCCTACCAGCGCGGCGACGAGGCCGATGGCGTTGGCGAGCGCCATCACCAGCGGCCAGCGGAAGATGCGCCAATTGGTCTGGCGGGGCATGGCCAGCTCCCGCTTCATTCCGCCGACTCCACTAGGCCGCCGCTCTGCAGTTCCTCCAGCCGCTTCTCGATCGGCACACGGCGGCGACCGAGCCACAGGTAGAGCCCTGTCACCAGCACGACGATCGCGGCGATGTCGAGTAGCGCCCAGATGATCTTGAGCGGCATGCCGCCATAGTCGCCGAAATGGAGCGGCACCGACAGGAACAGGGTTTTCACATACCACGGCATCTCGCGCACGTCGGTGAGCTTCCCGGTCTCAGCGTCGACCATCGCTGGATTGATAAGCCGTTCGGTCAGCGGCGTGTTGCCCGCCAGTGCCACCATGTAGTGATGCTGCGTGCTGAACTGGGTACTTGGCCAGGCGACGAAGCTCACCTTGCCATCGGGCACCGCCTTGCGCACGGTCGCGACGGCCGCGTTGACCGAAGCATAGCGAACCAATGGTTTCGCATTCTTGTAGGGCGCAGCCATCTCGGCCAGTTCGTCCATCTGCCAGATCATGGTGATCGGCAGCGTCATCGTGATGATGAAGCCGGTGAGGCCGACGACGCTGACCCAGCCCAGGGTGACGATCCCGACCATATTGTGTGTGTCGAGCCATTTGAGCCGCTTGCTGCGATCCTTGCGAACCGTGCCGAAAGCCAGCTTGCGCATGAACGGCGCGTAGACGACGACGCCAGAGACGACCGCCACCAGAAACACCACGCCTACCAGACCGAGGAAGAGCTGGCCGGGAATGCCCAGCAGCAGATGGGCGTGAAGTTCGAGCAGGAACGCCATCACGCCTTCGTCGAAGGGCGGCACGACGACCTTGTCGCCATTGCGTGCATCGAAGGTAACGATCCGCGATTCATCCTCGTCCGCGGTCGGGCTGGGCGCCAGGATCGCGTAGATCAGTGGCTTTTCCGGATCCCACGACAGGAACATCATTTTCAGGGCCGGATGCTCGGCCTTGGCTCGGACCGCGAGCTGGTCGAGGTTGACCGGGCGGGCCGCGACCTGCTGCTCCAGCTTGGGCGCGCGGGTCAGTTCGTCGATCTCGTGATGGAAGATCAGCGGCAGCCCGGTCAGACAGAACATCAGCAGAAAGGCGGTGCAGACGATGCTCGTCCACTTGTGGACGAGATACCATCGGCGGGTCGCATTGCGGGTCACGGAATCAGAAGCTCAGTTCGATGCCCGCGGTCACGCGGCGCGGCCGGGTGATCGTGGCCACGTCGAAATCGCGTGTTGCTCCTGGCGAAAGCAGCTGGACATCGGTCGTATCGAACAGGTTGGACGCCGCGACGAAGAGGCGCGCCGGCCCTTGCCGCCAGCCGATCTGAGCATTGGCAACTGTAAACGGATCGGTCTTGCCACGCGCATTGTTGAGAATATCCGAGAAGTAGGCGTCGGTATAACGCATGTCGAACGAGAGTTCGAGTTGCTCGACCGGCTTCAGCGTGAAGCCGGCGTTCAGCGAGAAGGCCGGCGCGCGCACCAGCTCATTACCTTCGATCGCGGGATCGTTGTAGCGGTTGACCTTGGTCTTGAGCAGGCCGGCGCTGGCGAACAGCGACAGCGCCTCGATCGGGCGATAGGTCGCCTCGACCTCGGCGCCATAGGTGGTCGCGCGCTTTGCATTGCGGATCACGGTCGAGAAAATGGCCGGATCGGGATTGAGATCGAAGGGCAGCTGCAGGCCCTTGTAGTCGTTGAAAAAGACATTGGCGCGCAAATCCAGCCGCCCGTCATCCAGGCTCGCGCGAACGAAGCCCTCATAGTTGTTCACCGTCTCCTTCCCATAGACATAGTTCGGGAACGGCGGATCGAAGGCAAAACCGGCACCGCCGGCATTATAGCCTCGGCCGATCGTGGCGCCGACGGTGACCGCGTCGGATGCCTTCAAAGTGACCGTCGCGCGCGGCAGGAACGCCTTGAACTTGCGGTCGAGGTCGATGACGAAGGGTCCTGCACCGCCGGCGCGGCGGCGACGCTCTTCCTCGTACCGCGCACCCAGCGTGACGCCGAACGCCTCGTTCGGTTTGAACGTCAGCTCGCCAAACAGGGCATTGGTATCGGTCTTGTCATCGAAGATACCGTCGAAGATGTCGATCTCTTCATCTTGCCTCGCGCGAAAAGCCAGCGCGGCGATGAACCCTGACAGGCGATCATCGCTGCTACCGAAGCGGATGCGCGGCTCAAACGAATATTCGCGCCCGTCGATCAGCGCGTTGCCGCCGCCGAGTGCCGCGAAGCGCTGGACCCGAAAGTCGCTGAAGGTGCCAAGCATGGCAAGCGTGACGCCATCGCCCAAGCCGATGTCGGTATCGAGCACTGCGGAGTCGGCGCGCGTACGAAAGCGCGGCATGGTTGGGAACGCCGCGACATGATCTTTGAACGGCCGCACCACGTCGGCGGACTGCGGCGCGAAGGCGTCGCTGTGGGTCACGGTCAGCAGCGCGCGGATGTCAGGCGTGGGCGTGAACAGCAGCTTGCCGCGCAGGCTCAGCGAGCGATAGCGGTCCGGATGATCGATGTTCTTGAGTTCGGTGGACAGACCGCTGTCGCGCGCGGTGAACGGGGTGAATTGGGCAAAGCTACGTTCGGTGCGCCAGTCCGCGGCAACGCGAAAGGCGAGCACATCGGCCACGATCGGTCCGCCGACCGCGCCCGAGTATTGCCGGACATGATCTTCGCCGATCACCGCCCGCGCACGGCCACTGAAAGTGAAGCCCGGATCGACCGGTTTGACCGCGATCACGCCAGCGATGGCGTTGCGACCCTGGAGTGTGGATTGTGGCCCGCGATAGACCTCGATCTGCTGCATATCCCAGAGGAGGCCATCGAGATACACCGCTTCGTTAAAGCTCAGCGTGCGGTTATCGACTTGGAAATTGACGCGCGCCCGCGTGCCGCCGAAAAATGCGTCGCCGCCCGTCGCCGGACCAGTGCCATCAAGGCCCCTGATCGCGGGTGCCTGACTTGATGGGCGCGTGGAAACCAAGTTCGGCGTCCGGCTAAGCACGTCGTCGAGGCTGTAGGCCCCGCCAAGCCGCTCCACATCCGAGGCCGTTTTCACAACGACGCTCGATGCGGTCTCGCGCAGCGTGCGGTCGGTACGCTCGGCCGTGACGACAATGTCCGTGTCGCCGACGCCAAATGCGTCTTCCGCCTGGACGACACGCGCATGGATCAGCGCAAGCGCACCGACGCCCGCCGTCAACAAAGACCTCAATTTCACGATCTGAATTCCCCCATCATATCAAGCACCTCTGCGAGCATGGCCCCCCCGCTTCGCCCGACCCCTCGATATGTAATCGACCGGTACGCTGTAGAAGCTGCCGAACCCCATGCCGCTAGTCCGACACCTGATAATGAAGATGCGAGTCAATCGCAACTATATGAGTCGTAGCGGTGGCATAGCCGCTTTCATTATTAGCGCTGACGTCATTGCTGACCACCGGACGCGTCAAGAAGGTGCATTGGCACGGGATCCCATCCACTCCGACCCAAACTGGTCCTTTGTGACCAACGACCAAAGTCGGTTTCTGGCGAATTCAGGCGCTTGCATGAATCCATATATCCGCTAGCGTGGATATATGGACAGTGACGCAGCTATCTCGGCCCTTGGCGCGCTCGCGCAGGGCACGCGCCTCGACGCATTCCGCCTGCTGGTCCGCCACGAGCCTGAGGGCCTGGCCGCCGGCGAGGTCGCCAAAGCGCTTGATGTGCCGCAGAACACCATGTCGGTGCATCTCGCAACCCTGGCCCGGGCAGGATTGATCCGGTCCGAGCGACGCAGCCGCATCATCAACTACCGCGCCGATCTCGACCAGTTGAAGGCGCTCACCCTGTTCCTCGTGAAGGACTGCTGCGGCGGGAAGGCGGAGCTTTGCGCGCCGCTGATCGCCGAGCTCAACCCCTGCTGCTGAAGGCTGCCATGACCGTCGATATCATCATCTATCACAATCCCGAGTGCGGGACGTCGCGCAACACGCTGGCGATGATCCAGAACGCTGGCATCGAGCCGCACGTCATCGAGTATCTGAAGACTCCGCCCAACCGCTTGCGTCTTGTCTTGCTCATCGCGCGCATGGGCATCACGCCCCGCGCACTGCTGCGCGAGAAGGGCACGCCCTATGCCGAGCTTGGCCTCGGCGACGCGGCGCTGAGCGATGACCAGCTCATCGACGCGATGATCGAGCATCCGATCCTCATCAACCGACCGATCGTCGTCTCGCCGCTCGGCGTGAAGCTGTGCCGTCCGTCGGAAGAGGTGCTGGACCTGCTGCCGGCCCGGCAGCGCGGTGCTTTCACCAAGGAAGATGGCGAGAAGGTCATCGACGACACGGGCAACAGGATCGGCGGATGACCACCGCCGCTCCGGCCAAGCCGGCGATGAGCACATTCGAGCGCTATCTGAGCGTGTGGGTGGCGCTGTGCATCGTGGTCGGGATTGCGCTCGGCTATGCTTTGCCGGGCCTGTTCGCCGCCATCGCCTCGGCCGAGGTGGCGCGCGTCAACCTCGTGGTGGCAGTGCTCATCTGGCTGATGATCATCCCCATGCTTCTCAAGATCGATCTCCGCGCGCTGGGTTCGGTCCGCCAGCACTGGAAAGGCGTCAGCGTCACCCTATTCATCAACTGGGCGGTGAAGCCCTTCTCGATGGCGCTGCTCGGCACGCTGTTCCTAGGCTGGCTATTTCGGCCTCTGCTGCCGACAGGCGAGGTCAGCTCCTATATCGCCGGCTTGATCCTGCTGGCTGCCGCCCCCTGCACGGCGATGGTATTCGTCTGGTCCAACCTCTGCGAGGGCGAGCCGACCTACACGCTGAGTCAGGTCGCGCTGAATGACGTGATCATGGTGTTCGCGTTCGCGCCGCTGGTCGGCCTGCTGCTTGGCGTCGCCTCGATCACGGTACCGTGGGATACGCTGCTGATCTCGGTCATGCTCTACATCGTCGTGCCGGTGATCGTCGCGCAGGTGATCCGCAGCGCCGTGATCGGATCGGGCGGACAGGCTGCACTGGAACGGCTGTTGGCACGACTCGGGCCAGTCTCGCTGCTGGCGCTGCTCACCACACTGCTGCTGCTGTTTGGGTTCCAGGGCGAGGCCATCATCGCCCATCCGCTTGTCATCGCGCTTATCGCGGTGCCGATCCTCATCCAGGTCTATTTCAACGCGGGGCTCGCTTACTGGCTGAGCCGCCGGTTCGGGGTGGCGTGGTGCGTGGCGGCGCCCGCCGCGCTGATCGGCGCCTCCAACTTCTTCGAGCTGGCGGTCGCCGCCGCGATCAGCCTGTTCGGGCTCAACTCGGGCGCGGCGCTGGCGACCGTCGTCGGCGTGCTGGTCGAGGTGCCGGTGATGCTGTCTGTTGTCTCGATTGTGAAGCGGACGCGGCCCTGGTACGAAGCGAGAGCGAGGGCATGACGCAGATCCATTTCTCGGAAGCGCGGCAAAGGATATGGCCGGATGCTGGTCGAACACCTTGAAACCGTCGCCGATGGCGCGGTCAAGCGGCTGCTCCTCCTGACCAGCGGCACCGGGGAGTTCTTTCGCAGGCTCGGTTACACCGATGCCGATCCTGCGGCAGCATGCGCTGTGGTCCGAAGGCATGGTCTGGTGCAGCCCTGAGCGCTACGGCCAGATCACCGGCATCATGAAGGCACAGATCGACCATCTGCCGCTCGAGTTCGGCGGCATGCGCCCGACTTAGGGTCGCACCCTCGCGGTCATGCAGGTGTCGGGCGGCTCGCAGTCGTTCAACGCGGTCAACACGTTGCGCCTGCTCGGCCGCTGGATGCGCATGATCACCATCCCCAACCAGTCGAGCGTGGCGATGGCGTTCAAGGAGTTCGACGAAGCGGGCTGCATGCGCCCGTCGAGCTATTATGACCGGATCGTCGATGCGACGGAGGAACTGGTCCGGTTCACGATCCTGACCCGCCCGCACGCCGACCAGCTCGCCGACCGCTACTCCGAACGGGAGGCCGCACAAGCGAAGCGTGACGCCGCAGCCGATCTTGCTTCGCGCGCTCCGGGTGATGGCCCCGGGGTCGCCCGCCACCTAGACTTAGAATGACCGCTTATGCCGGAAAATGCCATTCGGCCTAACCCGTCCGAACGGCGGCAAAGTCCCATGGCTGGTCGTTCCTCAATCTTCAGCAGCGTATACCGAAAAATAGAGGATGCGAGAAATGGTCCGCGCGCCTCTTCCGCAAACAAATAGCGCAATCCCGCCTCTATCCCCGCCTGAAATTCGCCTTCAGGACCTTCCCGCCGGCGTGCAAGCCATCAAGGTAGTTCGACCAATGCCGCATCATCCTGACACGCTCGTCCCAATGGGAGCCGCGCGCATAGGCGCGTCGAACATCATTGGATTCGACATGGGCCAACTGGCGCTCGATGGCGTCTGGATGCCACTTGCCCATTTCGTTTAGAAGCGTGCTGGCTGTGGCCCGGAACCCATGGGCCGTCACCTCGTCTTTTCCGAAACCCAGCCGTCTTAGCGCAGCATTGAGGGTATTGTCGGTGATCGGCCGGTCAGCGGAACGAACACTGGGAAAGAGAAATTTGCCACCGCCGGTGATCGGCTCCAGTTCCGCCAGCATGCCTAGAACCTGCTGCGTGAGCGGCACCTTATGAGGGCGACGCATCTTCGTCTTTCCTGCCGGGATGGTCCAGACGGCCGCTTCGAAATCGAATTCCTTCCATTCGGCCATCCGAAGTTCGCCGGGCCGGGGAAACATGTGCGGAAGCATCTTGAGCGCGATCCGCACGGTGGGCTGGCCATCATGAGCTTCGACCGCGCGAAGGAGCCCGCCAAGCGCCTTGGGCTCTAGGATCGCCGCCCGGTGTTGCGGCTTCGGCGTTATCAGAGCGCCGCGAAGATCGACGGCCACGTCCCGCTGCGCACGCCCGGTTACGATTGCGTAGCGAAAGATCGTGCCGAAGGTGCTGCGGAGGCGGTTTGCCGTCTCATACCGCCCGCGCGCCTCAACAGTGCGGAGGGTTTCCAGCAGTTCGGGTGCAGCGAGGTCTGCGATGGGCCGGTTGCCTATGAGTGGATAGGCGAGGTCGAGCAGCCAGCGCATCTTCTGGAGCGTCTTGGGCGCACGCCCCTCGATCTCAAGGCGGGCGAGCCATTCATCTGCGATCGCCTTGAAGGTTTCTTCCGATTTGGCCTTCGCCTCGCGAACCTTGGCCTTCCGAACCTCGGTTGGGTCCAGCCCATCTGCCAACGCTTCCCGCGCCGCTGTTCTCTTCTCGCGAGCCTTCGCGAGAGACACTTCCGGGTAGGTGCCAAGGGAAAGCGTCTTCTGCTGACCGAGAAACCGATAGTTCATTCGCCACATGCGACCGCCAGTTGGCGCAACGAGGAGATACAACCCCAAGCCATCAGCCAATTTATACGGCTTATCCCTTGGTTTTGCAGCATTTATTGCCGTTACGGTGAGCGCCATGATGGTATCTCCGTGATGGTATTTTTCCGAATACCATCAAAATACCATCACCGAGGGGTGGCTGCCAGTGTACCCCCGGGGACGTACGGGGACGGTGGGTTAGTTAAAAACCCACGTTTTCCGCCATTTTCTCGATGGCTCTGGATGCTGCTGGATGAGGAAAAAAGAACAAATGGTGCCCGGGGACGGAGTCGAACCGCCGACACTGCGATTTTCAGTCGCATGCTCTACCAACTGAGCTACCCGGGCACGGGCGCCGGGGAGGACCACCGGCGGCGTTGAGAGGCGTGCCTATAGGCATCAATCCAGGGGGTTGTCCACCCCATCATCGCCGCTTTTTTTCATCTCGTCCGAAGCAGGGGTTCCAGGAACGCGATAGCCGTCGCCGAGCCACTGCAGCAGGTCGCGGTCACGGCAGGCCTTTCCGCAAAAAGGCCGCGTGTCCGGGTGGGCTGGCTGGCCGCAGATCGGGCAGTATGATGCTTTAGGCGACATGGCCCGCCGATATGGCAAGGCCGGGCTCCGCCTTCAAGCTGACGGCACCGCCACGGCGGCGGGCGAGTTGCTCGAGCCACTCGGTCGCTTTGTACAGGCGGTCGATGATCGCAGGCGCGGCGGTGATCGTGACCGGCCCGCCATTACCCTCGCGCTCGGCACGGCGGAGCAAGGCGAGCGCGGCGGTCTCCACCGGATCGGCGCGCAGTAGCTCCATGAGGTTCATCCGTTCGCGGCGGCGGATGATTTGGACGAAGCCAAAGCCGTTCACTGCAGTGCGTTCGAAGGGGAGCGGCAGATATTTGTCGATCTGCGCGGAGGCGACGGCACGCTCATCCTTGTTGTTCATGGTGGGCAGGTCAATGCCGATCGAACCCGTGAGCCCCATGCGACGGACAGCCTGAGCCGCCAGCTTCGCGCCCTTGGGGCCAAGCTTAGCGGGCGGCAGCGATCCGTCCACGTCGATCAGGATCATCGCGGGTGTGGGGAAGATGCGCAGCGCCGCTTCCTCCGTGCCGATCTCGCCGGACATCGCCTCTTCCATCAGTTCGCTCCAGCCATTGGCTTCGAAGCGGTCCTCTTCATGGGCAGGGCAAGGGATGACGGGAATGCCCGTTGCGCGCAGGCGCTGGAGCAGGCTGGGGGCGGGATGCACCTTTGAGCCTGGCTGGGCGATGCGGGCCTTGGCGAGCTTGGGGCGGCCTTCTTCGGGGATGGCTTCGCGCAGGATTTCGAGGAGGACGGTCGCGCCCTCTGCGGTTCTAGGCGGGAGGGGTTCGACCAGCACTTCCTCGCCCGAAATCAGGCGGGCTATGCCGCGCTTCTTGGGGATGATGGTGCGGACGAGCTTTCCCTGCATCACCGCACCGGCGCGGGCGCCATCGCCCTCACGCTCGATCTGCGCTTCGACCAGACGGCCCTTTTCGATCAACGCGGCACGGGCCTCGCCAATCCCTTCTTCATAAAGCCATTCGGCCATAGCGGTCAGTCCAGTGGATAGCCCGCTGCCTTGAGCAGCGCGCGGGTTTCGTAAAGGGGCAGGCCCATGATCGCGCTATGGCTGCCCTGTATCGCGCGGATCAGCCCAGCGGCACGGCCCTGGATGGCATAGCCGCCTGCCTTGCCGTGCCATTCTTCGGTGGCGATATAGGCGTCGATTTCGGCCTGCTCCAGACGTTTAAAGGTGACGATGTTGGTGGAAAGGCGATGCCTCGCCCTGCCCTCGCCATCGATGAGCGTGATGGCGCTCAGCACGCGGTGGCGGCGGCCCGACAGCAGCGACAGGCAGGTGCGCGCTTCATCTTCCGTCTCTGCCTTCGGCAGGATGCGGCGGCCTGCCGAAACCACGGTATCGCCTGACAGCACCAGCGCGCCGGGGTGACGGGTAGCCACTAGCGCCGCCTTTTCCGCCGCCACACGCGCGGCATAGGTGGCGGGCAATTCGCCCTTCAAAGGAGTTTCATCGACGTCGGCGGGGTCCACAACATCGGGACGCACGCCGATCTGGCCCAGAAGTTCACACCGTCTAGGGGAAGCCGAAGCAAGGATGAGCCGCATCAGATGAGCGGCTTATTTGAAGCGGTACGTGATCCGACCCTTGGTCAGGTCGTAGGGGGTCAGTTCGACCAGCACTTCGTCGCCCACCAGCACGCGAATGCGGTTTTTCCGCATCTTGCCAGCCGTGTGGCCAAGGATCTCGTGATCATTTTCAAGCCGGACGCGGAACATGGCGTTGGGGAGAAGCTCCACAACCTGTCCGCGCATTTCAAGCAGTTCTTCTTTTGCCATAATATCCTGGGGAAACGAAAAATCGCGCCGCCATAGCGGCAAAATGCGGAAAATGAAAGTCAGGCTGTTGCGCCGAACATATCGCCTGCTTCTGAAAGAGCTGCGAAGATGCGATCGAGCTGATCCACATCAGTGCAATAGGGCGGCATCAGATAGATGCTGTTGCCCAAGGGCCGCAGCAAAATACCCCGATCGAGGAAGAAGCGGCGCAGGCGGGGGGCGAGATCCGACAGATAACCGGCGTCCTGTGCGATCAAATCGATAGCGACGATCGAGCCCAGCTGCCGGGGATTTTCGAAGGCAGGATGAAGCGCCAGTTTTCCGAGTCGTTCGACCATGTTCCGTTCGAGCGCGGCGATGCGGCCCAGCACATCCTCTTCACGCCAGATGGCGAGATTGGCGGCTGCGGCGGCGCAGGAGATGGCGTTCGCCGTGTAGCTGGACGAGTGGTAGAAAAGCCGGGCGCGATCCTGCGATTTGTGCGCGTCGAATATGCGGGCGGTGGCGAGCGTAGCCGCCAGCGGAACGGAGCCGCCGGTAATCCCCTTTGCAACGGCCATGATGTCCGGCACGACGCCCGCCTGCTCGCAGGCGAAGATGGTGCCGGTGCGGCCCCAGCCGGTCATCACCTCGTCAGCGATGAAGAGGACATCATGCCGCGCGCAGATTTCCGCCATCTGGCGCAGGACCGCGGGGGAGTAGATCAGCATCCCGCCCGCGCCCAAGACCAGCGGTTCGACGATGAATGCGGCCGGATGCTCCTTACAAGCCGCTTCCAGCGCATCGAGCGTCTGCTGCTCCGCCCCGGGCGCTGGGAAGGGGATGGTGCCGACGTCGAACAGCAAAGGCGTCCATGCGGCATTGTACACGCCACGCTCGCCGACCGACATCGTGCCGATCGTGTCGCCATGATAGCCATGTTCAAGGACAAGGATGCGATGCCGGGGTGCGGACAAACCATCCAGCGCGCGATTATGCCAGTAGCCGAGCGCCATCTTCAGCGCGACTTCTACGGAGGTCGATCCGCTGTCGGAATAGAAGACATGGGCGAGCGGGTCGCGCCCTTCCGCGCGGGGGGCGAGTTCGATCAGGCCGCGAGCGACCTCTTCGGCGGGCTCATGCGTGTAATTTGCGAAGATCAGTTGGTCGAGCTGCCCGGCTTGATGAGCGATGGCAGCAGCGATGCGGGGATGGCAGTGGCCGTGGGTCGTGACCCACCAGCTGGATATGGCATCGATGAGCGTGCCGCCGTCTGCCAGATGCAACAGGGCACCTTCCGCGCGAACAACATGCGGGATGGCTTCGTTAAGCCCGTGTTGGGTGAAGGGGTGCCAGATAGGGGAGGTCATGGCGCGACGCTTAGATCAGCCCAAGCGTAACGCCAAGCACCCTCCCCCTCAGTTATCCTTATGCCGCCTTATTTCGAAGGGGCAGCAGGGGCGGCTGGCGTTGCCGGGGTGGCGGGAGCGGCAGGTGCTGCTGGCGCGGCGGCCTGGATACGCTGCTGCAACGCCGGATCGGCGGCGGCAGCCTGGCCGATCTCATTGAACTTTTCCGGTGCGATGCCCGATGCCTGCAACGCGGCGAGCATCTTGGGCTGCTTTTCCGCGTCAGCGATGCTCGTGTCCGACTGGATCTTGGTCACTTCGACCGCAGCAGCCGCAAACAGTTTGATGTCCGCATCGCTAAACTTGCCCGCTGCTGCCGAAGGGGCCGCCGGGGTAGCCGGAGCCGCAGGCGTTGCCGGAGCGGCTGCGCCCTGAGCCAGAACTGGTGCCGCTGCCAACAGAGCGACCGATGCCATTGCCGTCTTCAAAACCAGTGATGAACGAAAACCCGTCAACATGCTTCTCCTTGCGATTTGATGACTCAAAGCTGTGGAAGAGCGCACGAGGTTTAAAGAGTGTTCCGGCGAAACGTGAGATTCGAGGGATGACGGCCGGGCGCGGCGCAGTTCATCCCTCGCATCATCACGGCTCACCGCAGGGCCAAATCGTTACTGTTGCTCATCTTTCACCAGATTCTCACTCGATCCTGTGGCGCGAGATAGAGCTTGCTACCGGGTGCAGGGTTGAAGGCGGCATACCATTGATCAAAGTTCCGCACCGTATCTGCCCGATATTGTGACGGAGAATGCGGGTCGGTCACCAGCCGCTGGCGCAGGTTGGGCTCACGATAGTTGCGCCGCCATACCTGCGCCCAGCCGAAGAAAAAGCGCTGGTCGCCGGTGGTGCCGTCAATCACGGGCGCAGGCTTTCCGCCGAGCGACGCATGATAGGCGTCAAGCGCCACCGCGACGCCAGCCAGGTCGCCGATATTCTCGCCTAGAGTAAAGTCCCCCTTCACATGCGCGCCGGGGAAGGGTTCATAGGCGTCATATTGCTTGATGAGCTTGCCGGTGAGCCCCTTGAAGGCAGCGACATCGGCATCGCTCCACCACTGGTTGAGCTTGCCTGTCTCATCATATTTGGCGCCCTGATCGTCGAAATGGTGGCTGAGTTCATGGCCGATGACCGCGCCGATGCCGCCATAATTCACCGCGGGGTCGGCATGGGGATCGAAGAAGGGCGGCTGAAGGATGGCGGCCGGAAAGACGATCTCCACCATGGAGAAGTCCGCATAGGCGTTGATCTCCATCGGCGTCATCTGCCATTCCCAGCGGTAGATGGGCTTGCCGAGCTTCCCCATCTGATAGTCGAACTCATATTGGTTCGAGCGCAGGGCATTGCCGAACAGGTCGCCCGTCGTCATCTGAAGCCCGCTATAGTCCCGCCATTTGTCGGGATAGCCGATCTTCGGGGTGAAGGCCGCGAGCTTCTTGTGCGCCCTCGCCTTCGCGCCATCGCTCATCCAGCTGAGGCCGTCGATGCGGCGACCCATGGCGGCCATCACATTTTTGACGAGCTGGTCCATTGCCGCCTTGGTTTCCGGCGGGAAATAGCGGGCGACATAGATTTTGCCGACTTCCTCGCCCATCGCGTCCTTGACGAAGCTGACGGCGCGTTTCCATCGCTCCTCGCGTTGTGGGGTGCCGGACAGGGTGGTGCCGTAGAAGGCGAAGTCGGCGTCGGCGATTCGGTCGGGGAGATAGTCAGCGTAGCTGTGCAGGCTGCGCAGCAGCAAGGCGTCCTTCAGCACGCCGATCGGGGTCCGCGCGATTAGTGCCGCTTCGCCTGCGATCGCCGTCGGTTGGGCAACGATCAGCGCCTGCGGCGTCAGGCGGTTGGCGGCGAAATAGGCAGTGAAGTCGAAACCAGGCGCGGCTTTCTGCAAGTCGGCCAGCGTCATCCGGTTGTAGGTTTTGTCTGCGTCCCGGCTTTCTACCTGGGTCCAGTGGACCTTTGCGACTTCTGTTTCGAATGCCATCAGGGCAGCCGCGCGTGCCTTTGCGTCGGTCGCGCCCGCGAGCGTCAGCATTTGTTCGAGATGCGCAATATAGGCGGTGCGGATGGCAGCCATCTTCTCGTCGGACTGCAGGTAGAAGTCCCGGTCCGGCAGGCCCAGGCCCGATTGGCGGAGGTTCAGGATGTAGGTGTCGGGTGCCTTGTCATCCTGCCCCACATAGAAGGTGAAGGGTCCGGCAATACCCGCCCGTGCAGCCTCCGCGGCAAGATGGGCGTACCCGGCCCTGTCCTTCACCGCCGCGATCTTCGCTAGCCAAGGCTTGATGGGGGTCAGACCCTTCGCCTCCACGGTGGGCGCGTCGAGATAGCTCGCATAGGCGATGCCGATTCGGCTGGTGGAGTCCTTTCTCGCCTCCTCCAAGATGCCCTTGGTACGTTCGCGCGACAGGTCATCGAGCACGTTAAACGCGCCATAGTTGGACTTGTCGGCAGGAATCGGCGTGGCCTTGGCCCAGCCGCCATTGGCGTGGAGATAGAAATCATCGCCGGGCTTGACGGACGGGTCCATGCCCTTGCTGTCGAAGCCGTAGCTGCCATAGGTCGGCTTGGCAGATGGCGCCTGCTCCGCCTGCGCGGCGTTGGTCGCGAGCAGCAGAGCGCCGAGCGCAGCGCTCATCAGAAGATTTTTCATCGAAGCATCCCTTGCTTGATCCGATCATGGCAATTGACCCGGCGCGGGGCGACAAGTCCATGGCCATTGTCGAAAATCATGCAAGGCGGGCTGCGTCCCGGTCAGGGCAGGCGGATATTCTCGACGAAAGCGGCTTTCAGGCTGGCGGCGTCCAGCGGGTCGAGGCGCGGGAGGCGGCCGAGGCTCGGAACCTTGGCGAGCTGCGGGATGATCCGCTCATTTTCCTCATGCGGATCGCCGATGAAGGCGATGCCCGCCAGCGGCACGCCGCGGCTGCGCAGCGCTTCGATGCTGAGCAGGCTGTGGTTGATCGTACCGAGCGCGGTGCGGGCGCACAGGATGACCGGCAGCTTCCAATGGGCGAAGAGATCCGCCATCAGCAGTGTCTCGCTGACGGGGACCAGCACCCCGCCTGCGCCTTCCACGACCAGCGGGCCGTCCACTTGCGGCAGGGAGAGCTTGTCGAGACGTACTTCAACCCCGTCGATGCGCGCCGCCAGATGAGGCGAAGCGGGGGTTGTGAGACGGTAGGCTTCCGGCAGGATGTGCGTTTGGGGGATGTTGCCAAGCCGTGCGACCGTTTCCTTGTCGCCTTCGGGATCGACGCCCGCTTGCACCGGCTTCCAATAATGAGCGCCTAGCGCTCCCGCGAGCCCGGCGGCGAAGACCGTCTTGCCGATGTCGGTGTCGGTGCCGGTGACGACGAAGCGCGTCATGCCATGACCCTCTGCAATGCTTCGCCGAGCGCCGCGACATCGGCACGGCCGACATTCAATGTCAGGGAGATGCGCAGGCGACTGGTGCCCGGCGGCACGGTCGGCGGCCGGATGCCGCGCACGTCGAAGCCTGCCTCCTGCAGCGCGGCGGCAGCGGCCATGGCGCGCCGGTCCTCGCCCAGCAGCACGGGCACGATGTGGGTGCGCGGCGCAGGCAAGCCCAGTGGCGCGCAGATGACTTCGGCGGCATCGACGCACAGGGTCTTCAGCCTCGCGCGCAGGTCATCCGCCTGCTCGATCCGGTCGAGCGCCGCCGACGCGGCCACCGCCATCAGCGGCGAGGGCGCGGTGGAGAAGATGAAGGCGCGCGCGCGGTTGATCAGATAATCGATGATGATCTGCGGCCCGCAAATCAGCGCGCCTTCCACGCCCATGGCTTTGCCGCAGGTGTGGAGCGTCACGACATTGTGCAGGCCATCGAGCCCGGCGGACAGGCCCCGGCCGCTGGGGCCGAACACGCCGGTTCCATGCGCTTCGTCGAGGATCAGCATCGCGTCATGCTGCGCCGCCAACTTCGCCAGATCAGCGAGCGGGGCCGTGTCGCCATCCATGGAATAGAGAGTCTCGACCGCGATCCAGATCCGGCCCTTGCCGCCTTCCTGGCGCCAGGCGGTGATCAGGTCCGCGAAACTCTGTACATCATTATGCCGGGCGAAGACGGTGACGGCCTTGGACAAGCGGATGCCGTCATGGACGCTGGCGTGGATCAGCTCGTCCGCGACTATCAGGTCGCCACGCTGCGGCAATGTCGAAAACAGCGCGCAGTTTGCGGCGAATCCATTGGCGAGGAACAGCGCCGCCTGGGTGCGGAAGAAGGCTGCAGCCTTCGCCTCCAGCCCCTCATGCTCCGGCGCATTGCCGCGCAGCAACCGCGAGCCGCCCGATCCCACGGGCACGCCCCGCGCGACCGCGTCGGCCACGGCCTGACCGATCAGCGGGTCGGACGCGAGTCCCAGATAGTCGTTCGAAGCGAAGTCGCGCCCGGCGCGCGGCACCAGGCGGCGCAGGCGGCCGCGCTTTTCAAGGGCTGCCAGTTGCGAGCGGAAGGGTTCGCTGGTCATGGCGCGCCCTATAGGCCCGCGATGGGCGCAGGGGCAAGGCGGGAGAAGGAGCAGCCTTCCCCCCGGCTATGGGAGGTTAGAAGGAAAAGCTGAGCGCGAAGGACGCCACATTATCGTTGGCATCTTCGGCATTGGGCCGGAAGCCATGCTGGTGCAGATAACCGATTTCCGCGTTCACATTCTTCGTGATCGGGGTGGTGATGGCGATCAGGTTGCGCATCCGCTCTTCACCCTCGACCCGCTGGAAATTGGTAGTGTTGAGGTCGATGAAGCTTTCATGGCTCAGCACCAGTGCGGTCTTGCCGCCTTCCCTGAAGGGCAACACATATTTGACATAGGGCCGGAAGCGCCAGGCAGTGCCATCAACCCCTTCGCGCCAGCGCTCCTCAAGGCGCAGGCGGGCGCTCAGTTGGCCGGGGCCGATCTTCACGATATTGTCGATCGTCACCTGCTGACGGCCGCGATGTTCCATCACCGCAAAGTCGCCGGCGTTATAATTGGGGTCATGGGTGTAGCCCGCCCAGACCGTCACATTCTTGGTGACCTTGTAGCCCAGAAGCGAGTTCATCTCGACCTCGTAAAGGCCGTCGCGATCCTCGCTGAACCGAGCAATGACCTCCTGTGAAAAGCGCCATTTGTCGCTCAACTTCACCGTGGCGCTAACGCCAGTCCAGAGCTGATCATCCTCTGTGGCATGAGCCATGGAGGGAAGGGCCAAAGCCATCAACGCTGGCAGAAGCTTCAAAGTCGGTCGCATCATAATCTCCCGTCGCCTTGTGACGCGGCGGCCCACTATGACCTTTGTGTGACGTTATCATTTCTGTTTTGCGCAATATTTATGACAATTGTTTCTATTTCCCCGTGGCATCGAAAATGGCCCCGCCCGACTGCGGGCGGGGCCATCTCCTTTCGTTCGGCGTTGCAGGCGATCAAACGCCGTGAGCGAGAGCCGCGAGCAGCAGCAAGGCCACGATGTTCGTGATCTTGATCATCGGGTTGACTGCAGGTCCGGCCGTGTCCTTGTAAGGATCACCCACGGTGTCGCCGGTCACCGCTGCCTTGTGCGCGTCGGATCCCTTGCCGCCATGATTGCCGTCTTCGATATATTTCTTGGCATTGTCCCAGGCACCGCCGCCTGAGGTCATCGACAGCGCAACGAACAGGCCCGACACGATCACGCCCAGCAGCAATGCGCCGAGTGCAGCAAAGCCGTTCGGCGTCCCTGCTACGGCGGAGATGGCGAAATAGACGACGATCGGCGCCAGCACGGGCAGCAGGCTGGGGATGATCATCTCCTTGATCGCCGCACGGGTGACGAGGTCGACCGTGCGCGCATAGTCGGGCCGCGAGGTCCCTTCCATGATGCCGCTGTTGGTGGCGAACTGGTCTCGAACGTCCTTTACCACGTCACCAGCGGCGCGGCCGACCGCCGTCATCCCCATCGCGCCGAACAGATAGGGCAGCAGCGCCCCCAGCAGCAGGCCGACGATGACATAGGGGTTGGACAGGCTGAAATCGACCGGCTCGGTAAGACCGAGGGCCGAATTGTAGAATTTAAGGTCCTCCGTATAGGCGCCGAACAGCACAAGCGCGGCGAGCCCGGCCGAGCCGATGGCATAGCCCTTCGTCACGGCCTTGGTCGTGTTGCCCACGGCGTCGAGCGCGTCGGTCTTGACCCGGACGCTGTCGTCAAGATGCGACATCTCCGCGATGCCGCCCGCATTGTCCGTAACGGGACCATAGGCGTCGAGCGCGACGACCATGCCCGCCAGCGCGAGCATTGCCGTTGCCGCAAAGGCGATACCGATGAGCCCTGCGAGTTGGTGCGCGACGATGATCCCCGCAACGATCACCAATGTCGGCAGTGCCGTTGCTTCAAGGCTGACCGCCAGCCCTTGGATGACGTTCGTGCCATGCCCCGTTTCGGACGCACGGGCGATGCTGCGCACCGGGCGATAGTTGGTGCCGGTATAATATTCGGTGATCCAAACGATGAGGCCGGTGACGGCAAGCCCGACCATCATCGCCCAGAACAGGGCCATGCCGGTATAGCCGCCCGCGCCGTCGAGGTCTGTGCCGAAGCGGGCGTTAAGATCACCCAGGGTGAAGCTGGTGGCGA
The DNA here is from genome assembly GCA_946886075.1 of uncultured Novosphingobium sp. The sequence goes on along the minus strand of CAMPHR010000026.1, from coordinate 23,599 downwards.
AATAAAGCGCCGGGATCGACAGGATCGCCGTCGTCCAGAAGCCCTTGTAGAGTGCGCCCATGATCGACTGGCTGGAGCCGAGACGCACCATGTAGGTGCCGATGATCGAAGTGATAATGCACACGCCGCCGACGATCAGCGGCAGAGACATGAGCCGTTGCAGGAAGCCATTGTCGACACCGCTCACCAGCAGGGCCGTCAGCACCATGGTCGCGCCGACGGTCACGACATAGGTTTCGAACAGATCGGCCGCCATGCCCGCGCAGTCGCCGACATTGTCACCCACATTGTCCGCGATCACGGCGGGGTTGCGTGGATCATCTTCCGGGATGCCCGCTTCCACCTTGCCGACCAGATCGGCGCCGACATCAGCCGCCTTCGTAAAGATGCCGCCGCCAAGGCGCGCGAAGATCGAGATGAGGCTGGCCCCGAAGGCAAGCGCCACCAGGGAATCGATCACCAGCCGATCGTCGGGCGCATGACCTGCGGGACCGGTGAGATACCAGAAGAAGACACTGATCGCGAGCAGCGCCAGACCTGCCACCAGCATGCCGGTGATTGCGCCTGCGCGAAAGGCGACGGTGAGGCCGCTCTGCAAAGTCGTGCGAGCAGCTTCCGCAGTACGGACATTGGCGCGCACCGAAATGTTCATGCCGATGAAGCCCGCCGCGCCCGAGAGAATCGCGCCGATCAGGAAGCCGATCGCGGATGTTGCGCCCAGAAAGAAGAAGACGAGCGCCGCCACCACCACGCCGACCATGCCGATCGTCATATATTGGCGGCTGAGATAGGCCTTAGCCCCTTCTTGGATCGCACCTGCGATCGCCTGCATTGTTTCATTACCGGCGGATGCCGCCAGAACCTGACGACTGGTTATCAGGCCGTAGAGCAGGGCTAATAGCCCGCACCCCATGGCGATATAGACAATCTGCATGGATGTTCCTCTCCCCCTGTTCTTGCTGTCATCGGCCGCTCCGCAGGGAAAAACGGGCGGGCGAAAAGCATGAGCGCGGGCGGCCGGAATTCACGCATCCAGCATCAGGCACCGCATCAATCAGCGTCAAGGGCACGGACATAAGCGCGTCCAACCGGGCTGAGAAAAGGATGGCGCGAAGCTACAGACAGGATGAGCGACGTCAAGCCGTTACGAAATGTACCTGAATCAAGCCGTTGTGCGCGGGCAGCTCAACCATGTTCCCAGCCGAGCCGATCCGGCAGCGGGATCGCTGCTCCGTCGATGATGAGGCTGAGGCCGGACCCTGAAGAGAAGCTGCCCACTGGAATGGCGCGTACCGGCGGCTTGGCCGAAGGCGGCAGGGCGAACAACAGCTCATAATCGTCGCCCGCGCGTGCGGCCGTTATCTGCGCGGCGGTGCCACCGCCACTCACCAGCTCCAAGGCGGGGGAGAGCGGCACATGGTCGATGGTGACGGCAAGGCCGCTCGCCTCCGCCATGCGCGCCGCGTCGATCAACAGTCCGTCCGACACGTCCATCATCGCATGGGCATGGCCAGCGAGCAGCATCCCTTCGGCAAGGCGCGGCTTCGGGCGACGATAGGCTTCTACCAGCGGACCTGACGCGGCTGGGTTCGACCGGAGCAAGTCCAGACCCGCCCCGGCGTCGCCTACAGGGCCGGTGAGATAAAGACGATCGCCGGCCTGCGCGCCGCTCCGGGCAGGAATGGGCCCGCTCGCCTCGCCGATCGCGGTCAGGCTGTAGCTGCGCGCGCTCCCTCGCGGCATCTTGACGGTGTCGCCGCCCAGCAGCGGCATGGCATGACGGCCGAGCGCCTCGCCAAGCCCTTCGAGAAAAGCGGCGTCCCAGGCGTCATCGCCCGACAGCGCATAGTTGAGCAGACAGCCGACCGGCCGCGCGCCCTTGGCTGCAAGGTCTGACAGGTTGACCGCCGCGAGCTTCCAGCCGATGTCATCAGGCGGATCGCCGGGGAGATAATGCACCCCCTCCACCATCGTGTCGCTGGTCAGGATCAGGCGCGCGCCGCCCACATCCAGAACCGCGACATCATCCTGCAGTCCGCGCGCGGCTGGGTCGTTGGCCAGCAGCCGGAGGAGCGTCAGGAAGCGGGATTCAGCGGACATAACTGACCTCCGTTCGCCCTGAGCCTGCCGAAGGGCTCAGCCCGAACGGAGGTGGTTGGTTACTTGCGGACATCCTTGGCCACGCCGTCGAGCAGGCCGTTTACGAAGCCCGCCTCGCGCTTGTCGTAAAAAGCGTGGGCGACATCGACATATTCGCTGATCACCGTCCCGGTCGGCACGTCGCGCCGCGCGAGCAGTTCATAGGCGCCCGCGCGCAGGATCTGGCGCATCGGCTTGTCGAGGCGTTCGAGGCTCCAGCCCTTTGAGAGGCGGGCGGTGATCAGTCCGTCAATCTCGTCGCGCCGCTTGTCCACGCCGGTCACGATGTCGTCGAAGAAGCTTTCCTCCGCATCGGCATAGGTCACATCCTCGATCGTCGCGCCGAGGCGATGCTGATGAAATTCATGCAGCAGGACGCGGAGCGGCGTGCCTTCCATTTCCAGCTGGTACAGCGCCTGCACGGCAGCAAGCCGGGCGGCGGAGCGGGATTTGGAGCGTTCGTTCATAAAGGTCTTTTATTCCGTTCAATTCGAGCCTGTCGAGAACCCTGCGCATCCGGTTCTCGACAGGCTCGAACCGAACGGAAAATGATCAGCGCAGCCGCACTGCCACGGATGCCGCGTGGGCAGGCAGTCCTTCCGCCTCCGCCAGCGCGACCGCTGCCGGGCCGATCGCATCGATCGCCGCCTGATCAAGGCTGAGGAAGCTGGTGCGTTTCATGAAGTCGAGCACCGACAGACCGGAGGAAAAACGCGCGCGGCGGCCTGTCGGCAGGACATGGTTGGGCCCTGCGACATAATCGCCGACAGCTTCAGGCGTCATGCGGCCGAGAAACACTGATCCGGCATGCCGCACCTGCGCGAACAGGGCGTCGGGATCATCGACCGCCAGTTCCAGATGCTCGGCCGCCAGACGGTTCACCAGCGGCATGGCTTCTTCCAGATCGCGCACGAGAATGATTGCGCCATTGGCTGCCCAGCTGGTCGTGGCGACCGCCTGGGTCGAGAGGAGCGGCAGGCGTCTTTCCACGGCTTGCGCCACTGCATCGGCGAAGGCGGCATCATCGGTGAAGAGGATCGACTGGCTGGTCGGGTCATGTTCCGATTGGCTGAGCAAGTCAGCGGCGATCCAGTCCGGGTCGTTCTTCCCGTCCGCGACAACGACGATTTCCGAGGGGCCAGCGACCATGTCGATGCCAACGACCCCGTACAGCTGGCGCTTGGCTTCGGCGACCCAGGCGTTGCCGGGGCCGGTGATGACATCGACGGGCTTGATTCGATCCGTGCCATAGGCGAGCGCCGCGACGGCCTGAGCGCCACCGACGCGCCAAATCTCCTCGATACCGGCGATGCTGGCGGCGGCGAGGACGAGCGGGTTGATCACGCCATTGGGCGTCGGCGTCACCATCGCGATGCGCGACACGCCAGCCACCTTGGCGGGGATGACGTTCATCAGCAGCGAGCTGGGATAGGCTGCGCGTCCGCCGGGTACATAGAGCCCGGCCGCATCGACCGGCCGCCAACGCGCGCCGAGGCGCACGCCTGCGCTGTCGGTGCCGTCGCTGTCCTGCGGCTTCTGCTTTTCATGATAGGCGGTGATGCGAGAGGCGGCGAGTTCGAGAGCGTCCCGCAGTTCAGGCGAGATGCCATTCAGCGCGGCGCGGCACTCGGCGGGGGTGACGGCCCAGCCGCTTGCGTCCAGATCATGGCGGTCGAACCGGCTGGTATAGTCGGCGATTGCGGCGTCGCCTTCTGCCCGGACACGCTTCAGGATCGCCGCGACGTCGCGCGACACATCTTCGTCCGCCTCGCGCCGCGCATCGACCAATGCGGTGAAGCTGGCGGCGAAATCGGCGTCGCGGCTGTCGAGCCTAAGCGGCATCCTTGCCCCCTGCGGCCTTGCGAAAACCTTCCACCAGCGGCGCCAGCTCGGCCGAGCGCATCTTGTAGGCAGCCCGGTTGACGACCAGCCGCGCCGACACCTGCGTGATAACATGGGTTTCGACGAGGCCATTGGCCTTGAGCGTCGCGCCCGATGAGACGAGATCGACGATCCGGCGCGACAGGCCCAGCGACGGCGCGAGCTCCATCGCACCGTTCAGCTTCACGCATTCCGCCTGGATGCCGCGCGCTTCATAATAGCGGCGCGTGAGGTAAGGATATTTGGTGGCGACCCGCACATGGCTCATCGCCGCCTCATCCTCGCCAGCAAGATCGACCGGCTCTGCAACCGACAGGCGGCAATGACCGATGTCGAGATCGACCGGCGCATAGAGTTCGGAATAGTCAAACTCATCGACCACGTCCGACCCGACGATGCCGATCTGCGCCGCGCCATGGGCGACGAAGGTCGCGACGTCGAAAGCGCGCACGCGGATGATCGAAATGTCGGGGCGATTGGTGGCGAAGCGCAGCGCCCGGCTCTTCTTGTCATGGAACTCCGCCTCCGGCTCTATGCCGACGCGCGCGAGCATCGGCAGCGCTTCATCGAGGATGCGGCCCTTGGGGATGGCGAGGGTGAGCGGACGAGTCATGACCGGCGGGCCTTAGCCGCGCACGCCATAAAGGACAATATTCATGCAGCGTGCGCCAGCGCGGCCTCCGTGGCTTCGATCCAGCCGCCGCCCAGCACCCGGTCGCCAGCGTAGAGCACAGCTGCCTGACCCGGCGCCACGCCATATTCGGGCGCGTCGAAAGCCAAGCGATCGCCGTCCAGCCGTGCCGGCACAGGCTTGGCCATCGATCGCACCTTGGCGGTCAGTGGCCCGCTGAAGTCCCCGCCCAGCCAATTGATGTCGGAGAGCCGGGCCGCCGACACCGCCAGCGCCGCCTTAGGCCCGACGATCACCCGCCGCTCGCCAGCGTCCAGGCGGACGACATAGAGCGGCTCGGCCTGGCCGCCGATCTCCAGCCCCTTCCGCTGGCCGACGGTATAGTGGATCAGCCCTTTGTGCGTGCCGAGGACGCGGCCATCGACATGGATGATGTCCCCGCCTTCATCCGCGTCAGGGCGCAGCTTGCGCACCACGCCTGTATAATCACCGTCCGGCACGAAGCAGATGTCTTGGCTGTCGGGCTTCAGCGCCACTGACAGGCCGAGTTCAGCCGCTATCTCGCGCACCTGGGGCTTTGGCAGGCCGCCCAGGGGAAAGCGCAGATAATCAAGCTGCGCCTGTGTGGTCGCGAAGAGGAAATAGCTCTGGTCACGCGCGGGATCGGCTGCGCGGTGGAGTTCGGCGCCCTGCGCGCCTTCGACGCGGCGGACATAATGGCCGGTTGCAAGGCAATCCGCGCCCAAATCACGCGCGATCTGGAACAGATCGGTGAATTTCACGCCCATATTGCATTTGACGCAAGGGATTGGCGTCCGTCCGGACATATATTCGTCAGCAAAGTCGGCGATCACGGAATCGCGAAAGCGGCTTTCATAATCAAATACATAATGCGCGATGCCGATCCGGTCAGCGACAGTGCGCGCATCCCGTATGTCTTGCCCGGCACAGCAGCTGCCGGTGCGGCCGACTGCCGCGCCATGATCATAAAGCTGAAGCGTGACACCAATGGTTTCCGCGCCCGTGCGGGCAGCGAGCGCGGCAACGACGCTGGAATCCACGCCGCCAGACATGGCAACGACGATTCGCCGCTTTGCAAGCGGTTCGGGCAACTGGAACTGGGGCTGCATGGGCGCGCATATAATCGCCCGAAGCGCGGCATTCCAGCGAGATTCCCTTTTTAGGCCACAATGCGTCGTTTCGGTTGCGCGAGTTTACCGGACTTTATCCTTTCCTCGCTATCTCCCTTCCCATGGATTTCGGTTTCCTTCGGGCAGGCGGTCTCAAAGCCGCCAATGCCAGACCTGTCAGTCGGCCGCACGCGCCGGTCTGGCCTCTGCTGCGCGCCGCTTCGGCGGCGGAGCAGGCGGCCAGCCCGACCGCGCAGGCGGTTGCAGGCGTCCTGCGGGGGCAGGATGAAGCAGGGGACTGGATTCAGGATCTGGCCGAAGTCTTCGCGCCACGTCCGAGCGGCATGATCGAGGCCGCGCGCCCAACGGGAAGCTTCAACCCGTTGATCGCACAGCATTTAAGAGTGGGACAAGGATGATGAAGGGGGCGTTTACCGTGGCGCTTTAGCTGATCTTCAGGGCTGACGCGCATACCGGTTGCCGCTGCTGAATTCGGCAACGCCAGTGCCGCTTTTTGAGGGTGAGAATGATAGAAAATCAGAAAATCCGACCTGCTCAGGTCGTCGGGCCGCTCGGGGAACCCTTGACTCTGGACAGCCTGCCGCCAGCCAACACGACACGCTGGGTCGTCCGCCGCAAGGCAGAGGTGGTCGCTGCCGTCAATGGAGGGTTGCTGACAGTCGATGAAGCCTGCGCGCGCTATTCGTTGACGCTGGAGGAATTTGCAGGCTGGCAGCGCGCCGTTGACCGGTCGGGCATGCACGGCCTGCGTGTGACGCGCATCCAATATTATAAGTCGCTCTACGAACGGCAGCAGAAATACTGATTATCTGCCCGTCCGGCATTGTCGGACTCGCGCATCGCAAGGGCCGCCGAACATGGATTCGGCGGCCCTTTGCTTTGTCACGCCGCCCCGATTCACCCGCCATTGTCAACCCAGAAACATTTCTCAGGGAACGCGAAGCCGACTTCGCCGTTGAATAGATCAGCCAACCCGCTGGGGGCGCTGGTCCAAGGAGAGTGTGAAATGGGTATCATTTTGTGGCTTGTTGTCGGTGGTATCATTGGCTGGCTCGCCAGCATGGTCATGCGCACCGATGCGCAGCAGGGCATTCTGCTGAACATCGTCGTTGGCATCGTCGGCGCGTTTATCGGCGGCCTGATCTTCAGCGGCGGTTCGATCAATGATGGCCTGACGCTCTATAGCTTCCTCGTTTCGCTGGTGGGTGCCATCGTGCTGCTTGCCATCGTCAACCTGGTCCGTCGCGGATCAGTGCGTTAAACCACGCCGAAAGCTTCGCTGGCGGGTTATGAAGGGCTGCGCTTCGGCGCAGCCCTTTTCGTCATGCGCTTTGCCAAGCGCAGTTAACCAGATCATTTTTCATCGTGCGGAGTCAGCCGCGCCGGGCAAACCACGGGTAGATCGCAAGTACCGCGATAGAGCCCAGAATAGCTGCAATGAAACTCGCCTGCTCCTCCGGCTCGTAGACGCCAAGCAGACGGCCGACATAGCCCGCGAACAACGCACCGGCGATTCCCAGCAGGATGGTGACGACGCATCCTCCGGGATCACGGCCAGGCATCACCAGCCGTGCAATTGCGCCAGCGAACAGGCCAACGATGATCCAGCCTAGTAATTCCATCCTAGCGTCCTCCCGCCACCTGCTCCATAGCGCCACAGGTGCGCGGATTTGGCAAGCGTTCGGCAACAGTCCCGGCGTTGCCCCGCTTGTGCGCACAGTGTATTTAGGGTTGAGCAGGGTGATGTATTTATATAACACAGCGCTTGCCAGCCCGGTTGCCCGATGATGGATTCAGGATGAACTACGAAACGCAGGTTGCCGGCGAAGCTCCGGCGCACATCTTTGGCGAAGAACCGCGCTCTTCCAAGCGGCGGATGCTGACGATTGGCGCCGTGATCGCCATCATCCTGATCGCTGTTGCTGCGTGGATCAGCATGCACGGCAAGGGTGAGGATGCGGCCGCACCTGTCGAGGAGGCGCCGGTCGTCACCGTCTTGGTCCCCGGCCAGTCTGTCGTGGCTCGTACCATCAGTGGCACCGGATCGCTTGCCGCGCGCGTCGAAATGCCGGTGGGCGTCGTTGGAGAAGGCGGGCAGGTCACTCGTGTGCTGGTGCAGCCGGGCGACTGGGTGCGTGCGGGGCAAGTGCTTGCGGTGATCGAGCGATCGGTCCAGACGGAACAGGTTCGCTCGCTCGCAGCACAGGTCGAGGTAAACCGCGCGGATGCGAAGCTGGCGCAGGCGCAGCTCGACCGGGCACAGGCGCTTGTGAAGCGCGGCTTCATCAGCCGGGCGGACATCGATCAGCGGACCGCGACGCGCGACGCCGCCAATGCGCGGGTCAATGTCGCCGTGGCGCAGCTTGCCGAACAGCGCGCGCGGACGGGACGGTTGGACATTCGCGCGCCCGCCGCTGGCCTTGTCCTCACCCGCGATGTCGAGCCGGGGCAAATCGTAGGATCGAGCAGCGGGGTACTTTTCCGCATGGCGAAGGGTGGCGAGATGGAGCTGCTGGCTCAGCTCAGCGAAGGCGACCTTGTGTCGCTGCGGCCGGGCAATAGCGCGAGCGTCACGCCAGTTGGCAGTCAAACCGAATTTGCAGGTCGCGTGTGGCAGGTATCGCCGGTCATCGACCCGCAGACACGGCAGGGCATCGCTCGCATCGCTATTCCCTATAATAAGGAAATCAGGCCCGGCGGCTTTGCCGCCGCCAAGATCGTGAGCGGCACCGCCACGGCGCCGCTTCTGCCGGAATCGGCCGTGCAGACCGATGCCAAGGGGCATTTCGTCTACATCATCAACGGCCGCAACGAGACCGAGCGGCGCCAAGTCGAGGTCGGGCCAGTGTCTCCCAACGGCGTTCCCGTGACGCGCGGGCTCAATGGCGGCGAACGCATCGTCGTTTCCGCAGGCGCCTTCCTGCGGCCCGGGCAAAAGGTGCGGCCGCAAGTTCAAAAGGCCGGGTAAGACCGCGCAGGCGAGGAAGCCGTCATGAGTTTTCGCAATATCTCCGCCTGGGCCATCCGCAACCCGGTGTCGCCGCTCGTGCTGTTCGTCGCCCTGCTGCTGGCGGGCATGGTCAGTTTCGGCCGGATGGACATCAACCAGCAGCCCGACGTCAGTTTCCCCATCGCCCAGGTGCTGGTCCTGCAACCCGGCGCAGCGCCGCCGGAACTGGAAACCCAGGTGACGCAGCGCGTCGAAGCGGCTGTACGCGGCATCAGCGGCGTGGACGAGATCACCTCGACCGTCTCCGAAGGCCAGTCGATGACGATCGTCCAGTTCCAGATCGGAACGCCGATCGACCGGGGCGTCAATGACGTCAAGAATGCGGTCGACCAGATCCGCAGCGACCTGCCCGAAGGGATATTGGAACCGCAGGTCACGCGGTTGGATGTCGACCGGCCGATCGCCTATTTCAGTGCCGAAGCGACGGACATGACGCTCGAGCAGCTGTCATGGTATGTGGACAACACGGTTGCCAAGCGTCTGCTGGCAGTGCCGGGCATGGCGGCGGTCAAGCGCGGCGGCGGCGTTACCCGTGAAATCCGCGTCATCCTCGATCCTGCGAAATTGCAATCGCATGGCGTGACTGCCGCGCAGGTCAATCAGCAGTTGCAGCAGGTGAACCTGAACGCGGCGGGCGGGCGCACCGAAATCGCCGGAGCCGAACAGGCGATCCGCGTACTCGGCAGCGCGCAGGATGCCTACGCTCTTGGCCAGACGCAGATAGCGATTCCCGGCGGACGCACGGTCAAGCTGTCCGACCTCGCCGATGTACGCGACATGTTTGCCGAGCAGCGATCGCTTTCGCTGATGAACGGCATGCAGGTGACGAGCTTCAGCTTGGAAAAGGCCAAGGGGTCATCCGACGTCACCGTGTTCGACAACGCGATGAAGGTGCTGGAGCAGCTGAAGAAGGAAAATCCCAAGATCCGCTACAAGGAACTCTTCAACAGCGTCGATTACACCAAGAGCCAATATCATGCGGCGATGCAGTCGATGATCGAGGGCGCAGTGCTGGCGGTCGTCGTTGTGTTCCTGTTCCTGCGTGACTGGCGCGCGACGATCATCGCGGCGCTTGCCATCCCGCTGTCGGCCATCCCGACCTTCTGGTTCATGGACATGATGGGCTTCACGCTCAACGTCACCTCCCTGCTGGCGCTCAGCCTTGTCGCAGGCGTGCTGGTCGACGACGCCATCGTGGAAATCGAAAATATCGTCCGCCATATGCGCATGGGGAAGACTGCCTATCAGGCGTCGATCGACGCGGCTGACGAAATAGGCCTGGCCGTGCTGGCGACGACCATGGCGATTGTCGCGGTGTTCCTGCCGGTCGGCTTGATGCCGGGCATCTCGGGCCAGTTCTTCATCCAGTTCGGCATGACCGTCGTCGTCGCCGTGTTGCTCAGCCTGGCCGTGGCGCGCCTGATCACGCCGATGATCGCTGCCTATTTTCTGAAGGCGCATGGGCAGGAAAGCCATGGCGAAGGCTGGCTGATGGACGTCTATATGCGCGTGCTGCACTGGTCGCTCGATGAAAGCCGCGCCAACGCCCATCGCGCACGAGGCGCAAGGCCGCGCTTTGCCGCCTGGCTGCGCGATCATCGCATCTGGACCGTCGGCATCGGGGGCCTTGCCTTCCTTGCCACGCTGCTCGCCTTCGGCACGCTGCCAATGGCATTCCAGCCGTCGATGAACACTGATTATAGTCAGGTGAAGATCGAAACCGTGCCGGGCAGCACGCTCGCGCAGACCACTCAGGTGGCCCGCCGCGTCGCCGATATGCTGACGGCCGACACTGAGTTTGTCGACGCGGCCTTCGCGGACATCCAGCCGACGAGCGCCAATATCTACCTGACGCTGAAGAAGGATCGCCCGGCTTCATCAGTGGAATGGGAGCGCAGCATGGCGCCCAAATTCCAGCAGGTCGCTGACGCGCGAGTAAACTTTCAGTCGCAGGCGGGCGGCGGCATGGGCCGTGACGTCACCATCATGCTGGGCAGCGATAATGCCGAACTGCTCGATCAAACCGCAAACAAGCTGGTCGGCGAGATGCTGGGCGTAAAGGAAATCCGTGCGCCCCGCGTTCAGGGCGACATGAACAGGCCCGAGATCATCATCAAGCCGCGCCTTGACCTTGCCGCGACCCTAGGCGTCACCACTGCGGCGCTGAGCCAGACGATCCGGGTGGCGACCATTGGCGACATCGATCAGAATACCGCGAAATTCTCGCTTTCCGATCGCCAGATCCCGATCCGCGTCGCCGTGCAGGAAAATAGCCGCAGCGACATTGCGACGGTGGAGAATATGCCGGTGCCGACGGTGAACGGTGGCTCGGTTCCGCTGAAGGTGGTCGCCGATGTCGAGTTCGGCGCGGGCCCGACTCAGATCCGCAGATATAATCAGATCCGCCGAATTGTGGTCGATGCCGATTTCGCGCCGGGCATCGTCAGCAGCCAGGCGATGAAGACGATCAATGCCCTGCCTACGATGAAGGAAATCAACGAAGGCCGCATCCCCGGCGTTCAGAAGATCACCACCGGCGAATCCAAGTGGCAGGCGGAGTTGATGAAGAATTTCGTCATTGCGGTAATATCCGGCATCCTGCTGGTGTTGGCCGTGCTGACGCTGCTCTACAAGCGGTTGATGCCGCCTTTCGTCAATCTTGGATCGCTGCTGCTGGCGCCGCTTGGTGGAGCGCTGGCTCTCCATCTGACGGGGCATCCCATATCGATGCCCGTGTTCATCGGCATCCTGATGCTGCTGGGGATCGTCGCGAAAAACTCGATCCTCGTGATCGACTTTGCTCTGGAGGAAATCCAGAAAGGCGTGCCTCGGTTCGACGCGATCATCGACGCCGGGCACAAGCGCGCGCAGCCGATCGTGATGACGACCGTCGCGATGGTGGCAGGGATGGTGCCGACCGCGATTTCGCTGGGCGGGGACAGCGCCTGGCGTGCGCCGATGGGCATCACGGTGATCGGCGGACTGCTCCTGTCCACGCTCCTCACCCTAGTGATCGTGCCCGCGACTTTCAGCCTGGCGTTGCAGCTCGAAGGATGGGCGGGTCCGCGCCTTAGCCGCCGCCTCCTTACCTACAAGGCGGGAGACGACGCGCGGCATGAGGGAAGCACGCAACCGGCGGAGTGAAGCGATTGGGTCGGCGGCCTGAACGGCACATGTGGCTGAACGAAACGGCGGCGTAACCGTTGGACGGACGATGAAGCAGCTTCCCGTTCCCCTACCCGCCGCGCATGCCCCTGTTCGACAACCGCGCGATATGCGGGTCGTCGCGACCGGCATGTTGATCGCGATGGCGCTGCTGTTCCTCGCCGCAAGGTCCACTATCCATCTTCATCCAGCCATCGGCTTCGTTCAGGCTTTTGCGGAGGCCGCGATGGTGGGCGGCCTAGCCGACTGGTTCGCAGTGACCGCATTGTTCCGCCATCCATTGGGCCTGCCGATCCCGCACACCGCGATCATCCCGCGCAACAAGGACCGGATCGGCGACACGCTAGCGCTGTTCCTGAGAGATAATTTCCTGACTCCCGCGGTGGTCGCGCGGCGGATGCAGCGGCTGGATGTGGCCGCCGCTGCCGGGCGCTTCCTCGCCAGTCCTTCAGCGGGCGACGGGCGGCTGCGCGAGGGCGCGTCGCGGCTGATGGCGGACATGCTGGAGGCGCTGGATCAGGAACGGCTCGGCGGCATGGTCAAGGGCGCGATCGCCCAGCGGCTGCGCGGCATGAACATCGCGCCGCTGATCGGTCAGGCGATCGAGGCGGCGATGCGCGACGGTCGTCACGCGCCGGTGATGGACAGCATCATCCACTGGGCCGATCGAACGCTGGAGGCGAATGATCATCTGATCCGCCAGATGGTGCATGACCGTGCGGGCAAGATTTTGCGCTGGACGGGATTGGACGAAAACCTGTCCAACGCGATCATCGACGGGCTGCGGCGGATGCTTGCCGAGATGGCTGCCGATCCAGGGCACAGCCTACGTCTCAAGGCGGAAGAGGGCATGGCGAAGCTGGCGAGCGACCTGCAATTCGACGCGGCCATGCAGGAGCGCGTTGCGCGCATTCGGGACGAAATCGTGGATAATCCAGCGATGCAGCGGTGGATTGATGGTCTGTGGGAGCAAGCCCGTTCCGGCCTGCTGCGTGCGGCGCGTGATCCCGGCAAGGCGATGGCGGGACGGCTGGGAGAAGCGCTGCAGCAGCTGGGGACGACGTTGCAGGAGGATGCCCGCCTGCGTCTGCTGATCAACCGCTTCGTGCGCCGGGCGGCGGTTGGCGCGACAGCGGCCTATGGCGATTCCATCGTGACGCTGGTCAGCGAAACGGTGCGCGGCTGGGACGCAGGAACAGTGACCAGCCGCCTGGAAAGCGCCGTTGGCCGCGACCTTCAATATATCCGCATCAACGGGACGTTGGTCGGGGGGCTCGTCGGCCTCGCCATTCACACGGTCGACATGCTGTTTTGACATTTTGCCGCGCACAGCCTTGAAAGCCGCATTTCCGGCACCTAATTGGCGTCAGCAAGCATTTAGGTTGCGATTCGCAACTTTTAAAAGGGGATTTTTAATGACCCGCCTCTTCGAACCTGTCCAGCTGGGTGCCATCCGTGCCCGTAATCGCATATTGATGGCGCCGCTTACGCGCGCCCGTGCCACCCGTGCCCATGTCCCTACGCCCATCATGGTCGATTATTATCGCCAGCGCGCCACAGCCGGGCTGATTATCAGCGAGGGCGTCGGCGTGTCGCGGCAGGGGCTTGGTTGGCCTTTCGCACCGGGCATCTGGTCGGGGGAGCAGGTGGAAGCCTGGAAGCCGATCACGAACGCCGTGCACGAGGCGGGCGGCCGCATCTTCGCACAGCTCTGGCATATGGGTCGCCTCGTCCATTCCAGCGTCAGCGGGGAGCAGCCGGTATCGTCGAGCCCCATTGCCGCGCCCGGCCACGCCCATAGCTATGAGGGAACCAAACCCTATGAGCAGCCCCGCGCCCTGGAGGCGGAGGAAATCCCGGGCCTGATCGCGACCTATGTCACGGCTGCACGCAATGCGCGCGAGGCTGGGTTTGATGGTGTTCAAATCCATGCCGCCAATGGCTATCTGCTGGACGAATTCCTGCGCAACGGGGTGAATCAGCGGCAGGACGCCTATGGCGGCAGCCCCGAAAATCGCGTGCGGTTGTTGAGCGAAATCACGCAGGCCGTCGCTGACGCCATTGGTGCAGACCGCACAGCCGTGCGGATTTCGATCAATGGCGCATCGCAAGGCACGGACGATAGCGATCCCGCCAGCCTCGGCATCGCGATCGCCAAGGCGTTGGAACCGATCGGCATCGCCTTTTTGGAAATGCGGGAATTGCGGCCGGATGGAACGCGCGGCGCGAGCGATGTTCCGCGCCAGTCGCCGATGGTCCGGCGTCACTTCAACGGGCCGCTTGTTCTCAACAGCGATTATGACGCCGCACGGGCGCAGGAGGATCTGGACAGCGGCCTCGCCCAGGCGATCAGCTTTGGCCGCCCGTTCATCGCCAATCCGGACCTGCCGGACCGCCTGTCGTTGGGAGCACCGCTCAATCCCCTGAGCACCGACACGCTCTACACCCAGGGCAGCGAGGGCTATGTCGATTATCCGGTGCTCGCCGAAGCAGGCTGAACCTGATCATAAAAAGGGGCCGCTTGAGGGCGGCCCTTTTTCCAAAAAGAAGAAGTTGAGCCCTTCGACAAACTCCGAGCGAATGGATCAAGAGCGGTGCCCATGTAGAGCGGGAAGCTCCTAGGCCCCTAATTTCTCCCGGAGCGCCAGCATGGCGATGGCGGCCTTGGCCGCTTCGCCGCCCTTGTCCTTCTCGTCGGGCTTGGCACGGGTCAGCGCCTGTGCCTCATTTTCAACGGTCAGGATGCCGTTGCCGATGGCGATGCCGTCCATGCTGAGCGCCATCAGGCCGCGCGCACTTTCGTTGGACACCACTTCGAAATGATAGGTCTCGCCGCGGATCACCACGCCGATCGCGACGAAGCCATCATAGCGGCCGGATTCCGCCGCCAGCGCAACCGCGCCGGGGATTTCCAGCGCGCCGGGCACCGTCACCACTTCATATTTGTGCCCTTCTGATTCAAGCGCGGCCACCGCGCCTTCGATCAGCAGGTCATTGAGATGGTCGTAGAAGCGGGCTTCAACGATCAGGAATTTCGCCACGGCCGGTATCCTTCTTATAGCTCGATGGGGCGGTGCCCAACCACGGAGAGGTCATAGCCGTCAAGCGCGATGAGGCTGTGGCTGGAATTGGTGAGCAGGATCATGTCATGCACGCCCAGTTCCGCAAGGATCTGAGCGCCCACGCCATAGTCGCGCAATTCGTCCATGCCACTGACAGGCTGGCCCGCATGGTGGCGAAGGATGCGCGTGAGGAAATCGGTCGGCGAATTACTGGTCAGCACGACGATGAGGCCAGCGCCCTCCTCCGCCACGATCTCCATCGACTTGCCGAGGATTTCGCAGCGCGGGCCGCTGGCGCCATAGACATCGTCCAGCAGCGAGAGCTGATGTACGCGCACCAAGGTCGGCTCATCGGGAGAGACATGCCCCTTTTGCAGTACCAGCTGCTCGCTCTGGGTCGCCTTGTTATAGAAGCTGATCGCCTTCCAATCGCCGCCCCACTTGCTGTTGAAGACGGTTTCAGCCCGCCGTTCGACCATGTGGTCATGGCGGCGGCGATAGGCGATGAGATCGCGGATCGTGCCGATCTTCATCTTGTGCTTCTGCGCGAAGGGGATGAGGTCATCGAGGCGCGCCATGGTGCCGTCGTCCTTCATCACTTCGCAGATAACACCGGACGGATTGAGGCCGGCGAGGCGCGCCACATCGACAGCGGCTTCGGTATGGCCGGTGCGCACCAGCACGCCGCCATTCTTGGCGACCAGCGGGAAGACATGTCCGGGTGTGACGATATCGTCCCGCCCCTTTGACCCGTCGATCGCGACGGAAATGGTGCGGGCGCGATCGGCGGCGCTGATGCCGGTCGTCACGCCCTCCCGCGCTTCGATCGACACGGTGAAAGCGGTTTCGTGCCGCGTGCCATTGTTGCGGCTCATAAGGTCGAGGCCAAGTTCGTCGATCCGGTCCTTGGTCATGGCCAGGCAGATGAGACCCCGGCCATGGGTCGCCATGAAGTTGATCGCGTCAGGCGTCGCCATTTGCGCGGGGATCACGAGATCGCCTTCATTTTCGCGGTCCTCGTCATCGACCAGGATGAACATGCGGCCGTTGCGCGCTTCGTTGATGATCTCTTCCGGGGAAGCGAGAGCGGTGCCGCCTTCGCGCCGCGCGAGATAATTTTCAAGCTTGCCCAGCGTGTCAGCGGTGGGGTTCCAGTCGCTTTCGCCCAGCTTGCGGAGGGAATTGGCATGAAGCCCCGCCGCGCGCGCCAAGCCGGAGCGGGACATTCCACCTTCATTGACGAGGGTGCGGACGGTATCGATAAGAGCGGAAGACATGGACGACTCCTTGACCCACATGGTCTTGGATCGCACTTATCACATTGAAGTGTGATCTTATCAAGCAGTAATCACATTGGGTGACGCAGGCTCTGCATGCGGTCGAGATATCGCGCCAGCACGTCAACCTCCAGATTGAACGTCCGGCCCGTTGCCAGAGCGTCCAAAGTGGTGGCGGAAGCGGTATGCGGAATGATGTTGAGGCCGAACTGTACGGAGCCGTCCGGCTGATCTTCAACGCTGTTCACGGTCAGCGAAATGCCATCGACGGTGATCGATCCCTTGGCCGCGAGTGCGGGAGCGAGCGCTGCGGGTGCGGCGATCAGCAGTCGGGTCGAATCGCCCTCCGGCGTGGCCGAGACCAACGTGCCGACACCATCCACATGGCCAGTGACGATATGCCCGCCAAGCTCATCACCCACCTTGAGCGCGCGTTCGAGGTTCAGCCTGCCGCCCTGCTTCCACAAGCCCGGCGCAGTGCGCTCCACCGTCTCCGCTGACAGATCGACGGCGAACCAGTCAGGGCCTTTTTCGACAACTGTGAGGCATGCGCCCGAACAGGCAATCGACGCGCCGATCGCCACGCTTTCCATGTCATAGGCGGTGCCGATGGCGAGGCGCAGGTCTCCGCGCTGCTCGGCGTAGCGGATGGTGCCGATGTCGGTGATGATGCCGGTGAACATGGGTGTGCGATCCTGCTGGTTCCGTGACGCTCCTAAGCGCCGCGCCGCCGTTCGTAAACCTCCAGCCGGTCTTCGCCCAGTCGGCGCTCGTCGGTCAGGGTCCAGCGATGATGGGCCTGGGCTAGGTCGGACAGACCGATGTCGCCGATACCCGGCAAGCCACCGCCGATGAGGATCGGGGCGCGGTAGAGCAGAAGGCGATCGACCAGATCCTCCCGCAGGAACGCCGCAGCCGCACCTGCGCCACCCTCCACCATCAGATGATCGACATGACGGAGCATGGCGATATCCTCCGGCTGCGCGATGGCTTCCCAGCCCTTGGGCGCAGCACCGCGCGTCAGCAGCAGGCGGCGGGGCGAGCGATCCTCCAGCCCCGGCAACCGCACGTCGAGGCGCGGCGCGTCGGCGCGCAATGTGCCGCCGCCTACCAGGATGGCGTCATGCCGCGCGCGCTCCAGATGCGCATGGGCGCGCGCTGCCTCACCAGTAATCCAGCGGCTCGAACCGTCCTTAAGCGCAATGCAGCCGTCGAGCGACAGGCCGAGCTTCAGGGTGACAGCGGGACGACCGAGGGTTTGGCGCAACACGAAGCCGCGCATGGCGGCAGCGGCTTCCTGCGCCATGAGGCCCATCTCGACCTTGATGCCGCGCGACCGCAAATGCCCCGCGCCCTGGCCATCGGTGCGGGGATCGGGATCACGCAACGCGATCACCACCCGGGCGACGCCAGCGCGGGCCATCAGGTCGGCGCAGCGAGGACCGCGGGCGGAGAGGTGGAAACAGGGCTCCAGCGTCACATAGGCGGTTGCGCCGCGCGCCTGATCCTGCGCCTCATCCAGCGCTTGCGCTTCGGCATGGGGCCGCCCGCCCTTCTGGGTCCATCCGCGTCCGACGACCGCGCCGTCACGGACAATCAGGCAGCCGACATTGGGATTGGGCGTGGAAAGACCCCGGCCGCGTTCGGACAGAGCGATGGCCGCTGCCATGAAACGGCGGTCGTCGGCGGGGTCGGCCATCGGGGGAGTCAATTCTGGCTGGTCTTGGGCGCGGTCTTTTCCGCCGCTTCCGCCTTGGCCAGCCGCGAGTCAAGCTGGGCGTTGATCTGCTTCAACGCTTCCTTGCGGCGGGCGCTGTTGCGGGCTTCTTCAGTGCGCCAGTCGATGCCGAATGCGTCGGCCCAGCCCTGCATCTGCTTTTGCCGCTTCTGCAGCGCCGCCTCGCCCTTGGCGAGGTCGATCTTCTGCTGAAGGATGATGGCTGCGTCGGAGCGGCTCGCGTCCCAGCTCTGGACGTAAATGATCTTGTTGCGGGTGGGCATCGTGTTGGTGTTGGCATCGACCATGAACACCCAGATGATGACCCAGGTGATCGCCATCGACAGCCCGAGCAGCGGCCATTTATGCGGCCGATTCTCGCGAAAATAGCTCCACAGGTCGCCAAGCGCGCTTTTGGGAGAGACCGGACGGGGGAAGATCGCCATCGCCGGTATATAGGATATGGCGGCGCCGGATGCAAAGCCGGGGCTTGCATCCGGCTGGGCTGTGCTCACCGGTCGGTCAACTTGAAATGGACGGTGAGGACCTTGATTCCAGGCACCGGCACGCCGTCCCGAGTCGCGGGGCGGAATCGCCATTTGCGCATCGCGTGACGTTGGGTGGCGACCCAGAATGCCTCGTCGGTGGCCGATATCCGTTCGATGCCAGTCACCCTGCCATCCGCACCAATGCTGACGCGGACGGTGACGGTGCCTTCCACGCCTTGCCGGATCATCGTGCCAGGGTAGTCAGGCTGGAAAGCGGACATGGCTCGCAGATCGATGCCGGGATCGACCAGCACGGGTTCGCGGACCGGCTCGCGAGGTGGCAGAATGACATCGCCGCCGGTTCCGGTCCCGGCGTTGGTGCCGCCAGCCGGAACGATGGGGCCCTCGCCGCTGTCGGGCAGCTTTACCAGATCATCCGGGTTAGTGGGGATCGGGTCCAGGGTCGGCTGGGAAGGAAGCTTGGCCTCGGTTGGTTGTGGCTGCGCTTCGGGCGGGGGTGGCGGGTCGAGCGGGATCTGGTTGCCGATCAGGATTTGCGGGACATAGGGAGCAATCACCTCCTTTGGGATCAGGATGAATGCGCCCACCACCAGCGCGTGAACCGCGATCGTCGCCCCAATGGCGACCGGCGAGCCCCCGCCCCCGCTATAGCCGCCCTGAGGCCGACCATGTGTCGCATGCATTGCCAATATCGCCATCGCATCCTCCATCCTTATCCTGAGCGGCTCTGCGACCGCCGTAATTTAATGTTACATCATATCTGATGATATGTTGCAACATTATCTTGCGGCCTGTGTCCGGAGCTTGTGCGTGGGCATCCGGAGCCTTACCATGGGTTCATGAAGACCTTGCCCCAAGACCCCACCCTGGATGAGGTGCGGACGTTCCTAGCACCTATCCTGCCCCGTCACGCCGCTTTCGATGGCTGGCGGTCGGAGGCAGTTGCCATGGCTGCGTCGGAAGGAAAGGTGGATGTCGAGATCGCGCAGCTCGCCTTTCCTGGCGGGGCGATGGACATGATCGATGCCTGGTTTTCGAGTATCGATGCTGGCATGCTGGAAGCGCTGCCGCCCGAGAAGCTGGTCACCATGTCGATCCGCCAGCGGATTGTGGCGCTGGTCACGGCGCGGCTGACGCTGCTGGCGCGTGACCGGGAAGCGTTGCGCCGCGCGCTCGCAGTCATGGCGCTGCCGCAGAACAGCGTCCGTGCGGCGCGGCTCGGTTGGCGATCGGCCGACGTCATGTGGCGAGCGGCTGGCGATAGCGCGACAGACCTCAATCATTATAGCAAGCGGCTGACGCTGGCGGGTGTCTATGCCGCGACGCTGTTGGTGTTCGTCGATGACGAGAGCGATGATTGGGCGGACAGCCGCGCTTTCCTGGACCGCCGGATCGAAGGGATCATGCGGTTCGAACGGGCAAAGGCGAAGTGGAAGGGCATTGGCGGCGGCGAGCGCCTGAGCCTTGCCCGCTTTATCGGCAGGCTGCGTTACCCCGCCATCTGACCCGCGCCATAAGCCCGCAATTCCGGCTGGCCTTTTCCTATCTATATTGATAGTCACTCGCAGGTGACTTCAGCGAGTTCTTCTTCCTTGCGCCTGACCGAACTTCCGTTGCGCCAGCCAGCCTATGTGGACCTGATCGACTGGGACGCGCTGACTGCATCGGATGGGCAGCGCCTGCGTGAATTCGGCCTGTGCGAAGGCGCAAGCGTTGAAGCGCTTCACCATGGCGGCCTGCTGGGCCGGGGACCGATCGCGTGCAAAGTCGGACGCATGACCATCGCCATGCGGCGCAACCACGCGGCCGCCATCATCGTGCGTACTGGCCCGGCGAACGCCATATGAGCAGCCTGCCGCTGGTCGCGCTGGTCGGCAACCCCAATGCCGGCAAGAGCGCCCTGTTCAACGCACTGACCGGCGCGCGGCAGAAACTCGGCAATTATCCGGGCGTGACGGTGGAGCGCAAGGCGGGCAGGCTGTCGCTGTCCGATGGTCGCCCGCTCGAACTGGTCGATTTGCCTGGCACCTATAGCCTTAATCCCACCAGCCCCGATGAGCAGGTGACCCGCGACGTGGTGCTTGGCAAGCAGCATGGCGAGCGCCTGCCCGATGCGTTGGTGGTGGTGGTGGACGCCTCCAACCTCGACAATCACCTTCGCTTTGCCCTTGAGCTGATCGCCCTTGGCCTGCCGACCGTGGTCGCGCTCAACATGGTCGACCTTGCCACCCGGGACGGGCTGGAACTCGACGCGAACATTCTCTCGCGCGAGTTGGGTGTGCCGGTCATCTCGACCGTTGCGGTGCGCAAGCGAGGCCTTGATCATCTCCGGACGGAGTTGGACGCGCTGTTCGATGGCAGCGACCAGGCGCGGCCTTCCGCTGCGCCGCTTGGGTTCGACGCGTTGCGCAGCGAGGCGCGCCGAATCGCGCGTGCGGCGATCGTGCGGGAAACGCCGTCGCGGCGATTGACGGCTGCGGTCGATCGGGTTGCGCTGCACCCCGTCGCCGGGTTGCTCCTGCTACTCGCGCTGCTCTTCATCATGTTCCAGGCAGTCTACGCCTGGTCGGAAGCGCCTATCGCCATGATCGAAGGGCTGGCCGAAGCGGCAAGCGCGTCGATCCGTGACGCACTGCCGGACGGGCTGCTGCGATCCTTCCTGGTGGATGGCGTCATCAACGGCGTCGGATCGGTCGTGGTCTTCCTGCCGCAGATCCTCATCCTCTTCTTCTTCATCCTGATGCTGGAAGCGACGGGATATATGGTCCGCGCCGCTTTCCTGATGGATGGCCTGATGGCGCGGGTCGGCCTGTCCGGCCGCGCATTCATTCCCCTGCTCTCCTCCTTCGCCTGTGCGGTGCCGGGGATCATGGCGACGCGCACCATTTCCGATCCCAAGGACCGGCTGACCACCATCTTGATCGCGCCGCTGATGACCTGCTCGGCTCGCCTGCCGGTCTACGCCGTGATCATTGGCGCCTTCATTCCGGCGCGGAATGTAGGGATGGGCATCGGGCTTCAGGGGCTGGTGCTCTTTTGCCTCTACATCGCCGGGATCATCGGTGCGATGCTGGTGGCGCTGGTGTTGCGATTGACGGTGACCAAGGGCGCGAGCGGCGGCTTCCTGATGGAAATGCCGAAATATCAGTGGCCGCGCCCGCAGGACATCATACTAGGGCTATGGCAGCGCGCGGTCATCTTCCTGAAGCGCGCGGGTACGATCATCTTTGCGTCGACGGTGATCCTCTGGCTGCTGCTGAGCTTCCCCAAGGCGCCTGAGGGTAGCGCGGTCAGCCAGGTCAATTACTCGGTAGCAGGGCGGATCGCCAACGGTCTCAATGTCGTGCTGGAGCCGATCGGCTTTAACCGCGACATTTCCCTCGCGTTGATCCCGGCGATGGCCGCGCGCGAAGTCGCGGTGTCGGCGCTTGCGACCGTCTATTCGCTTGATGCCGATGAGGATGAGGCCAAGCTGGAGCGGAGCCTGGGCGATCGGCTGAAGGATAATTGGCCGCTGCCGACGGCGCTCGCCTTCCTCGCATGGTTCGTGTTTGCGCCGCAGTGCATTTCGACCATCGCCGTTACCAAGCGGGAGACGAATGGGTGGAAGTGGCCGCTCTTCATGATCGGTTATCTTTTCGCGCTCGCTTATGTCGCTGCTGGGGTTACTTTCTGGACCGCAACGGCCATCGGTTTAGGGTAGCGTCCGCAGGCCAGCCGACTATAAGAACCTCCAAAGTATCGGAGGAAATATGGCGGGTTCGGTCAACAAGGTCATTCTGGTAGGCAATCTGGGCGCGGACCCGGAAGTGAAGAGCTTTCAGAATGGCGGTAAGGTGTGCAACCTGCGCATCGCCACGTCCGAAAGCTGGAAGGACCGCAATTCAGGGGAGCGCAAAGAGCGCACCGAATGGCACAGCGTCTCGATCTTTTCTGAAGGGCTGGCGGGCGTCGCCGAGCGGTTCCTGCGCAAGGGATCAAAGGTCTATGTTGAGGGCCAACTGCGCACGCGCAAGTGGCAGGACCAGTCGGGCAATGACCGCTACACCACCGAAGTGGTTTTGCAGGGTCCGGGCGCGGTGCTGACCATGCTTGATGGTGCGCCAGGTGGTGGCCAGGGTGGCGGTCGCTCGCAGGGCGGCGGCAGTGACTGGGGCGCCAGCTCAGGCGGCTTTGGCGGCGGCGACTATGATGATTTCGGCGGTGGCAGTGGCGGCGGCTTCGGTGGCGGCAGCGGCGGCGGTCGCTCATCGGGCGGCGGGCGCGGTAGCGCTGGCGGGCCGAACTTCGACAATGATCTGGATGATGAAGTGCCGTTCTGAGAGCGGCTCCATGAACCTTTCCCCACCCGCAGGCGGGAGGGGTTAGGGTGGGCGCGAGCGGAAGCGAGCTTCTGCGCTAACCGTTGCTTCAAGACATCAAGGTTGCGCTGGCCCACCCCCGGCCCCTCCCGCCTGCGGGAGGGGAGATGAAGGAAGGCGCCGCCTCTCTTGGCGAAAATCTTTAAGCGGCAGCTGCGATCGCCGTCGCACCTAGCTCCGCCAGCGCGAACTCACGGATATGTTCGCCCAGGTCCTCGCGCTCCAGCGCCAGGGCCAGGTTCGCTTCGATATAGCCCGCCTTTGACCCGCAGTCGAAGCGGCGGCCGTCGAAGGTCACGCCGTGGAAAGGCTGCTGCCCGATCATCGAAGCCATGGCGTCGGTCAGCTGGATTTCGCCGCCCGCGCCCTTTTCCTGCGTGGCGAGGATCTTCATGACCTCCGGCTGCAGGATGTAGCGACCGGGCAAGATGAGGTTTGACGGAGCGGTGCCTGGGGCAGGCTTTTCGACCAAGCCCTTAACCTCGGTGAGGGGGCCGTTGCGCTCGCCCGGATCGATCACGCCATAGCTCGGCGTGTCGGCCATCGGCACTTCGAGCGCGCAGACGAGGTTGCCGCCGACTTGGTTATAGGCATCGACCATCTGCTTGAGACAGCCACGGCCCGGCGCGCCTTTCATGAACTCGTCGGGCAGCAGGATGGCGAAGGGTTCATCGCCGACAATGTCGCGGGCGCACC
>CAMPHR010000025.1 GCA_946886075.1 uncultured Novosphingobium sp. | reverse complement strand
GCTTCTTCCCCGCCTTCTCCTCCGAGAAAGACGCTTTCTGCTCCCTCGCCCCAGCCCTCTCTCCTGAAGGGGAGAGGGAGCAGAAAGCGTCTTTCTCGGAGGAGAAGGCGGGGAAGAAGCCGCTCGCATCCCCCGCGGTCCGCTCCCGCGCCAAGGAATTGGGCATCGACCTTGCCCAAGTAAAATCCACAGGCGATCATATCCGCCATTCGGACCTCGACGCGTTCCTGCTTTACGGCGGGAGCCAAGGCTATCGGCCCGCCGGACAGCGCGCGCGGCGGGAGGATGAGGTGGTGAAGGTCATCGGCCTGCGCCGCCGCATCGCGGAGAATATGGCGGCATCGAAGCGACACATTCCGCATTTTTCCTATGTGGAGGAGATCGACGTCACCGAAGTGGAGCGGATGCGCGCGCAGTTGAATAGCGAGCGTGGGGATCGGCCGAAGCTGACGATGCTGCCGCTGTTGATCGTGGCGATTTGCCGGGCGCTGCCAGATTTTCCGATGCTGAACGCCCGCTATGATGACGAGGCGGGCGTGGTGACGCGTTTTGGCGCGGTGCATATGGGGATCGCCACTCAGACCGACGCGGGATTGATGGTGCCAGTGATCCGCGATGCGCAGGACCGGAATATCTGGCAGCTGGCGGACGAGATTAGGCGGCTGGCCGACGCAGCACGATCGGGCAAGGCGAAGGTGGAGGAGCTTTCGGGGTCGACTTTGACGCTGACGTCGTTGGGCGCGCTGGGCGGAGTGGCGACGACGCCGGTGATTAATCGACCCGAGGTGGCCATTATTGGGCCTAATCGGGTGATTGAGCGGCCGGTGTTTCGAGGGAAAGAGGTCGTGGCGGCGAAGCTGATGAACCTGTCGATCAGTTGCGACCATCGGGTTGTGGATGGATGGGACGCGGCGAATTTCGTGCAGGCGGTGAAGCGGCTGCTGGAGACGCCGGTGCTGCTGTTTGCGGAGTGAGGTCGATCTCCCTCTCCCCTTCAGGGGAGAGGGGAACAACGGTTGTGCTTTTCAGTCCCCTCTCCCGGCTTCGCTGCGCTCGCCACCCTCTCCCCTGAAGGGGAGAGGGGATTTGTTTACCGCATCGTCGCCCGGTAACTCAGCCTCGCGGTCTCGCCCGGTGAAAGCCGCGTCGGGCCGCTCCAGCGGATATGGGTGATGTCGGCCGCCACAGCCCGGCGCACCCCGCCCAGTCCGGTTGGAAGCCACAGTTCGTCCAGCCGACCCCAACGTTGGCCTCCGTCCACTGACACTTGCATGGACGGATCGGGCGCGGTCACGAGTGCGCCGCGCGGGACGGCCTTGGTGAGGGCGATGCCCTGCACCGCGCCGCGTCCCTCATTGCGCCAGTTGACGACGAAAAGAAGCTGGTCTCCAGGCGCGGCGCGCGTGGCGCTGGCGAGGGTGCGGCGGGAGCGGCCGTTGATGTCGGTATGGACGCGCTCCACGAACATCTGCGTTTCCATGCGCAGGTCCGTGCGGGCGAGCGAGGGCGCGGGGAGCATTGCCCATCCCGCCATGCCGAGCAGCGTCAATATCCGCATCATCCGTTTGAAAGCCCCATCCTGTTTTCCTTGGCTTAGGACGGAGCAAACGAAAATTTGGTTAATGGGCCTTAGTCATGTTTCTGGGCGATGGATTGAAATTGACGCGCTGTTGCGGCCCGGTACACATTGCAGACATGCGGGCAGGATCGACCATTAAGTGACACCTCATGAACAGCAGGAAATCAACCGGCGGCGGGATCGTCTGCTGGCGTCCATCGCGCTGACGACGGGCGTCGGCCTGCTCCTTGCCTTGCCCTTTGCGTTGCGTGAAGGGGCGGAGTTTTTCCTGCCACTGACGGCGGCGGTCGTGATCGCCATCGCACTGGTGCCGTTCCTGGAGTGGATGGAGCGGCGGCGGGTGCCTTCGGCTGTCGCGGCGCTGGCGGCGGTGATCGCGTTTCTGGTGGTGGCGAATACCGCGCTGGTGCTGATCGTGGTTCCGGCGACCGACTGGTTCAGGCTGCTGCCGCAGCGCCTGCCCAAGATTCAGGACAATCTGGCGCCGTTGATCGACTTTTATTCCCAGTTGCAGCATTTCGTGGACGAGACGGTGCAGATGCTGGCGACCGGGCCAGTGGCCGCGGCGCAGACGGCGGCCGTGGATGCGCCGCGATCGCTGTTGCAGTTCGCCGCGACCTCCGCGCCTTCGGCGATTATCCAGATGGTGTTCGCGCTGCTCATCATCTATTTTTTCCTGGCCGGTTGGACGCGGCTGCGGCGGCGGACGATCAACAGCCGGGGCAGCTTCGATGGCGCCATGGCGGTGGCGCGGGTGATCCAGAATGTGGTGGATGCGACGTCCGCCTATGTGCTGACGATCGCTACGATCAACCTGTGCCTGGGGCTGGCGGTCGCGCTGGCATTGTGGCTGATCGGCATGCCTTCGCCGCTGATGTGGGGCGGGATCGTCGCGCTCTTGAACTTCGTGCCCTATTTCGGGCCGATGCTGGCGGCGGCTCTGCTGGCGCTTGGCGGCCTCATGGTGTTTGACGATGTGTGGCGGGCGCTGGCGCCTGCGGTGACGCAGATCGGCTTTCACCT
The DNA here is from genome assembly GCA_946886075.1 of uncultured Novosphingobium sp. The sequence goes on along the minus strand of CAMPHR010000025.1, from coordinate 41,489 downwards.
GGTGGAGGCGAATGTGATCACGCCGATGGTGCTGGGGCGGCGGCTGACCATGAACCCGCTGCTGATTCTGGTGTCGCTGACTTTTTGGGGATGGGTGTGGGGGACGCCGGGCGCGCTGCTGGGCGTGCCGTTGCTGATCATCATCCAGACGGTGGTGGCGGCTGCCGGAACCCCGGATATCGCCGGTTTCCTGTTTGAGCGCGGGACGCTGACGGTGGCGCTGCGTGAAGAAAATGACGAGAATGAAGAAAGTGGTGAAAGAGCCGGTTGACAGGTCCGGCGGTCCCGCATAGATGCCCGCCCACACCGAACGCGGGTGTAGCTCAGTTGGTTAGAGCGCCGGCCTGTCACGCCGGAGGTCGCGGGTTCGAGCCCCGTCACTCGCGCCACTCTTTTTGAAGAGTGGATGGCCCTTAAGGGCCTGAATTTCCTAAAAAATACACTCGGCGTCATGCCAGCGAAAGCTGGCATCTCAGGCCTTTGTATGCGGCATGACCTCACGAGATCCCAGCCTGCGCTGGGATGACGGAGGTGGGTCGTCTTGTTGCGGGAATGAGCGTTTCAGCGACGGACTGGAAGCGCCTCACCCGCGCCGCCAGCGTCCTGTCTCCATCCAGGCGAGCAGGCGCTTCAGGGGCAGGACCCAGATCCAGACGATGCCGAGGACGACATAGACCGGCACCTGAAGGATCATGGGCAGGCTGCCGATGATAGCCGACAGGCTGCCGACGAGGATCGCCCAGAACAGGATCAGCGCGATGATGAGGAGCATGCCGACAGGCTTGCGCCAGCTGGGTTCGTAAGGGGCAGGCTGGCGGTTCACGCGTCGGGTCCTTCGATCAGTTCGACTTCGGTGAGGATGATGTGGAGCGGCAGGTCCCACGGGTCAGCGGGCAGGGCGTCCCGTTCCTGCACCGACCAGGCGAGGCCGATCCGCAGGGCTTCGGGAAAGCGGGCGAAGGCGCGGTCATAATAGCCGCCGCCTTGCCCCAAGCGATTCATGGCGCGGTCGAAGGCGAGGAGTGGGGCGATGATGATGTCGGGCGTGACGGACGGGCCGCTGGGTTCGGGATGATGCGTGCCGTAGAGGCCGGGGTGCAGCTGGTCCTCCGGCGTCCAGGCGAGGAAATCCATGGTGCCGAGGCGATCGATGACGCGGGGAAGGGCGAGGGTCTTGCCCATGGCCTGAAGCTGCGCGGCGAGGCGCTGGGCCGGCGCTTCATCGTCAAGGCCCATGTAGAGCGCAACCGTCTGCGCGCCGTCCATGCGGCGGGCGAGTGGCGAAGGGATCGCCTTGAAGGCGAGCCGGTGCGCAAGTGGGTCAAGCGACTGGACGAAGGCCCGGCGGCGGTCGCGGGCGAGGGTGCGCAGGGCGCTCTTGTCGGGATCGTCGCTCATGCGGGGGCTTCTAGACCTGTTTGGGCGGGGTGGCACTGTTTTGTTGGTAGTGCTGCGCAGCTCTTAAAGAGAAAAGCCCTTTGACAGGCTCAGGGCGAACGGAGGAAGGGATAGCGCGGCGGAGTTAGGGGTGACGGGACCGCCTCGGCCGTTTGCTGGAATATCCTCTGACGCCTCAACGTCAGGTGGGGACCATGTAGATCGGGCCGGAACCCGCCCAGGGACAGCCCCCGTGGATGTGATTATCGCCTCAGGGATGTTCGCTAAAGCTCGTACCGCGCAGTGCCCGTCCCCTATAATCTAGGCGTCGGCTTCCGGATCGGCAAGTCTCTCGCGCAGCTTTTCCAGTCGCGCGGCAAGCGCCTCGACAGCTTGAGCAGCGGTTTCGTCATCGTCGCCAAGCGCGAGGGTCTGCTGGCGGCCAATCGCCTCGCGCTTCAGGTCGTTGAGCTCGTCGGCGAGGAAGAGGGCGGCGAACAGCAAAGTACGCACTTCGGTCAGGCCCGGCGTGTTCTGCTGTGCCAGCCGCGCCTTGCGCTCGATCAGGCTGGCGAGATGGGCAAGATGGGCTTCCTCCCCATCGCGGCAGCGGACCGCATAATGGCGCCCGGCGATCTGGAGGTTGGTTTCAGCCACGCTTTTCCCCCTTCAGGTCGGCAATAAGGGCATCGAGCGAACGCAGCGCCGCCCGCGCGGCGGCCGCATCCACGCCGGGGGAGGCGGAAGAAGCCGGGCCTGCGACCATCAAGGTCTGCACATCCTGTTCCAGACGGCCGACCGCTCGGTCCAGCCTGTCGATCGCCTGCGTCATGCGGTTGCTTGCCATGACCCACGCATAAACAAAGTTTTCGGCTTGCAAAAGCCGTCATTGGACGGCTTGGCGTGTGCTGAGGTCCTGCCACGGTTGACGCTTTGGGTGCAACGCGACAAAGGGGACCCGATTTCGATTCGTCGGCGCGGCAGGGGGCCGTCAGCCAAGCCAAGGAAGAAGCCAGCCTAGATGACCGTATCCGAAAAGTCGCTCGCCAGCGCCATCCGGGCGCTCTCCATGGACGCAGTGCAGGCGGCGAACAGCGGCCATCCGGGCATGCCGATGGGCATGGCGGACGTCGCGACGGTGCTGTTCAAGGACTATATCAAGTTCGATCCGACCCAGCCCAAATGGGCCGATCGCGACCGCTTCGTGCTGTCGGCGGGCCATGGTTCGATGCTGATCTATTCGCTGCTGCACCTCACCGGCTATGCGCGTCCGACCATTGAGGATATCCGTAATTTCCGCCAGATCGGCAGCCCGTGCGCTGGCCATCCGGAGAATTTCGAGCTGGCAGGCGTCGAAGCGACCACTGGCCCGCTGGGTTCGGGCCTCGCCACCGCAGTCGGCATGGCGATCGCCGAGCGGCACCTGAATGCTCAGTTCGGTGACGATCTGGTCGATCACCGCACCTGGGTTATCGCGGGTGACGGATGCCTGATGGAAGGCATCAATCATGAGGCGATTGGCCTTGCAGGGCACCTGAACCTTGGCCGCCTGATCGTGCTGTGGGACGATAACAAGATCACCATCGACGGCGCGGTTGACCTGTCCAGCAGCGAGGATGTGCGGGCGCGCTATGTCGCGACCGGCTGGCATGTCGTGTCCTGCGACGGCCATGACGTCGCCGATGTGCGCCGCGCCATCGATGAAGCACTGGCCGATCCGCGCCCGTCGCTGGTCGCTTGCGCCACCAAGATCGGCTACGGCGCGCCCAACAAGGCGGGCACTTCCGGCGTGCACGGTTCGGCGCTGGGCGTCGAGGAAGTCGCGGCGGCTCGCGAGTTTCTGGGCTGGACTTCCGAACCCTTCGTCCTGCCTGAGGATGTTGCCGCCGAGTGGCGTCGCATCGGGGCGCAGGGCGCTGAAGTGCGTGCCGCCTGGGAAGGCCGCCTTGATGGCAATGGCCAGAAGGCTGAGTTTGTGCGGCGCATGGCGGGTGAACTGCCCGCCGACTTCTCGCTCGACGCCTACATCGACACGCTGATCGCCAGTCCGCAGAAGGTCGCGACGCGGCGGGCAAGCGAACTGGCGCTGGGTGCGATCAACGATCTGCTTCCCGAAACGCTGGGTGGTTCGGCGGATTTGACTGGCTCCAACAATACCAAGACGAAGAGCACTGGGCCGCTTACCAAGCAGGATTATTCCGGCCGCTATGTCTATTATGGCATTCGCGAGTTCGGTATGGCCTGCGCGATGAACGGCATGGCGCTGCATGGGGGCGTGATCCCCTATGGCGGCACTTTCCTTGTGTTCTCGGACTATATGCGCGGCGGCATCCGCTTGGCCGCGCTGCAGCAGGCCCGTGTCATTCATGTGCTGACGCATGACTCCATCGGGTTGGGCGAAGATGGCCCGACCCACCAGCCGATCGAACATGTCATGTCGCTGCGCATGATCCCCAACCTGGACGTCTATCGCCCCGCCGACATTGTCGAGACGGCGGAGTGCTGGGAACTGGCGCTGAAGGACAGCGATGGTCCGTCGGTGCTGGCGCTGACCCGCCAGAACCTGCCGCAGCTGCGGACGGAGAAGAGCGAGAATCTGTCGGCCAAGGGCGCCTATCGCCTGCGCGCGGCAAAGGCCGACCGCAAGGTGGTGCTGATCGCCACCGGTTCCGAGGTCGCGATTGCGGTCCAGACCGCCGACCTGCTCGAAGCGCAGGGCATCGGCGCGGACGTCGTGTCCATGCCGAGCTGGGCGCATTTCGACGCGCAGCCGCAGGCGTATAAGGATGATCTCCTTCCGCACCATGTGCTGCGCTGCTCGATTGAGGCAGGCACGACATTCGGCTGGGAACGCTATGTCGGCATTGCGGGCTTGCGGTTCGGCATCGACACATTCGGCGCTTCGGCGCCTGCGGAAGTGCTGTACGACCATTTCGGCCTGACCGCCGCCAAGATCGCGCCGCAGGTTGCGGCCGCGCTCGATCATTAAGAAGAACATTTACCCAATCAGGAGGCTAGTGCAGTGGCAACGAAGGTAGCAATTAACGGTTTCGGACGTATCGGCCGCCTGGTGGCGCGCGCAATCCTGTCGCGCACCGACCATGACCTGGAATTGGTCAGCATCAACGACTTGGGCGATGCCAAGGCAAACGCTCTGCTGTTCAAGCGGGACAGCGTCCATGGCAACTGGGCCGGCGACGTCAGCGCCGAAGGCGACGCGCTGATCATCAACGGCAAGCGCATCGCAGTCACCGCCGAGCGCGACCCCGCCAAGCTGCCGCATGCAGCGCAGGGTGTTGAAATTGCGCTGGAATGCACCGGTATCTTCGCTTCGAAGGAAAAGGCGAGCGCGCACCTGACCGCTGGGGCCAAGCGCGTCATCATTTCCGCGCCCGCAGGCGGCGTGGACAAGACCATCGTGTTCGGCGTCAACCATGAAACGCTGACCGCCGATGACGTCGTCATTTCCAACGCCAGCTGCACGACCAACTGCCTCGCGCCGCTCGCGAAGGTCCTGCACGATGCGATCGGCATCGAAAAGGGCTTCATGACGACGATCCACAGCTACACCAACGACCAGAACACGCTGGACCAGCTGCACAGCGACATGCGCCGCGCCCGCGCCGCCGCGCTGTCGATGATCCCGACCACCACCGGTGCCGCGCGCGCCGTGGGTGAGGTTCTGCCGGAGCTCAAGGGCAAGCTCGATGGTTCGTCGGTGCGCGTGCCGACCCCGAACGTCTCGGTCGTTGACCTGAAGTTCATCGCCAAGCGCGAAACGAACCGCGATGAGGTGAACCAGCTGCTGAAGGCTGCGTCGGAAGCAGGTCCGCTGAAGGGTGTGCTGGGCTATTCCGACGAACCGCTGGTGTCGATCGACTATAATGGCGATCCGCGCAGCTCGACCGTCGACAGCCTGGAAACGGCCGTCATCGATGGCAATCTGGTGCGCGTGCTCAGCTGGTACGACAATGAATGGGGTTTTTCGAACCGCATGATCGATACCGCGGGCGTGGTTGCAGGGCTGCTGTAAGAATGATGGGGCGGGCCTTAGGCTCGCCCCTTTTTTCGTCATCCCAGCGCAGGCTGGGATCTCGTTTTTCTACTTACGTCCCGCCCGAGGCATGAGATCCCAGCGTTCGCTGGGATGACGGGAGGGGATGGCTGGGAGCATCATGGTGGCCAAGCCCTTCAAGACGCTGGACGATATGGGCGACATCCACGGCAAGGCCGTGCTGGTGCGCGAAGATTTAAACGTGCCGATGCAGGACGGCAGCGTGACGGACGACACGCGCCTGCGCGCGGCGATGCCGACGATCCTTGAGCTCGCGGATCGCGGCGCGAAGGTGCTGATCCTGGCGCACTTCGGACGGCCCAAGGGGCAGAAGAACCCGGAATATTCCTTGTCGAAAATCACGCGTCCGCTGACGCAGGTGCTGGGCCGCGACGTGCAGTTCATCCCCGATTGCTGCGGCGAAGCGGCGGTCGACGGCATCGCCGTTATGCGTCCGGGCGATATCTCGATCCTGGAAAATACCCGCTTTCATCCCGGCGAGGAAAAGAATGATCCCGCGCTGGTGGACGCGATCGCGGCGATCGGCGACCTCTATGTGAACGACGCCTTTTCCGCCGCGCACCGCGCCCATGCTTCGACCGAAGGGTTGGCGCGCAAGCTGCCGTCCTTTGCCGGGCGATCGATGGAAAAGGAACTGGACGCGCTGCAGGCGGCGCTGGGCGAGCAGGTGAAGCCGGTCGCGGCGGTGGTCGGCGGGGCGAAGGTTTCGACCAAGCTCGATGTGCTGAACAACCTCGTCGCCAAGGTCGATCATCTGATCATCGGCGGGGGCATGGCCAACACCTTCCTTCACGCGCGCGGCGTCGATGTCGGCAAGTCGCTGTGTGAGAAGGATTTGGCGGAGACCGCCGAGGCGATCTTCGACAAGGCCGAGGCTGCCGGTTGCACCATCCACTTGCCCTATGACGTGGTGGTGGCGAAGGAATTTGCGGCCAACCCGCCGTCAGTGCGGACGTGCAATGTGCATGAAGTCGCGGCTGACGAGATGATCCTGGACGTAGGCCCGGCCGCCGTCGAGGCGCTGGGCGATGCGCTCAAGAACTGCCGGACGCTGGTGTGGAACGGGCCGCTCGGCGCGTTCGAGATCGCGCCTTTCGACAAGGCGACCGTGGCGCTCGCCAAGACGGCGGCGGCGTTGACTAAGGAAGGTGGCCTGACATCGGTGGCGGGCGGCGGTGATACCGTTGCGGCGCTCAACCATGCGGGCGTCGCGGGCGACTTTACGTTCGTGTCCACCGCAGGCGGCGCTTTCCTTGAATGGATGGAAGGCAAGGACCTGCCGGGCGTGAGCGCATTGATGGTGTGAACTTCGAAGGCCGCCCTCACAAAATGGCGGCCTTTTTATCGTTTCAGATGCCGCCGAAGGGGCGGCGCAAACCCAACAGAGAAGGTATGTGCAGATGCTGGATCAGGACATGAAGAACAAAATTGCCGACGGTAACGGCTTCATCGCCGCGCTCGACCAGAGCGGTGGTTCGACGCCCAAGGCGCTGAAGGGCTATGGCGTCGAAGAAGGCGCGTGGAGCAATGATGAGGAGATGTTCGGCCTCATCCACGACATGCGTAGCCGCATCATCACCTCGCCCTGCTTCACGGGCGAAAAGGTGATCGGCGCGATCCTGTTCGAACGGACGATGGATGGCCAGGCGGGCGGCAAGTCCGTGCCCCAGGCGCTGCTCGAGCGGGGCGTCGTGCCCTTCATCAAGATCGACAAGGGTCTGGAAGACGAGGCGAACGGCGTGCAGTTGATGAAGCCGATGCCGGAGCTGGACGTGCTGCTGAAGCGCGCCAAGTCGCTGGGCGTGTTCGGTACCAAGGAGCGTTCGGTTATCAATCTCGCCAACCGCGAAGGCATCGCCGCGATCGTCAAGCAGCAGTTCGAGGTGGGCGCGCAGGTTCTCGCCGCCGGGCTGATGCCGATGCTGGAGCCCGAGATCAACATCAAGAGCCCCGAACGCGCCGACGCTGACCAGATCCTGCTGGAGGAACTGCTCAAGGGTCTGGACGCGCTGCCCGAAGGCCAGCAGGTGATGCTGAAGCTGTCGCTCCCGGCGAAGGCTGGGTTGTTCGACGCGCTGGTCGATCATCCCAAGGTGCTGCGCGTCGTGGCGCTGTCGGGCGGCTTCTCGCGCGCCGAGGCTTGCGTTGAGCTGGCCAAGAACCGCGGCATCATCGCCAGCTTCAGCCGTGCGCTGCTGAACGACCTGCGCCACCAGATGAGCGAGGATGAGTTCAACGGGTCGCTGGGTCAGGCGATCGACGAAATCTACACAGCCTCGACCAGCAAGGCGGCGTGACCTGACATGAGAGCTGCTGGCGATAAAGGTCCGGCAGCTCTCATTTGCCTGACTGGCTGCGGCTTCTTCTGCCCACCATAGCTTTAAGCGCCGCGGCGTCGTGGATGGCGTCGGCGTTGATGTCGTTGTTGAAATAGGCCCAGACGGCGCGGCCCTGCCGTTCCTGATCGGTCATCCACCCCGCCCATTCGCGCAGATCATCCTCCGCATAGCGACCCCAATATTTGCCTTGGCCGCCATGGAAGCGGACATAGGCGGCCGGGCCCGTCGCGATGCGGGGGCCCGATGATCCGGGCATGTCGTGGACGCAGAAGCTTGCGCCATGGCGGTCGAGCAATTCGTACGTTGCGTCTTCATACCAACTGGAGTGGCGAAACTCGAACACCGGGACGATGTCCGGAGGCTGGAGCTTGAGAAAGCTTTCCAGCCGGTCGAGATTGAGCGCGAGGCTGGGCGGCAGCTGATAAAGGACGGGGCCGAGCGTCGGGCCGAAGTGGCGGAAGGATGCCATCATCCGCTCCATCGGCTCTTCGCAATTCGAAAGCTTAAGCGCCTGGGTGAGGTAACGGTTCGCTTTCACCGAATAACAGAAACCGGGCGGGGCTTGATCGCGCCAGCCGTCGACTGTGTCGGGTTTGGGGAGGCGGTAGAAGCTGTTGTTAATCTCCACCGTGTCGAAATGTTCGGCGTAGAAGGCGAACCAGCGCTTCATCGCCAGCTTCTCGGGGTAGAAAGCGCCGCGCCAGTGGCGATAATTCCATCCCGAGCAGCCGACCCTGATCATGACGGGACAAGCCGCCGGACGGGGACGCGGTTCCCTCCTTTTCCTTGAGGCGCGAAACACGCTAAGGGCTGTGCATGACCGACTTTACTGACGAAGAACTGGCGCTCGATCCGCATTTTGCCGACCAGTTCGAAAAGGGATTCCGCCCGCCGTGCCAGCTTTACCTGATATCGCCGCCCGCGATGGAGGACGGCTTCGCCGCACGGTTGGCCGAGGCTCTGGACGGCGGCAAGGTTGCTGCGTTTCAGTTGCGGTTGAAGGGCCTGGACGAGGATGCGATCGCCCGGGCGGCGGAACCGTTGCAGAAGCTGTGCGCGGAGCGGGAGGTCGCCTTCATCATCAATGACAGCGTCGCGCTGGCCAAGCGACTGGGCGCAGATGGCGTGCATCTGGGGCAGGGCGATGGCGATCCGCGAGAGGCGCGAAAGATATTGGGGCCGAAGGTGCAGATCGGCGTGACATGTCATGATAGCCGCCACCTCGCGATGGAAGCAGGGGAGGCGGGGGCGGACTATGTTGCCTTCGGCGCCTTTTATCCGACGACCACCAAGGAAACCCATCACCGGCCGGAGCCGTCGATCCTCAGCTGGTGGACGACCCTGTTCGAACTACCATGCGTGGCGATTGGAGGAGTCACGGCCGACAATGCCGCGCCGCTGGTCGAGGCGGGGGCGGATTTCCTCGCGGTGAGCAGCGCGGTATGGGCGCATCCTGATGGTCCGCGCGCGGGCGTTGCGGCGTTTTCGGCAGTGCTGGGCGGGGCTTAGAGGGATCTAAAACATCCGGGCGACGCCGGTAGCCTTGAGGCCTTCGACAAGCTCAGGGGTAGGCTTCGACAGGCTCAGCCCGAACGGGATGAGGAATTTAGATCGAATACATAGGCTCTAATCAGGGCCTCCCAGGGCTTAGTTGATCGCGCGAGGAAGCTTTCCCCGACTTTGCGCGTTTCTCCTCCCGAACATCGGGAGAGCATCGCCTTGAAAACATATCTGCTCGCGATCACGCTGCTTTGCACCGCTTGCAAGGTTTCCGTCACTGACGCCAATGAAAGCGGAGGAGCGCCTGCGGCTGACCAGAAGGAGGCAGGACAGGGAGTAGCAGCCAAGCCAGCTGGCGATCCCTATGCATTTACCATCGTGCCGGAACCGGGCGGTACGCCAGCGCGTGCGGACTCGATCCTGCAGGCGCAGGTGGCGCTTGATCGGGCAGGCTTTTCTCCCGGGGTGCTGGACGGGAAGGAAGGCATGTCCTTCACCGCCGCGTTGAAGGGTTTTCAGGCAGCAAGGGGTCTGCCGGAGACCGGCAAATATGATGAGGCGACGGCCAAGGCGCTGCTGGGCGACAAGCCGCCGCCAGCGACATGGCTGGTGACGATCCCCGAAGGCTTTGCGCATGGGCCGTTTACCGCGATCCCCAAGGAATATGCGGATCAGGCGAAGCTCCCTGCGCTGGGCTATCGCAACCTGATCGAAAAGCTTGCCGAGCGCTTTCATACGAAGCCCGAAGTGTTGGTGGCATTGAATGCGCCCAATACGAAGATCGGGCCGGGCGCTACCGTGCGAGTGCCTGCTGTCGGCAATCAGCCGGTCGCGCAGATCGAGGGCGATGAACGTGGCTGGGGCACGACGCTCGCCAGCCTGGCGGTGGCGAAGGATCAGCCGCAGGCCGACCATGTGGTCGTGGACAAGTCCGAAGGCGTGCTGCGCGTATTCGACAAGGCCAACAAGCTGATCGCGCAATTCCCGGCGACAATGGGATCGGAACATGATCCGCTGCCGCTGGGCACCTGGGAAATCAAGGGGATCAGCCGCAATCCCGATTTTCATTATAATCCCGATCTGTTCTGGGATGCCGATGCGAAGGATGAGAAGGCGGTGCTGAAGCCGGGCCCCAATGGGCCAGTCGGGGTTGTCTGGATCGACCTGTCGAAGCAGCATTATGGCATTCACGGGACCCCTGAACCGCAGGCCATCGGCCGCACCGAAAGCCATGGCTGCATCCGCCTGACCAACTGGGATGCCGCGCGGCTGGCGCAGATGGTGAAGAGCGGGGTGAAGGCGGTATTTCAGGCATGAAGAGGCCGGGACGGCGAGGATGCGTGTGCATCATTGTCGCCGTCCTGCTGCTGCTCTTGTTCCTCAAAATGTGTGTGCGGATCGTGCCGGGAGATGGGACGCGACAACCTGTCGGGTCTCAACGTCCAGCAGCGGCAGAAGCCGGGCCGCTCCTGATCCCGGTGGAAGGCGTGCCGCCAAGCGCGTTGACCGATACGTTTACGCAGGCGAGGGCAGGCGGGGCGCGCCCGCACGATGCGATCGACATCATGGCAGCGCGGGGCAGGGCGGTACTCGCGGCTGCCGATGGACGTATCGAGAAGCTGTTCGCAAGCGAGGATGGCGGGTTGACCATCTATGAGCGGTCCCCTGACGGTCGCCGCATCTATTATTATGCGCATCTGGACGGCTATGCACCCGGACTGGCGGAAGGGCAGATGGTCAAGCGAGGGCAGAAGATCGCCACCGTCGGCAGCACGGGCAATGCCGATCCGGCAGCGCCGCATCTGCACTTCGCCGTCATCGAAACCGCGTCCGGTGAGCCGTGGTATGGAGGGCGGGCGATCAATCCCTATCCGTTGCTGGTGCGGCCGATCCGATGAGCCTACTTGCCCTTGACGGCGGCACGATGTAGAGGCGCGGCCAGCCTTTTAACATGAGGCCGGCTCTTTTCCACCTTCAGACATATAGGCAGGCTCTTCCCATGAAGATCAGCGGCGTCGAGATTCGTCCCGGCAACAATATCGAATATGACGGAAGCCTGTGGCGTGCCGTCAAGATCCAGCACACGCAGCCCGGCAAGGGTGGCGCCTATATGCAGGTGGAACTCAAGAACCTGATCGACGGGCGCAAGAACAATGTGCGCTTCCGCTCGGCCGAGACGGTGGAACGCATCCGCCTCGATACCAAGGATTTCCAGTATCTCTATGCCGAGGGCGACATGCTTGTCTTCATGGATACCGAGACCTATGAGCAGATCAACCTGCCGCAGGACCTGGTGGGCGAGGCGTCGGCTTTCCTGCAGGACGGCATGATGGTCATGCTGGAAATGTATGAAGAGCGTCCGATCAGCGTGCAACTGCCCGAAACGGTCGAGGCGACAGTGGTCGAGGCTGACGCGGTGGTGAAGGGACAGACGGCTTCGGCGAGCTACAAGCCTGCGATCCTGGACAATGGCGTGCGCGTCATGGTGCCGCCGCATATCGTAACCGGAACCCGCATCATCGTTGATGTGTATGAGCGGGAATATGTGAAGCGGGCTGATTGATGCGGTTCAAGCGCAGCACGGCGGCTGCCGCCATCCTTGCGATCGGCTTCACGTCGGCTGCGCTTTTCGCACAGACGGTCAACAAACCGTCAAAGGCGCAGCTCGACAATGCAGCCTATGTGCTGCGGATCGTCAGCAGCGCGCTGCAATCGGACGTCGTGGAGGCCCCGGTGAAGACCGCATTGTTCGAATGTCTGTACGTCAATCCGCTGTCTAAGATCAGCGAAGCGACGGAAAAGGTGATCGCACGCAATCCCGGCAAGGTGAACCGGAAGGACCCTTCGCAGATGCTGGCGGTGATCGCGGGCACATGCGGCTATCGCCCGACTGCGCCCGCCGCCAAGCCTGTGCCTAAGAAGAAATAGCTAGAGGCCGCCCGTCGGGGTGGCGGAGATCATATATGGTATCCCATTCAGGCCTTCTCACCGTCATGGAGCGCGCCGCGCGCAAGGCGGGGTCGAAGCTGCGCCGCGATTTTGGTGAGGTCGAGCATCTGCAGGTGTCGCGCAAGGGCCCGGCCGACTTCGTGTCCAAGGCCGATCAGCAGGCCGAGCGGACGCTGGTCGAGGAATTGCAGAAGGCGCGGCCAGATTGGGGCTTCCTGCTGGAAGAAGGCGGGGTGATCGAGGGTGATCCCACCAAGCCGCGCTGGATCATCGATCCGCTCGACGGCACCAGCAACTTCCTGCACGGCATCCCGCATTTCGCGATTTCCATCGCCGTGGAAGAGCCGCTTTATGGTGGCGGCAAACGCGAAATCACGACCGGCCTCATCTACCAGCCGGTGACGGATGAAAGCTATTGGGCCGAAAAGAGCCGGGGCGCGTGGCGGCACGACCAGCGCCTGCGCGTGTCGGCACGCCGCGACATGGGCGATTGCCTGATCGCGACCGGCATTCCCTTCATGGGGCATGGCGATTTCGCCCAGTGGACGCGCATCTTTGGCGCGGTCGGCCCTTCGGTTGCTGGCATCCGGCGCTTTGGTGCGGCTTCGCTCGATCTCGCGCACGTGGCTTCGGGCCGCTATGACGGTTTCTGGGAGAGCGGCCTGCAACCTTGGGACGTTGCAGCGGGCATGCTGCTGGTGCGCGAGGCGGGCGGTTTCGTCACGGACTTCCGCGGCGGCGACCAGCCCATCGAGCGCAAGGAAGTGATCGCAGGGAATGATGCCATTCACAGCAAGTTGCACAAGCTTGTTGCCGGAGCGCTGCGCTGAGGCAGGCATTTGTTTCTGCGTACAAGAAGTAAACTTTTGCGAATCATTCTCACGTCTCCGGGCCTTGCTTCGCTTATGCGGCAGGCCTAAAGCGCGCCCATAGTCATTTTCGCCCAGGGGACTCCGTTGGTCGATCTAGCCCAATATCTGCCGATCCTTATCTTTCTCGGGATCGCCTTGCTGCTTTCCGGGGCATTCGTGTTCCTGCCGATGATCGTCGGCCACCTGACGGGCGCGCATCAGCCTGATCCGGCGAAGCTGTCCGAATATGAATGCGGGTTCCCGGCGTTCGAGGAACCGCGCAGCCAGTTCGACGTGCGCTTCTACCTCGTCGCGATCCTGTTCATCATCTTCGATCTGGAAGCGGCGTTTCTTTATCCCTGGGCGGTCAGCCTTGACCAGATCGGCTGGGCCGGCTGGGCGACGATGATGATCTTCATAGCGGAGCTGGTGCTGGGCCTCGTTTATGCGTGGAAGAAGGGAGCCCTCGATTGGGAGTAGAACTTGACCGTCCCGTCCCCGGCACCTTGCCGCCGGCGGGAACGCAGCCCGACCAGAATTTCTTCAACGCGCTGAACAGCGAAGTCAGCGACAAGGGCTTCCTCGTCACGTCGACCGAGGAACTGTTCCAATGGGCTCGCACCGGTTCGCTGTGGTGGATGACCTTTGGCCTCGCCTGCTGCGCGGTGGAAATGATCCACGTCAACATGCCGCGTTACGACATGGAACGCTTCGGCGCCGCGCCGCGCGCTTCTCCGCGCCAGTCGGACGTCATGATCGTCGCGGGAACGCTGTGCAACAAGATGGCTCCGGCGTTGCGCAAGGTTTACGACCAGATGTCCAACCCGAAATATGTGATTTCGATGGGCAGCTGCGCCAATGGCGGCGGCTATTATCATTATAGCTATTCGGTTGTGCGCGGCTGTGACCGGATCGTGCCGGTCGATATCTATGTGCCGGGTTGCCCGCCGACTGCCGAAGCGCTGCTGTATGGCGTGATGCAGTTGCAGCGGAAAATCCGCCGGATCGGGACGATTGAGCGCTGATATGGGTCATTCTGCACCGAAGATCGTGAACCCGGACGGGCTCGCGGACAAGATTGCCGGGCTGCTCGGCCCGATGCTGATCGAAGCGGTCGATCATGCCGATGAGCTGAGCTTCACCGTCGTGCGCGAGCGACTGGCCGAAGCGCTGGATCTGCTCCGCGTCCAGGGCGAATATCAGCAGCTGATGGAGATCGCGGGCGTCGATTATCCCGAACGGGCCGAGCGGTTCGAGGTCTGCTACCATCTGTTGTCGGTCACGAAGAACCACCGCATTCGCGTCAAGGTCACGACCGACGAGGATCAACCGGTTCCCACTGTCACGCACATCTGGCCTGTCGCAGGCTGGCTCGAGCGTGAGGTGTTCGACATGTATGGCGTGATCTTCGAAGGCAATGCCGACCTGCGCCGCATCCTGACCGACTATGGTTTCAAGGGCCATCCGCTGCGCAAGGACTTCCCGCTGACCGGCTATGTCGAGATGTGGTACAGCGAAGAGGACAAGCGCGTCGTCTACAAGCCGGTGCAGCTGGCCCAGGATTTCCGTCAGTTCGACTTCATGAGCCCGTGGGAAGGCGCGCAATATGTGCTGCCGGGCGACGAGAAGGCTCCGCAGGCGCCGGGAGCGCCTTCGCCGGTAGCTGCTCCGCCGCCTCCTCCTGCCGCGCCGAAGGGTGAGCCCGCTGGCGCGACGCCCAAGGTCACGGAAAAGTCCGAGCAAACCGGTGCGGGTGAACCCGCCAACAGCAAGGGGCATGAAAAGTCCCCCAATGCACCCGTGCAGCCTGAACATCATACCGACGAAGGCAAAGGCGCTGCGAAGCCGGAGGATGCTTCTAAGTCGGAGGACGGGGCCTGATGTCCACCTATCTCGAAGAACTTGAACATCAGACCAGCGCGGCCGATCCGACGCTGGGCGATACAGAGATTCAGAACTACACGATCAACTTCGGTCCGCAGCATCCCGCGGCGCACGGCGTGTTGCGCCTTGTCATGGAGTTGGACGGCGAGATCGTGGAGCGTTGCGATCCGCATGTCGGCCTGCTCCATCGCGGCACCGAAAAGCTGATCGAATATAAGACCTATCTTCAGGCGCTGCCCTATTTCGACCGGCTCGACTATTGCTCGCCCATGGGGATGGAGCACAGCTATGTGCTGGCGGTCGAGAAGCTGCTGAACCTGGAAGTGCCGCTCCGCGCGCAATATCTGCGCGTGTTCTTCGCGGAACTGACACGCATCAAGAACCACATGCTGAACCTTGGCAGCCATGTCATGGACGTCGGCGCGATGACGCCGAACCTGTGGCTGTTCGAACTGCGCGAAGACTGCATGAATTTCTATGAGCGGGCTTCGGGCGCGCGCATGCATGCGGCTTATTTCCGGCCGGGCGGCGTCCATCAGGATGTGCCGCTGAAGCTGCTGACAGACATCGCCGACTGGCTCGACACGCGCCTGCCGCGCTTGTTCGAAGACGCCATCAGCCTCGTTGCGGACAATCGCATCTTCAAGCAGCGTAACGTCGATATCGCCGTGGTGAGCAAGGAAGATGCGCTGAAATGGGGCTTTTCTGGACCCATGCTGCGTGGTTCGGGCATCGCATGGGATTTGCGCAAGTCGCAGCCCTATGACGTCTATGACCGCATGGACTTCGACATTCCGGTCGGCACCAATTTCGACTGCTACGACCGCTTCATGGTCCGCGTCGAGGAAGTCCGCCAATCTGCGCGCATCATGAAGCAGTGCCTTAATGAGATGCCGGAAGGTCCGGTACTCTCGCTTGACCGCAAGGTCGCGCCGCCGCGCCGGGGCGAGATGAAGCGCTCGATGGAAGCGCTGATCCATCATTTCAAGCTGTACACTGAAGGCTTCCACGTTCCGGCGGGTGAAGTCTATGCGGCGACCGAAAGCCCCAAGGGCGAGTTTGGCGTCTATCTGGTGAGCGATGGGACCAATTCGCCCTATCGCTGCAAGATCCGCCCGACGGCTTTTTCGCACTTGCAGGCGATGGATTTCATGATGAAGGGCCACATGCTGGCCGACACCACCGCCGTCCTTGGCGCGATGGACATCGTGTTCGGAGAATGTGACCGCTAATGGCTGACGCAGTTCATATCCCTGACGAAGCGGAAACGCGCGCCCGCTGGGGCAATTTCGCGTGGACGGCTGACAATGCCGAGCAGGCGAAGAAGGTTATCGCGCGTTATCCCGCTGGCCGTCAGCAATCGGCTGTGATGCCGCTGCTCGACCTTGCCCAGCGCCAGGTTGGTGCGGAAACGCAGACCCAGGGCTGGCTGCCCGTGCCGGTGATGGAATATATCGCTGACCAGCTCGATATGCCGTACATGCGGGTTTACGAGGTCGCGACCTTCTACACCATGTACAACCTCGCGCCGGTTGGCCGCTACCATGTGCAGGTCTGCGGCACGACGCCGTGCATGCTGCGCGGGTCTGACGATGTCTTTTCGGCCTGCAAGAACAAGGGTCTGGTCAAGGGCGGGACGACGCCGGACGGCCTGTTCACGCTGACCGAAGTCGAGTGCCTGGGCGCCTGTGCCAACGCGCCGATGGTTCAGATCAACGACGATAATTTCGAAGACCTGACCTATGACAGCATGAGCGCGATCCTCGACGATCTTGCCGCTGGCAAGCAGCCCAAGATCGGGCCGCAGATTGACCGTCAGACAAGCGCGCCGGAAGGTGGACCGACCACGCTCAAGGAGATGGTTTCGGAAAATCACGATTATCGCGGCCAGTGGAATGTGGGAGCGCAGGCATGAGCGACGTCATCGCACCCCTTTCCGACAAGGACCGCATCTTCACCAACGTCTATGGCTTCCAGGACTGGGGCATCGACGCGGCGATGAAGCGCGGCGATTGGGATAATACCAAAGCGCTGCTGGAGATCGGTCAGGACGAGATTATCGAGCGCATCAAGGCGTCCGGCCTGCGCGGCCGTGGTGGCGCTGGCTTCCCGACCGGCATGAAGTGGAGCTTCATGCCCAAGGAAAGCAAGGATGGCCGTCCAAGCTTCCTGGTTATTAACGCGGACGAGTCCGAGCCGGGTTCGTGCAAGGACCGCGAGATCATCCGCCACGATCCGCACAAGCTGATCGAAGGCGCGTTGATTGCCGGTTTCGCGATGCGGGCGCGTGCCGCCTATGTCTATATTCGCGGCGAGTTCATTTATGAGGCGAAGGTGCTCTTCGCCGCCGTCGAGCAGGCCTATGAAAAGGGCTTCCTTGGCAAGAACGCATGCGGGTCGGGTTATGATTTCGATGTTTTCGTCCATCGCGGCGCGGGCGCCTATATCTGCGGCGAGGAAACCGCGCAGATAGAGAGCCTGGAGGGGAAGAAAGGCCAGCCGCGCCTGAAGCCGCCTTTCCCGGCTGGCGCGGGGCTTTATGGCTGCCCGACCACGGTCAATAATGTGGAATCGATCGCGGTTTCGCCGACGATCCTGCGCCGTGGGTCCGAATGGTTCTCCAGCTTCGGCCGCGAAGGGAACAAGGGCACGAAGCTGTTCCAGATCAGCGGCCATGTGAACAAGCCCTGCGTCGTCGAGGAATCGATGGGCATCAGCTTCAAGGAACTGATCGACCGGCATTGCGGCGGCATTCGCGGTGGTTGGGACAATTTGCTCGCGGTGATCCCGGGCGGTTCGTCCGTGCCGCTGGTTCCCGCTTCGCAGATCATGGATGCGCCTATGGACTTTGATGGCCTCAAGGCAGTGGGCTCTGGTCTCGGCACGGCGGCGGTCATCGTCATGGATAAATCGACCGACATCGTCCGCGCGATCAGCCGCCTTAGCTATTTCTACAAGCATGAGAGCTGCGGCCAGTGCACGCCCTGCCGTGAGGGCACCGGCTGGATGTGGCGCGTGATGGAACGGCTGCGCTCGGGCGAGGCCGATATCGGCGAGATCGATATGCTTCAGCAGGTGACCAAGCAGGTCGAAGGTCACACCATCTGCGCGCTCGGCGACGCGGCGGCCTGGCCGATCCAGGGCCTGATCCGGCATTTCCGTCCCGAGATCGAGCGGCGGATCAACGAGAATAAGGGTGGCGCCCCCGTCATGGAGGCAGCGGAGTAATCATGCCCAAGGTCAAAGTAGACGGCGTAGAACTCGAAGTCCCAGCGGGCGCGACGGTCCTGCAGGCGTGCGAGATGGCGGGGAAGGAAATTCCGCGCTTCTGCTATCATGAGCGCCTGAGCATCGCGGGCAATTGCCGCATGTGCTTGGTCGAGGTGAAGCCCGGGCCGCCCAAGCCGCAAGCGTCGTGCGCGCTGCCCGCTGCGGACAATCAGGAAATCTTCACGCAGACCGAGATGGTCAAGAAGGCGCGCGAAGGGGTGATGGAGTTCCTCCTCATCAACCATCCGCTCGATTGCCCGATCTGCGATCAGGGCGGCGAGTGCGACCTTCAGGACCAGTCGGTGGCCTATGGCCGTGGAGGCAGCCGGTTCGAAGAGAATAAGCGCGCCGTCACCGAGAAATATATGGGTCCGATCGTCAAGACGGTCATGACCCGCTGCATCCAGTGCACCCGCTGTGTGCGCTTTGCCGAGGAAGTCGCGGGCGTGCCGGAAATCGGCGCCATCTATCGCGGCGAGAATATGCAGATCACCACTTATCTCGAACATGCCGCCAAGAGCGAGCTGTCGGGCAATGTGGTCGATCTTTGCCCCGTCGGCGCGCTGACGTCGAAGCCCTACGCCTTCGAAGCGCGTCCCTGGGAGCTGCGCAAGACCCCGGCGATCGACGTGATGGATGCGGTCGGCACCAACATTCGTCTCGATAGTCGTGGCCGTCAGGTGCTCCGCGCCGTGCCGCGCATCAACGATGACGTGAATGAAGAGTGGGCGAGCGACAAGACCCGGCACAATGTCGATGGCCTGGTGCGCAAGCGGCTCGACAAGCCCTTCGTGCGCAAGGATGGCAAGCTGGTTCCCGCCACGTGGGAAGAGGCGTTCAAGGCGATCGCCGCCGTCCAGCATGGCGGGTCGGTTGCGGCGCTGGCGGGCGACCTGCTCGATTGCGAGACGATGTTCGCGGGCAAGCTGCTCGTCGAAAAGCTGGGCGGCACAATGCTCGAAGGGCGTCAGACGGGCTTGGCTTATGACGTGTCGAGCCTGTCGGCGGTCAACTTCAACACGACGCTGAATGGCATTGAGACGGCGGACGTGATCCTGCTGGTCGGCACCAACCTGCGTTGGGAAGCGCCGCTGGTGAACACGCGCATCCGCAAGGCGATCAAGAAGGGCGCGAAGGTCTTTGCGCTCGGGCCGCAGGTCGATCTGACCTACAAGGTCGAATGGCTGGGCAATGATGCGTCGCTGCTGGCGAAGCTTCCGGAAGCTGTGGTCGAGGCATTCGGCAGGGCGGCGCGTCCGGCGATGATCGTCGGCGGCGGCGTGCTGGCCAAGGATGGTGCGCATGGCGATACGCTGGCGCTGGTCGAGACGCTGGGCCTGATCAAGGATGGTTGGAACGGCTATAACGTGCTGCACTTCGCGGCGGCGCGCATGGGCGGTCTGATGCTGGGCTATGCGACCACGGGCGGGATCAAGGCCGTGGCTGCGGCCAAGCCGAAACTGCTCTTCTCTCTCGGTGCGGACGAGGCCGATTATTCGGCATTCGACGACAGCTTCAAGGTCTATGTCGGCCACCATGGCGACAAGGGCGCGCATGCGGCGGACGTCATCCTGCCTGGCGCCAGCTATGCCGAGAAGGCGGGCACCTATGTCAACCTGGAGGGCCGGGTGCAGCGCGGTGAAAAGGCCGTGTTCGCGCCGGGCGATGCGCGCGAGGACTGGTCGATCCTGCGCGCGCTTTCCGAAGTGCTGGGCGCGACGCTGCCGTTCGACAGCTTCGACGCATTGCGGGCGGAGATGTCCAAGGCGGTTCCGGCGCTTGGGGGCGAAGGTCTCGCCGATTATGGCTGGTCCGTGCCATCGCTGCCCACCGGGGCGAGCGGGGAGTTCGGTTCGCCGATCAAGGATTTCTACCTGACCAACGCCATCTGCCGCGCCAGCCCGACGATGCAGCAATGCTCGGCCGAGCTGATCCATGGGACAAGCTTCGCGGAGGCCGCAGAGTGACCGCTTTCTTTCAAAATTGGGGGCTTCCCTTCAACGGAGCGTGGCTGCTGTCCACGGTGATCGGCATATTGGTGATTGCCCTGCCGTTGATGCTGGCAGTGGCCATGATCATCTATGCCGATCGCAAGATTTGGGCGGCCATGGCCCTGCGCCGTGGTCCCAACGTCGTCGGACCCTTCGGGCTGCTTCAGTCCTTCGCCGACGGCGCCAAGGTGTTCCTGCAGGAAACCATCATTCCTTCGGCCGCTAACCGTGCGCTCTTCCTGATCGCGCCGATCATCACCTTCACCGTGGCACTGATCGCCTGGGCGGTGATCCCGTTCCAGGTGGGCGTGGTGCTGGCGAACATCAATGTGGGCTTGCTCTACATCCTCGCGATCAGTTCGCTCGGCGTGTACGGCATCGTGCTGGCGGGCTGGGCGTCGAACTCCAAATATCCCTTCTACTCGGCCATTCGCGCCAGCGCGCAGATGATCAGCTATGAAGTCTCGATCGGCTTCATCCTGGTCTGCGTCGTGCTGTGGGCGGGAAGCTTCAACCTGACGGCGATCGTGGAGAGCCAGCGCGGCTATTATGGCTTCATCAACGGTCATGCGTTCAACCCGCTGCTCTTCCCGATGTCGATCATGTTCCTGGTGTCGGCCATGGCGGAAACCGGTCGAGCGCCGTTCGACCTGACCGAAGCGGAAAGCGAACTGGTCGCGGGCTACCAGACCGAATATTCGTCCATGTCGTTCGCGCTCTACTGGCTCGGCGAATATGCGAACGTCATTCTGATGTGCGCGCTTAACGCTATTCTCTTCTGGGGCGGATATCTGCCGCCGATCGACTGGGCGCCGCTTTACTATGTACCCGGGATCATATGGCTTTTCGCCAAGATCCTGTTCTTCTTCTTCGTCTTCTCCTGGGTGAAGGCGACGGTGCCCCGTTACCGCTATGACCAGCTGATGCGGCTGGGCTGGAAAGTGTTCCTGCCGGTGTCGCTCTTCTTCGTCTTCCTGGTATCGGGCTTCCTGATGTTTACGCGCTACGGAGGCGCTCAATGAGCCTCGGCTATTATGTCAAATCCTTCACGCTCTGGGAGTTTGTGAAGGCGCACGCCCTGACCTTGAAGTATTTTTTCAAGCCCAAGGCGACGATCAACTATCCCTATGAGAAGAACCCGATTTCCCCGCGGTTCCGGGGGGAGCATGCGCTGCGCCGCTATCCCAATGGGGAAGAACGCTGCATCGCATGCAAGCTGTGCGAGGCGGTGTGCCCGGCGCAGGCGATCACCATCGAGGCGCAGCCCCGCGACGATGGCAGCCGCCGTACGACGCGCTACGACATCGACATGACGAAGTGCATCTATTGCGGCTTCTGCCAGGAAGCTTGCCCGGTGGATGCGATCGTCGAGGGGCCGAATTTCGAGTTTTCGACCGAAACCCGCGAAGAACTTATCTACGACAAGGCGAAGCTCCTTGAAAATGGCGACAAATGGGAACGCGCGCTCGCCGCGAACCTTGCCGCCGATGCCCCCTATCGTTAAGCCGCGACCCGATCGAAGAGGATATATGATCCTGTGATTCATGTGCTTGCCTTTTACCTGTTCGCCACATTGGTGGTGTGCAGCGGCGCGCTGACGATCCTGTCGCGCAACCCGGTTCATTCGGTGCTGTGGCTGATCTTGGCGTTCTTCAACGCGGCGGGGCTGATGGTGCTGCTCGGCGCCGAGTTCATCGCGATGCTGCTCGTCATCGTTTATGTGGGCGCGGTCGCCGTCTTGTTCCTTTTCGTCGTGATGATGCTTGACATCGACTTCGCGGAATTGCGGGCCGGTTTCGTCGACTATCTGCCCTTTGGCATGCTGATCGCGCTGGTTCTGCTGGCGGAGATCGTTCTGGGTATCGGCATCTGGAGCGCTGGGCCGATCGAACTGGCGCAGCGCGCGGCGCCGGTGAACCCGGAAATGTCGAACATACAGGCGATCGGAACTCTGCTTTATACGCGTTACATCTTCCTGTTCGAAGCGGCAGGCATCGTGCTGCTGGTAGCCATGATCGGCGCGATCGTGCTGACCCATCGTGCACGCGGCGGCGTAAAGGGCCAGAACATCACCCGTCAGAACCGCCGCCGTCCGCAGGACGCCGTGCGCAATGTCAATCAGCCAGTGGGGCAGGGGGTGGAGCTGTGATCGGTCTTCAGCACTATCTTGTCGTCAGCGCGATCCTGTTCGTGATGGGGGTGCTCGGCATCTTCATCAATCGCAAGAATGTCATCATCATCCTGATGGCGATCGAACTGATCCTGCTGAGCGTGAACATCAACCTCGTCGCCTTCAGCGCCTTTCTGGGCGATCTGGTGGGACAGGTGTTCAGCATGTTCGTGCTGACCGTCGCGGCGGGTGAGGCGGCCATCGGCCTGGCCATCCTCGTCATTTATTTCCGTGGTCGCGGCACCATTGCCGTCGATGATGTCAACCGGATGAAGGGCTAAAGCTCGATGATCCAGCTTATCGTCCTTCTTCCGCTCATCGCGGCTGTCATCGCCGGTCTTGGCAACAAGGCGCTGGGCAAGCTGCCCGCGAAGATCATCACTACCGGGGCGCTCTTCGTCAGCTGTGCGCTAAGCTGGCCGATCTTCATCAGCTTCCTGACCGGCCATGCCGAACCCTATGTGGCGCCTGCCTTCACCTGGATTCAGTCGGGCAGCTTTGATGCACAATGGGCGCTGCGTGTCGATGCAATGACAGCGGTCATGCTGGTGGTCATCACCAGCGTGTCGAGCCTGGTCCATCTCTACAGCTGGGGCTATATGGAGGAGGAGCCGGATCAGCCGCGCTTCTTCGCCTATCTGTCGCTCTTCACCTTCGCGATGCTGATGCTGGTGACGGCGAACAATCTGCTGCAGATGTTCTTCGGCTGGGAAGGCGTTGGCCTCGCGTCCTATCTGCTGATCGGTTTCTGGTTCCGTAAGCCCTCCGCCAACGCCGCCGCGATCAAGGCGTTCGTCGTCAACCGCGTCGGCGACTTGGGCTTCATGCTCGGCATTTTCGGCACCTATCTGGTGTTCAACACCATCTCGATCCCGGAGATCTTGGAGGCTGCGCCCTCCATGGCCGGTTCGACGATCGGGTTCCTGGGCCACCGCTTCGACACGATGACCGTGCTGTGCCTGCTGCTGTTTGTCGGCGCGATGGGCAAGTCGGCGCAGCTTGGCCTCCACACCTGGCTGCCGGATGCGATGGAAGGCCCGACCCCGGTGTCGGCGCTGATCCATGCGGCGACCATGGTGACCGCAGGCGTGTTCATGGTGTGCCGCCTGTCGCCGATGTTCGAAGTGTCGCCGACAGCGCTGAGCTTCGTCACCTTTATCGGCGCGGCCACCTGTCTGTTCGCGGCGACGGTGGGTACGGTGCAGAACGACATCAAGCGCGTTATCGCCTATTCGACCTGTTCGCAGCTCGGCTACATGTTCTTCGCGGCGGGCGTCGGCGCTTATGGTGCGGCGATGTTCCACCTCTTTACGCACGCTTTCTTCAAGGCGCTGCTGTTCCTCGGCGCGGGCTCGGTCATCCATGCGATGCACCATGAGCAGGACATGCGTTATTATGGCGCATTGCGGAAGGAGATCCCGATCACCTTCTGGACGATGACGCTGGGCACGCTCGCCATCACCGGCGTGGGCCTGCCGCTCATCGGCTATGGCTTCGCAGGCTTCTATTCGAAGGACGCGATCCTGGAGTCGGCCTTCGCCGCTGGCGGCTATGGCACCGGCGCGTTCCTGGTGGGTGTTTTCGCGGCGCTGCTCACCAGCTTCTATAGCTGGCGCCTGGTGTTCCTGACCTTCTTCGGCAAGCCGCGTTGGGCCGCTTCCGAGCATATCCAGCATGCGATCCATGGCCATCATGAGTCGCCGGACGAAGAAACCGCGCATGACGATCATGCGACGCACGGTCATGGCAGCGAGCATGCCAATGCTCCGGCGCAGGAAAACGCCGGGCACGATCCGCATGGCCACGAAGCCGACGCTCACGCCCTGCATGGCGGCACGGGTGGCTATCATCCGCATGAGAGCCCGTGGGTCATGCTAGTCCCGCTGGTGGTGCTGAGCCTTGGCGCGGTGTTCGCGGGCTTTGTCTTCCATGACCAGTTCATTGGAGCCGAAGGCGGCATCGAGTTCTGGAAGGGCGCTTTGGCGTTCGACAGTCACCTGATGCACGCAGCGCATGAAGTGCCGACCTGGGTCAAATTTGCGCCCTTCGCGGTGATGCTGACCGGCTTCGTCATCGCGTGGCTCAGCTACATCAAGAATACCGACTGGCCGCGCCGTTTCGTGGCGGAGTTCGGAGTTCTGTACCAGTTCCTGCTCAACAAATGGTATTTTGATGAGCTGTATCACTTCCTGTTCGTCAAGCCTGCCTTTGCCATCGGCCGCTTCTTCTGGAAGTTCGGTGACGTGGGCTTCATCGATCGCTTCGGGCCTAATGGCCTCGCCGCACTGGTCGTGCAGGGCAATAAAGTCACCCGTCGGCTTCAGTCCGGCTACCTCTACACATACGCGCTGGTGATGCTGATCGGCCTCGCCGCGGCCGCAACCTGGGCGATGACACGATAATGGACGGCTTCCCCATCCTTTCCCTGATGATGGCAGTGCCGATGGCGGGGGCCATCGCCTGTCTCTACGCGGGCGCGAACCAGGCGCGCTGGATCGCGCTGCTGGCGACGCTGGTCGATCTAGCGCTCGGCGTGCTGCTCTGGGCGAATTTCGACCAATCGAGCAGCGCTGCGCAATGGCAGTTCCAGGAATATGCGCCGATCTTCGGCCGCTTCGCCTGGGCGCTGGGGATCGACGGCATTGCGCTGGTGCTGATCATGCTGACCGTGTTCCTGATGCCGATCTGCATCGGGGCAAGCTGGGATGCGATCCAAAAGCGCGTCGGTGAATATATGGCGGCGTTCCTGTTCATGGAGGTGCTGATGATCGGCGTCTTCACGGCGCAGGATCTCTACCTCTTCTACGTGATGTTCGAAGCTGGCCTGATCCCGATGTACCTAATTATCGGCATCTGGGGCGGAGCGGACCGCATCTACGCGTCCTACAAATTCTTCCTCTACACGCTGCTCGGATCGGTGCTGATGCTGATCGCGATGATGTGGATGGTGCATGAAGCAGGCACTACCGACATCCCGACGCTGATGGCCTATAATTTTGATCCGCATGTGCAGGTTTGGTTGTTCCTGGCCTTCTTCGCGAGCTTTGCGGTCAAGATGCCGATGTGGCCGGTCCACACTTGGTTGCCCGATGCGCACGTGCAGGCGCCGACCGCCGGTTCGGTCATTCTGGCGGGCGTGTTGCTGAAGATGGGCGGCTATGGCTTCATCCGCTTCTCGCTGCCGATGTTCCCGGAGGCATCGGCGCAGCTCGCTTGGCTGGTGTGGGGCCTGTCGATGGTGGCGGTGGTTTACACCAGCCTCGTCGCGCTGGTGCAGACCGACATGAAGAAGCTGATCGCCTATTCATCGATTGCGCATATGGCGATCGTGACGGTCGGGCTGTTCGCTTTCAACCAGGCGGGTATCGAGGGCGCGATGATGGTGATGCTGGGCCATGGCCTAGTGTCTGGCGCGCTGTTCCTGTGCGTCGGCGTCATCTATGACCGCCTGCATACCCGTGAGATTTCGCGCTATGGTGGCCTCAGCATCAACATGCCGAAATATGCGGTGTTGTTCCTGCTTTTCACTATGGCCTCCGTTGGCCTGCCGGGCACGAGCAACTTCGTGGGCGAGTTTCTGGCGCTTATGGGCATCTACCAGGCGTCGAGCTGGGTCGCGCTGGTCTGCACCACGGGCATTATTCTAGGTGCAGCCTATATGCTCTACCTCTACCGGCGCATCGCTTATGGTGAGCAGAAGAATGCCGACGCTGCGACGATGCCGGACCTGTCGATGCGCGAAATGTGGCTGCTGGCACCGATCGCCGCCGCCGTGCTTTGGATGGGCATCTATCCCGAAAGCTTCCTCGCGCCCATGCGGTCCGACATTCGGGCGCTGGAGGCCCGCATCGCTTCGGCTGCTCCAGTAGGGGATTCCAGGATCAAGATGGGTCCTGCTATTCCTGCCGCGGACGCTCACCACGGAGCCGATCATGGCGCCACACCTCATGAAGCCGCGTCGGGGGAGGCGCACTGATGATTGATTCCGCTTCCCTCCTGGCCGTTTTGCCGGAACTTGTGCTGACCGCTGGCGGCTTGGCCTTGTTGCTGATCGCCGCCTTTTCAGGGGACAAGGCTGCCCGGGCGGTAAACTGGCTGTCTGTGCTGACGCTGCTGGTTGCGGGTCTTACCCTGTCGACCTCACTGGCGCATGGCCCCATCGCTTTCGACGGGCTGGTGCGAGCTGATGCCTTCTCAGTCTTTGCCAAGGCGCTCATTTATGCCGCAGCGGGCGCTGCAATCCTGCTTGCCCCGCGCTATTTCCTCGCGGGCGGCGCATTGCGGCCGGAATATCCCATCCTGATCCTGTTCAGCAGCGTCGGCATGGGAATGATGGTGTCGGCGGGTGACCTACTGACCCTTTATGTTGGCTTGGAGATGCAGAGCCTTGCCGCCTATGTGCTGGCGAGCTTCATGCGTCAGGATGAACGGTCGTCCGAAGCGGGCCTCAAATATTTCGTGCTAGGGTCGCTGGCGAGCGGCATCCTGCTTTATGGCACAGCGCTGCTTTACGGCTTCACTGGCAGCACCAGCTTTGACGGCATCGCGGTTGCGCTGGGCGACGGCGTCGGCAAGGGCGAGCTGTTCGGCATGGTGTTCCTGCTGGCGGGCCTCGCGTTCAAGATGAGCGCTGTGCCGTTCCACATGTGGACCCCCGACGTGTATGAAGGCGCACCGACGCCGGTCACCACCTTCTTCGGCAGCGCGCCAAAGGTTGCGGCGATGGCCTTGACGGTACGTGTGGCGATCGAGGCACTGGGCCCGGCCGGGCTGGACTGGCAGCAGATCGTGATCTTCGTGGCTTTGGCTTCGATCATCTTCGGCGCGGTTGCGGCGATCGGCCAGACCAACATCAAGCGCCTGATGGCCTATTCGTCGATTAACAACGTCGGCTTCGCGCTGATCGGCCTTGCAGCGGCGACGCCTGCGGGCGTGGCGGCGACAATGAGCTATATGGCGATCTATGTCGTGATGACGATTGGCGGCTTTGCCTGCATCCTGCAGATGCGTGATGCGGAAGGGCGCCCGGTCGAGAGCATCGCGAGCCTTGCGGGTCTGTCGCAGTCGCGCAAGGGCTTGGCCGCGGCACTGGCGATCTTCATGTTCTCCATGGCCGGTATTCCGCCGCTGTTCGGCTTCTGGGCAAAGTTTCTGGTGTTCGATGCTGCGGTGGCTGCAGGTCTGACCGCGCTGGCCGCGTTCGGTATCGCGGCTTCGGTGATCGGCGCCTTCTATTATCTGAAGATCATCAAGACGATGTATTTCGACGAACCTGCGGCGGCCTACGAGGCGCGCGGTGGTGCGGTGGAGAATATCATCCTGACCGCCTGCGCCGTGGTGATCGTTGTCGGATATCTGTTGAACCCCGTGCTGGACAAGGCAAGCGCGGCGGCTGCGGCGTCGCTATTCTGAGCGACATCCGCTTCGTCGAAGAAACCGGCTCCACCAACGCCGACATGCTGGCGTTGGCCGAGCACGGCGTTGCGGAAGGGACGTGGTTGCGTGCTGGCCGTCAGGTGGGCGGCAGGGGCCGCATGGGCCGCAGCTGGGAAAGCCCTTCTGGTAATCTCTATTGTTCGACATTGGTGCGGCTGCGGGCGGGCGATCCGCCTGCGCATCTACTCGCGCTGGTCGCCGCCAATGCGGTTCACGCCTTGGTAGCGCCTCTGTGCGACGGCCAGGCGCGGATCAAGTGGCCCAACGACGTTCTGGTCGATGGCGCCAAGATCGCCGGTATCCTCCTGGAGCGGGCCGGCGATGCAATCGTCGTCGGGATTGGCGTTAATGTGGTTGGCCATCCAACGGGGTTGGACCGGCCAGTCACAAGCCTGGGGGCGCAAGGTGCCGACATTGCCGAGGCTGGCGCGCTATTGGACAGATTGACTCAGTTGTTCGGTCACTGGCTGGCGATCTGGCGCGCCCAGGGGCTGGAGGCGGTGAGGGCGCATTGGTTGCTGAACGCCCATCCCACGGGCACGGCGATGCGGGTCGTGCAACCCGATGGCGAAACCATCGAGGGCAGTTTCGATACGCTGGACCAGCAAGGTATGCTGATCCTCCGCTTGGCGAATGGCGATACCCGTGCCATTCATGCGGGCGACATCCTTCTCATCTGATATCCGGGGACGGGCCATGCTTCTCGCGATCGACGCGGGCAATACCAATGTGGTTTTCGCGCTGCTTGACGGCCTGGAGATCCGCGCGCGCTGGCGGATCGCGACGGACCCGCGCCGAACGGCGGACGAATATGCGGTGTGGCTGAACCAGCTGCTGATGCTGGAAGGCTATGGGATCGCGGACGTCGATGCGGTGATCATCGCCACCGTCGTTCCCCGCGCCCTGCACAATCTTCAGGTGCTGGCGGAGAAATATTTCAAGACGGCCGCACTGGTCGCGGGGCAAGCGCCGGTCGAGTGGGGCGTGGAGCTCGACGTAGCGGAGCCTGCGTCCGTAGGCGCTGACCGGGTTGTCAACGCGATCGCCGCGCACCATCTTTATGAGGGCGATCTGATCGTCATCGATTTTGGGACCGCCACCACCTTCGATGTCATCGACTATCAAGGGACGTACAAGGGCGGCATCATTGCGCCGGGTATCAACCTGTCGCTTGATGCATTGGTAGCGGCCGCCGCCAAGCTGCCCAAGATCGCGATCGCGCCACCGGAGAACCGATCGGTTATCGGTCGCACCACCGAAGCGCAGATGCATATCGGCGTCTTCTGGGGCTATGTGGCGATGATGGAAGGGCTGGTTGCCCGGATCAGAGCGGAGATCGGTCGTCCCGCAAAAGTGATTTCGACGGGCGGGCTCGCCGTCCTGTTCGATGAGAATAGCGACATTTTCGATGCGATCGCACCTGACCTCACAATACTGGGGCTGGCGCTGTTGCACGAGCGGAGTTTGAAGAACTGATGACACCTAAAGACGAGCTGCTCTTCCTGGCCCTTGGCGGGTCGGGAGAGATTGGCATGAACGTCAATCTTTATGGCTGCCAGGGCAAGTGGGTGATGGTCGATCTCGGCCTGACCTTCGCAGACCCGGCCTATCCGGGCGTCGAGCTTGTGCTGCCCGACCTGTCGTTTATCGAGGAGCGGCGCGAGGATCTGCTCGGCATCGTGCTCACCCATGGGCATGAAGATCATATCGGCGCGATACCATATCTGGCCGCCGATCTGGGCGTGCCGCTTTATGCGACGCCTTTCACGGCGGGGTTGATCCGGCTGAAGCTGGAGGAAGAGGGCCTCGCCAAAGAGGTCGAGCTAAACGTAATCGACAATGAGGGCAGCTTCGCGCTTGGGCCGTTCGGCTTCCGCTATGTGCCGCTGGCTCACTCGATTCCCGAAGGCAATGCGGTACTGATCGACACGCCTTACGGAAGCGTGTTCCATACGGGCGACTGGAAGATCGATGAAAAGCCGGTGCTCGGCCAGCCTTCGACGCCAGAAGAGCTGACGGCCATCGGTGACGAGGGCGTGCTGGCGCTGGTGTGCGACAGCACCAATGTGTTCAATCCTGAGGCGAGCGGGTCCGAGGGGGATGTGCGCGAAGGGCTGATGCAGACGATCACTGGCGCGAAGGGGCGCGTGCTGGTCACGACCTTCGCCTCGAACGCCGCGCGTCTGCAGACGCTGGGAGAGGTGGCGAATGCCGTGGGGCGCAAGCTGTGCGTCGCCGGGCGGTCGCTGGACCGGATCATCTCCACCGCTCGGACGGCGGGCTATCTCAAGGATTTTCCGCCCACGGTGGATTGGGATGATGCGATGGCACTGCCCCGCAACGAGGTGATGATCATCGCCACGGGCGGGCAGGGAGAGGCGCGTGCCGCCCTTTCGCGGATCGCTTTCGACAGCCACCCGATCAAGTTGGACACGGGCGATCTGGTCGTATTCTCGTCCAAGCAAATTCCCGGCAATGAGATTGCTATCGGGCGCATTCAGAATGCCCTGGCGACGAAGGGCGTGCTGATGGTCACGGATCGCCAGGCCGAGGTGCATGTGTCCGGGCATCCGGGACGGCCGGAACTGGAGGCGATGTATCGCTGGGTGCGGCCGCAAATATTGCTGCCGGTCCATGGCGAGCGGCGGCATATGGCAGAGCAGGCGCGGGTGGGACTTGCGAGCGGTGTGCCGAGCGCGATCGTGCAGTCCAATGGTGACCTGTTGCGCCTTGCGCCCAATGGTCCCGAGATCATCGGCCATGAAGCCACGGGGCGGCTCGTTCTGGATGGCGATGTGATCCTGCCGGCGGACGGTTCCACGATGAACGAGCGGCGCAAGGTCGCGCTGCACGGGCAGATCAGCGTGGCGGTAGCGTTGGATCGCAGGGGCAAGCTGATGGGCGATCCTGCGGTGCGCACGCAAGGCGTGCCGGTGGAGGAGGACAAGGCGGCGTTCCTGGCCGAAGCCGCTGAGGAGGCCGCCGTCGCTGTGGCCAAGGGTTCGCAGGAGGAAGAGGCTCTGCGCGAGCGGGTGCGCCTGGCGGTCCGGCGGACAGCAACACGCTGGACTGGCAAGAAGCCAGTGGTGGACGTGCTGCTCATTCGCGCCTAAGGCTGCGCGCCATGAATTGGTACGCGATCGTCGCCATTTATGTGTTGTTCTGGGTGATCAGCGCGTTCATCGTCCTGCCGTTCGGCATCCGCACGCCCGATGAAACGGGTGAAGTGATGCTGAAGGGGCAGGCCGACAGCGCGCCCAGCAACTTCCGGCCGGGGGTCGTCGCTGTTCGCGCGACCATCCTGTCTGCGGCATTGTTCGGGCTATATTATGCCAATTATGTCGAAGGCTGGTTCACGCTGGAGCAGATCACGCGGCGTTCCTGATGGCAAGCTCCGTCCGAAGCGAGTTGAGCGGCGGATGCGAGGCTTCACTCGACCGCCACAGCAACTGAGCCAGTTATGAGTTTGCGCCTTAGTGCATGCCAACAGCGGGTATGTCGCTATCCATCGACAACATCATGATGATGAGCTCCGATCGCGATTTGATACCCAGCTTTTGAAAGATGCTGTGGAGATGGACCTTGACCGTCCCCTCGGTCAGCCCGCATCTGGCTGCGATCTCGCGGTTGCGTAGGCCCGCACGGATTAGTCCGGCGATTTCCATTTCTCTGTCGGTCAGCGCGGCCAAGCTGTTATTTTCGTTCTGCGGCGCAGAGATGCTGTGGACGAGCGCCTGTTCCATGACCGCGGGCGCGATGGATTTATTGCCGTCCAGAACCTCATCTATGCAGGTCAGCAGTTCCTTGGGATCGCTGTCCTTCAGAACCACGCCATCCACGCCCAGCTTGATCGCCTCCAGCGTTTGGTCAGGGCGGATATGGACGGTCATGAAGATGACCGGGACGTTGCTGCCGCTCTGCCGAATGGCCGAGAGAATGGCGAGCCCTCCGCCATCCTTCATGCTGACATCGAGGATCAACAGGTCTGGTTGATCGGCCTGGAGGCGGGAAATGGCTTCACTGACCGAGCGGGCGCAAAAGATGACATCATGTCCGTGCGAGCTCAGAAACTGAGCCATTCCGTCAAGGAAGATTGGGTGATCGTCAACTATCGCTATCTGCGCCATCATATTTGAGACCTCGGCAAGGATGAAGGGAGTCTAATGGAAATCAATGAATTGAGGCTTAAGTTGTGGAAATAGGCGGTGCCGCCGATCTTACCCAATCGCTTCATGATGGATTGCGACTGCAATTCGAAGTCGCCTGTATAGCTTTGCTGCTCGGCCGGTTTGGCGCCGGGATTGTCCTTTAGCGCGATCAGTATCTCGTCGTCCGCTTGGGCAAGCGACACGGTGATGTGCTGGGCGGCGGCGTGCTTTACGGCGTTTGCTGCGGCTTCCCTGAGCAGGAATTCAACCTCTGCGGCTGTTTCCGAACTGACCATCATCGGATGATCGGTCGGGTTCAGGCGGCACTCGATGCCCCATTGCAGCGCGATGAAGCGGCAGCAGGTTTCGATATCGCGAGCCAGGTCGACATCGCCGGGGCCGGAGCCGGTGACGTTGAGCAGGCGGCGCAGATGGGCCTGCTCAGCCGTGACAAGCTCCTCCATGGCGGCCAGTTCGGCAAGCTGGTGCGGCGCGTCGATGGCGGCCATGCCGTGCTGGGCGGTAACCAAGCGGACGCGCAGCGCGGCGAGCGTCTGGAGAACACTGTCATGAAGATCGCGGCTGAGCGCCAGACGTGCCTCGGCAAAGGTTCGTTCCCGCCAGGCGAGCAGGAAGAAATGCCGTTCCAGGAATAGTTCCAGCCCCTCCTGAATACGCGACGCGCGCAGGAGGGCGGCGGGGGACCAGCCGTGGCGGGTGCCGACATAGAGGCGGCCCCGCAACTCTCCAGCATGGACGTGGAAGCTGAGACCCTGGCCCGGACCCAGGAGGCTGGAGACGGCTTCCATCAGGGGAGCGGCCTTTTCCGTTCTTGTTATCCCGAGGCGGTTGCGCAACAGCAGGCGGC
Organism: uncultured Novosphingobium sp.; assembly: GCA_946886075.1. The sequence goes on along the minus strand of CAMPHR010000025.1, from coordinate 8,631 downwards.
TGGATTGACCCGAATATACAAAGGGTGTGTCAGCCGGTGTGATGCCGGTCACTGCTTGCACCTGCTCCGCAGGAAGGGTGACCGTGCGGACACCGTCACCATCGATAAGCTCGTACTGGATCGGGCCATCGCCGCTCTGCCAGAGGAAGGCGCAATAGCGAGCGGCGGTCAGCTCCGATATCTGCTCCACGACAAAGCGGGGGAGCGATTTTTGGAACGACAGGCCCACGGCTTGCAGCCGTTCGGACCAGCTGATCAGCCGCCTTTCCAGGATCGACATGCTCAGCATCGCCGCCGCTATGGTGCAACCGATGAGGACCGTGACTCCGTCGATCGCGCGGTCAACCTCTGCGACATGACGTTCGGCGGCCCAGCTTTCGTAAGAGCCGCGCGCGAGGAAGGCGAGAATGAGACAGAGGGCAAGTATGATGATCGATCCTCGGCCAAAGCGTTCGGATGCCGACCAGGCGACGAAAAATAGGCAGGCGAGCGCCGGGATCTGCAAAGGCGGGCAAAGCGCGATCACCGTCAGGAAGACGATCGCATCCACGATCAGTGTCAGCGGGCGGAGCATCAGGCCGAGTGGCGGAGTGAGCAGATGCTGCGCGATGCCAAGGAAGGTCCAGAGCCAGACAGCGCCCTGCAGCAGGGATATGATGTGGACAAAGTCAAGATCGGCGTCGAACATTGCCGAAGCCTGCCACGTCGCGGCAAGCGCAAAGGCGACGCGGGATATGGCAAAACCCAGCGTTGGCGATCGACCCAACCAGAGCACCAGGCGATCCATTGCGGATAATGACGCCTTGGGCATATTCAACATGGTGGCTTGCCCCCCGACTCCCACAATCATGTTTCACCACAGCCCGGATACAGAAACAACCTATATCAACCTTTTATCCGGATGCGCCCAAGGCGATGGCGCGGTGACGTTCGCGCCGCTAAGGATGATGGATGGCGGTGGTCATCACTTCTGCCCTGGTCTGCGGGGTTCGGGCTCATGGCGAACATGGGGCGATTGCGCGCCTGCTGACGCCGGATCATGGGTTGGTGGCTGGCTATGTCCGGGGAGGCCGATCGCGCGCCTTGCGGCCCGTGCTGCTGCCGGGGAACAGCGTCAAGGCGGAGTTCCGGGCGCGAACCGAAGAGCAGCTTGCCGGGTTGACCGTCGAGCTGGACCATAGCCGAGCGCCCTTGCTGACAGAACCGCTTCCGGCTGCGGCGATCGATTGGGTCTGTGCGCTTACGGCAGTGGCGTTGCCGGAAGGGACGCCTTACCCGTCGCTATTCCAGGCTTTGGACGGTGTGTTGGGGGCGGTCGATGCAGCGCCAGCGGCGCGAGGATGGGCGGCTGCGCTTGTGCGTTACGAACTGCTGCTGTTGGCCGAATTGGGCTTTGGCCTGGATCTCGGCCGATGCGCCGCGACGGGTGGCAACGACGATCTGGCCTTTGTCAGCCCGCGCAGTGCCGCGGCCGTCAGCAGGGCGGGCGCCCATGGATATGAAAGCAGGTTGCTGCCGTTGCCGCGCTTCCTGCTCGAAGGAGGCAGCGGGGATTGGTCCAGCATATTGGACGGATTGCGGCTCACAGGCTTCTTTCTGGAGCGGTCGGTGCTGACCGACTGGCGTGCCGATACGGTCGCTGCGCGCGAAAGGCTGGTCGACCGGTTGAAAAGAGCGGTTGCGTGAGGCGCGGTGGCTTCATAAGGGGCGGCCACGACATTGAAGGAGTTTTCGCGCCATGTTGATCGCCCTGTTTCCCGGAGATGGTATCGGCCCCGAGATCATCGCGCAGGCGCGGCGCGTGCTCGACGCCTTGGCGATCGATGGCTTGACCTATGAGGAAGGGCTGGTCGGCGGCGCTGCATACAAAGCGGTGGGCCACCCGTTGCCGCCCGAGACGCTGGATATCGCCCGGCGCGCGGACGCTATCCTGTTTGGCGCAGTCGGTGACCCCGATTGCGACTCGCTGGAGCGGCATCTGCGCCCTGAGCAGGCGATTTTGGGCCTGCGCAAGGCGTTGGGGCTTTTCTCCAACTTGCGCCCGGCGAAAGTCTTTCCCGAACTTGCTGATGCTTCTGCCCTGAAAAAGGAGGTGGCGAGCGCCATCGACCTGCTGATCGTGCGTGAGACCAACGGCGACGTCTATTTCGGCGAGAAGGGCATGCGCAAGACGGCCGAGGGTCTGCGCGAAGGATATGACATCATGTCCTATAATGAAGAGCAGGTGCGCAAGATCGCGCATCAGGGTTTCCAGGCGGCGCGTGCACGGCGGGGCAAGCTTTGCTCGGTGGACAAGGCCAATGTGCTGGAGACGAGCCAGCTGTGGCGCGACGTGGTGATCGAGGTTTCGGCCGAATATCCCGATGTCGCCCTGTCGCACATGTATGTGGACAATGCGGCGATGCAGCTGGTGCGCGATCCGGGCCAGTTCGACGTGATCGTCACCGGCAACATGTTCGGCGACATCCTGTCGGATCAGGCGAGCATGTGCGTCGGATCGATCGGCATGCTGGCCTCGGCAACGCTCAACGACAGCAATCAGGGCCTGTACGAGCCGATCCACGGGTCTGCCCCCGACATTGCCGGACAGGGCAAGGCCAATCCGCTGGCAACGGTCCTGTCGGCTGGCATGATGCTGCGCTACTCGCTTGGGATGCCGGAACAGGCCGACCGGATCGAGGCCGCGGTTGCCAAGGCGCTTGCCAACGGCGCGCGCAGCTTTGATCTTGGCGGCAGCATGAACACGGTCGAGATGGGCGACGCGGTGCTGGCGGCGCTGAACTGAGGAAGACGCAATGAAGCGCAAGAGCGGGCAGGACCCGGCTATCACCAAGAATTGGCGTCCCGCGACATTGGCTGTGCGGGGCGGAAGCGCGCGCAGCGAATGGGGCGAGACGTCAGAGGCGCTGTTTCTGACCAGCGGCTATTGCTACGATCGCGCCGAAGACGCGGCGGCGCGTTTCGCGGGCGATCAGCAGGGCATGACCTACAGCCGCCTGCAAAACCCCACGGTCGAGATGCTGGAAAAGCGCATAGCGTTGCTGGAAGGCGCCGAAGCCTGCCGCGCGACCGCGACTGGCATGGCGGCGATGACGGCAGCGTTGCTGTGTCAGCTTTCGGCTGGCGACCATGTGGTCGCTGGCAAGGCGCTGTTCGGTTCCTGCCGGTGGTTGACGGATACGCTGCTGCCCAAGTTCGGGATAGAGACGACAACCGTCGATGCGACGGACAATGATGCGTGGGAAGCAGCAGTACGGCCTGACACGAAGCTGTTCTTCTTCGAGACGCCCGCCAACCCCACAATGGATGTCGTGGACCTGGAGGCGGTGTGCGGCATCGCGAAGAAGCATGGGATCACCAGTGTGGTGGACAATGCCTTTGCGACGCCAGCACTCCAGCGGCCGATGGAATTCGGGGCGGATGTCGTTGCCTATAGCGCGACCAAGATGATGGACGGCCAGGGCCGCGTTCTGGCGGGCGCGATCTGCGGCACCGAAGATTTCATCATCAACACGCTGCTGCCATTCCACCGCAACACGGGGCCGACGCTGAGCGCGTTCAATGCCTGGGTGGTGCTGAAGGGGCTGGAGACGCTGGACCTGCGTATCCGCCGCCAGAGCGAGAATGCGCTCAAGGTGGCGAAATTCCTGGAAGGCCGCGTGGCGAAGGTTCTTTATCCGGGACTGGAAAGCCATCCGCAATATGCCCTGGCAGCAAAGCAGATGGAGATGGCTGGGCCTATCTTCTCCCTCTATGTCGGGGGTGGCCGGAAAGAGGCCCATGGGCTGCTCAACGGGCTCGAACTGGTCGATATCAGCAACAATATCGGGGATTCCCGATCGCTGATGACCCATCCGGCCTCGACCACCCATTTCGGCATGGCTGAGGAAGCGCGGCTCGAGGTCGGTATCACCGAGGATATGCTGCGGTTGAATGTCGGGCTGGAAGACGCGGACGACGTGATCGAGGATCTTGATCGCGCGCTGAAGTCGATAGGCCGTTGACGAGAGCAGGGGGAAAGGCGCATTTCTTTGGCGGTGAACGCGCTCTTTCCCTTCCATGCGACCACACGCGATATAAACGTGCATGTTGCTGTTACGTTCCTTCCGGAGCAGTCAGAGCCTGACCGCGGACGCTGGTTCTGGGCCTATCATATCCGTATCGAGAATGGCGGGGATCAGCCGGTACAGTTGCTGACCCGTCATTGGGTGATCACTGACGGGCGCGGTGCGCAGCATCGCGTGGATGGCGATGGCGTGGTCGGCGAGCAGCCGGTGGTGCAGCCGGGGAAAAGCTATGATTATGTTTCGGGTTGCCCGCTCAACACGCCGACGGGATCCATGCGGGGGCATTATCATATGATCGGCGCCAGCGGGGAGACGTTTGACATCGCCATTCCTCATTTTGCCCTCGTAGCTCCGGCGGTCGCTGAATGAAGCGGACACATTTGCCGTTGAACGGCCTGCGCGTGCTCGATGCGGCTGCGCGGCATCTGTCATTCACTCGCGCGGCTGATGAGCTGGCGGTGACGCCTGCTGCCGTTGGCCAGCAAATCCGGGCGCTCGAGGACCTGCTTGGCGTCGTCCTGTTCCGCCGGACGCCCAAGGGGCTGGAGCTTACCCCGGAAACTGAAGCGGGGCTTGAGGCCCTGCGCGCAGGCTTTCTGGAATTTGAAGAAGCGGTGCGGGCGATGCAGGCGGGGCAATCCAGTTCCTCGCTGACCATTGCTGCGCCGCGCGACATAACCGCCAGATGGCTGCAGCCGCGCCTTGCGAGCTATGCCGCGAGCCAGCCCGATCTCAAATTTGCGCTGGTTTCGGCGGATGAGGCGCTGGACTTTACAGAAGCCAATCTGGACCTGGCGCTGCGTCTTGCCGAAGGGCCGGGTGAGCATGAAGGCGTCAAGCTGGGCGAGGCGAGCTTCGTCACTGTTGAGGCGGCTGGGGGAAGCCCGGCGTTTCGCGTCGATTGGCCCGGCTGTCCTGCAGGAAGCGAACCGGCCGCCATCCGTGTGGCCGACGCGGGGCTCGCCATCGAAGCTGCCATCAACGGTTTCGGGCAGGCCACCGTGCCGCTGCTGCTCGCGCAAGCTGACATCGAGGCAGGACGCGTGCGGCAGGTCGGGGAGCTGCAGAGTTCCGCATTCGCCTATTGGTTGATTGCTCCGCTACCCCAATGGCGGCAGAAGAAGGTGAAAGCGTTGATAGAGGCGCTTGTTTCCTGAGCAGTTGCGCCTCAGTTGTTTTTCACCTTTGGTGAATGTTCGACAGATTAGGCGGTGCGGCAGGGGAGAAGCCGGATGGTCTTTCAATTCTTCACCGGGAAAGCCGGACCTTGTGCTTTATTACTTCTATGTCTGACGCCAGCGGCATGGGCGCAGGCGCCCTATGTGGCCGACGTCACTGAAGCCAGGGAGAAGCAGTGGAGATCTTTAGTAGCAACGGCGCAGGCCGCTTATGCCGCGGGGCGTCCGGCCGAAGGAGCGGAGCCTGCGCGCAAGGCGCTCACTCTCGCTGACGAGCTGTTCGGACCGGATGATCCACGCACATTGATTTCCGCCAATGATCTTGCCTTGGCATTGGAAAGTGCTGGGCAATATCAGGAGACTGAGCAACTGCTTCGCCGCGTCTTTGACAGCTATCTGCGCACGCGTGGTGAGGATGATCCCGATTGCCAGTTGGCGCTGGAAAATTTGATCGATTTTTATCTGGCGCGCAAGCGGCCTGATGCAGCCGCGCCGCTGGTGAGCTATGCGCTCGCGTCGTTCCGCAGAACGACCGGCGTGGCGAGCGAGCGCAGCCGGCGCATGGCCCAGATAGCGGCGCAGCTTCCCACGTCCGATGCCGCAGGCGGAGTGGAATGAGCCCATTTTCCTATACCGATGATATAGCCCTTAGGGTGAATTGCTAAACCGGTTGCGGCTGCTATTTCCGTGCAACCATTGGGCGGAGGCGTTTAATTTCCCGTTGTTCGTCGGCAGCAACTCTGACGATTCCGGATCTACGGGCGCCATAAATACATCATCCTTTGGGTCGCACAGGGAGCGGGTGGTCAGCCAATTGGTTGGCCGCCCGCTTTTTCATTTCCGAAGCCGCGACAAGCTCAGGTCGGACAAGGTCGCTGAAGGAGTAGTCCGAGTCGCAGCGGTCCTCCCCTCGATCATTAACCTCGATTAGTTTCGCGCTATAGAGCGAAAGATATACTTGCGATTATTTATCTATATCCTTGGAAATAAGTCTTGAGTTATTTTTCCAGCGCCATTCCATTTAAATGGTTAATAAAAGTTGATTTTCCGTGACTCACTTTACTGCTGCTGAATAAGATAAGCCGTCGGGTCAGAAGTAATAAGACGATGGGGTTAATCCGGGGCGGTGAAGGGCTGATGCAGCCTGACCGGCGGAGATTGCAGACAATGGGCAATAGCTGATCCGCTAATGCCGTGTGTCTTTGAAGATAACCTTCCCAACCACTTATGCAGTGTTGGGAGACAGTCTTCTGCGCACTTCTTCGGTCCGTCCCACGGTGACAGATGGGATGGAAAGATGGATTTCGAGCGCGAATGGAATGTCGATGCCGCCGCTGACCGTCAGCAGGCGCATGACCCAGCACTGGATGCACTCGCTGCTCGCGTGAAGGGGCATCCTATCCAACCAGGCACGATGCGCACGGTAGCCACGGGTCCGGACGGCGTAGTTGTCCTTCCCGCAGGAACCGACATCAATCAAATCGAAGTCGACGGCAGGAACCTGATCGTCACGCTGCCCGATGGCACGCAGATGGTGATCCTGGACGGTGCAGTCGTGGTGCCCCGCATCGTCGTGGGCGACGTGGAAATCCCCTCGGTCAACCTTGCTGCGTTGCTGATCGGTGATGAGCCGCAGCCCGCTGCTGGTCCGGCGCGCAGCTCCGGCGGTAATTTCCTGGCGGCTGAGGGCGATGTGGGGAATCCTCACGATCTGGGCGATCTGCTCCCGCCGACCGAATTGGCCTTCACGCAGCCTGAAGAGCGGGAAATCCTACCTATCGCGCCAGATGAGGAAGAAGATCATGTGCCTGAACTGGAGGTTCCCACCTCCGGCGCCGGGACCGTGGTGGACGAAGCCGGCTTGGGCACGGTGAATCGTCCGGGCGAATCTCCTGGGTCGAACGAACCGGCCGCCGTCGAGACGACGACCGGCACTATCACTTATGTGGCGCTGGATACGCCCGCGACGATCAGGATTAATGACCAGGTCGTCACCGGTCCGGGGCAGACGATCACCGGAACGAGCGGCACGCTGACGATCATCAGCGTCGCTCCGGGCGTGATCGAATATAGCTACACGGTCACCGACAACACTGCAGGCGACACCGTCACCGACAATTTCACAGTCACGGTAACCGACGCTGACGGTGACAGCGTCACCAAGACACTTGTGGTCAATGTTATCGACGATGTTCCTACCGCGCATGATGACCTTGCCCACCAGGGTACAGAAAGTGCGTCGGTTGTCATCAATGCCTTGGCAAATGACGTGTTCGGCGCTGACGGCGTGGACATCGACAATAATCCCGCCGTGCGCGTGACGATTGTCAGCGGTCCAGCAGAAGGGGCGGTGGTCTATGATCCCGCAACCGGGCTATTCACCTTCACCCCGGCAGCGGGTCAGGAAGGCACAGCAAGCTTTGTCTATCAGATCCAGGATGGCGACGGCGATACGTCTCAGGCGACGGTCACTGTCACCCTGCAACCGGACTCAACCCCGACCGTGGAGGTTCAGGCCGGTTCGGACACGCTGGTGGATGAGGCGGCGCTGAACCCCAATGGTTCCAATGCTGATTCCTCAGCGGAGACTGCCGCTGGAACACTGATCGTCACGACCGGGAACGATACGGTTGGCTCGCTGGTCATCAACGATGTCGATGTAACCAATGGCGGCACTGTCAAAGGCAGCTTCGGTACCCTGACCGTCACCGGATCGCCGACTTCGGGCTATAGCTATAGCTACACGCTGGAAACCGCCACCTCAGGCGACAACACGCAGGATAGCTTCGCCGTCACCGTGACCGACAGTGACGGAGATGCTGCCGCGACAACGCTGACGATCGGCATTGTTGATGACGTGCCCAAAGCGATTGACGATGTTGGCAATGTTGTTGTCGAAGACGGCGCTATCAACAGCCTGTCTGGCAATGTGCTGGACAACGACGTGTCGGGTGCGGACACGCCCAAGGGATTCGTCGCCTGGGGCGCGGATGCAGCGGCGGTGGCCGAGCTCAACAGCTATGGCACGCTGGTGCAGAATAGCGATGGCAGCTGGAGCTATGTGCTCGATAACAGCCGGGCGGCGACGCAGGCGCTCGGCAGCGGGTTCAGCAAGGACTTCACTCTCAGCTACACGATGACGGACGCCGATGGCGACCAATCACCTGCGACGCTGACGATCACGGTGAAGGGCGCGGCCGACAGCGCAAGCGTAGTGACGGCATCGCTGAACGGCCCTGACGCAACCGTCTATGAGGCAGGCCTGCCGAGTGGGACGGCGCATGATGGCAGCCATGTGACGAGCGGCAGCTTCACGGTGTCGGCGACCGACGGGATCGCGAGCATCACGGTGGGGGGCACGAGCTTCACCCTGGCGCAGATGCAGG